>DATNEJ010000431.1:0-24862 GCA_035606775.1 Acetobacteraceae bacterium | reverse complement strand
CGCCTGATCGCGTGATTGACGCCTCCGGCGAGTCCACCTCCGACGATCACGCGAGTTGTTTGGTCGCGTGATTCACATCTCCGGGGATGCCACCTCCGATGATCACGCTCCAAATGCAAAGGCCCCGGAAACCGGGGCCTCGCATGGTGCAGTGGCAGCGATGATCAGGCCGACTTGGGCCCGTAGAGGATGTGACCATCCAGCGCGCTGGTGCTGGAGAGGTTGCTGAAGGTGATCTGCGTGCTGTCCGACAGGGTCAGTGTCACGCCGCCCGCACCCACCGAGGCGTTCTTTTCCAGGCTGGAGGCACTCTGACTCTGGTCGTATCCGATGAGGTAGACCGAGTCGTTGGCATTGAAATCGGTGATGAAATCGTGGTGCCCGCCGGTCGCACCCTCGAAGAAGGCGAAAATATTGTTGCCCGCGCCGCCTGTCATCGTATCGGTCCCGGCACCGGCAAGCAGGGTGTCCGCGCCGCTGCCGCCGATCATGAGGACGGCGTTGCTCGCGTTCGTCCCGCCGGCCATCAGGTTGGAGGTGGAGGAGCCGCTGGCGTTCAGGGTCTCATTGCCGGACGCAGCCAGCATGAGGGCGCCGGCCTGGTTGCCCACAAAGTTGACGACGCTGCCGGACCCGCCGAACAGGGTTGCGGTGCCCGCCCCGCTGGTGATCGTCGAATTGTTGTCGCTGCCGGCGGAGAACACGATGCCGCCGCCACCGACGGTGACCTGCTCGTTACCACCGGTCGTGCCGACCACGGTCGCGGTGCCCGCGCCGCCGACGAATTGCAGCGGGCCGGTGCCGCCAAACACCAGGGCGTTGCCGCTGGCCGTGACGGTCTCACTGCCGGTGCCGCCCAGGACGGTGTTGTTCGACCCGCCGACGGTGAGGGTAAGTGAGCCGGACCCGCCGGCGATCAAGGCACTGTCGCCTTGCGCGTTGACCGAACCGGACGAGTCGAAGGTCGCGATGGTGTCGTTGCTGCCGGTATCGGTCACCGACATGGACCCGGCGGAGCTGCCGATTCCGCCGAACACGACCCCGGAGCTGCCACCGGTCGTGACATTGATGCTGGAATTGCCCGCCGACACCGTTGCCTGACTGCCGCTGATCGACGCCGTGAGCGTGCCGTCGCCACCCAGGATGCCGGCCTGGGAACCGGAGGCCATGATGGTGTTGTTGCCGGAACCGGAGACGATCAGGTCGTTGGAACCGCTCGACAGGACAAGGTTGCCGTTGGACGCGACCACGGTGTTGGACCCGCCGCCCCCGGCAACGGTGCCTGTCCCGGTCGCGAAAAAGACATCGTTCCCGGATCCGGCGGATACCTCATAGTTGCCGCTCGCGGTGATGGTGTTGTTGCCACCCGACGCCGCGACCGTACTGGTACCGGACACCGTGAAGGAGCCACCGGCATCGCCGCTGATGATGGTGGTGTTCGCGCCGGAGAGCGTGGATGGAGCGGTACTGGTGTCCACCACGTAGTTCCAGCCACCGGGGATCGACGCGTTGATCCCGCCCTGGCTGTCCAGAATGATTTCCGTCTGGGTGCCGCCGCCGGTGGTCGGCGCCGCGGGAATTGTCCCCCCAGTGTCGTCCTGCACGAGCAGGTTGTTGGAATCTTGGAGGGACGTAAGCGCGGCACCGATCTGCGACGCCAGGCCCAGCGTATCACCGGACCCGGACGAGACCGTTACTGGGGTGCCGGCAGAGGTACCGGGTACTGTTACAGGCATTATTCTCTCCGTCCATGCCCTGCGGGCAGCCCCGACATCCCATCACCGAAGCGTCTGAATTATGGATGTGTACCAAATTTTTGCAACCAAAATCTTGATTCGGTAACCATCCAAATTCAGCAAAAGGATGCCTCGACGCACAGCAAAGGTATAGGGCAGAACCACCAAAGCGATGGCAAAACATTCCGTGATTGGCTTGTAAACGAATTGTGGGTCAGAGAATTGATACGAAATATTTGATGTATTACTCGATGAATTTTGACGACACGGCGGATTAACCATGGAGGGATCAGGTAGTCATTGCGATTCCGATTATGCGGGAGCCTGGGTCGGCCCACGGTCTTAATGGAGCGAGGAAGTCAATGTAGCAGATTCGTGTCAATCGTCAGTAGATACGAAAGGCCGCCGTAGGGGTTCTTGTCGGAGCCCAGAATATTGTCCGATCGACAATGAATACATGCGCTTCCTTGGAAGCAAAACGGCCGCGCCTTCATCCGGAATATTCAAATCGCTCTTGCCTCGGCGGCGCCGCCTCGAACGTCCTGTTTGGTTCGCATGACGTTCCTGCCGTCGGCGCCGCATCGTCTCGCAGGTGTCGAATCCGGCACAAATTGAAATATTTGCTCATTCTGTGACACGTGATCCGCTCTGGTGCTCGCTCGTACCAAAATCAGGCGTCACCTGAGCGCCCTCCTTCGCCGTTGCAGCCGCATTTTGCCGGCGGATGGGGCCAGGACAGGGCCAGTCGAGGGCCAAACGCTTGCGCCGCGGCCCGTGAGCCCCAGCCCGCGCCGGCAGAACCGAGCCCATGCCCAGCAGGAGCCCGACCGGCTGGCTGGCGCGCGGGTTGGTGTGGCGGCCTTGCCTGAAGCAATCAATTGGCGCCGGGCGCACCGAACAGGTGCACTGCTGGCCGAGGGGGTTTCGCGGTTTCAGCAATCAACGCCGGGCGTACCGAACAGGCTCTATGCGGGCCGAATCGGCAGCCGCCCGCGCCGGCCGGCCCCGGTCAGACTCCGCGGAACAGCGGCCGCCGCTTCTCCATGAACGCGCGACGACCCTCAATATAGTCCTGGCTGTCGAAGCAGGCCTTGGTCAGCCGTTCAGCCGCGGCCAGGTCGCCTTTCTCGCCCCGTGTCAGCTCATTCACCGTGCGCTTCAGCGCGTGCATCGTCATCGGCGCATTGTCGGCGATCGTCGCGCAATAGCCGCGCGTATAGGAGTCCAACTCCGCCTCCGGCACCACCCGGTTGACCAGGCCCATGCCCAGCGCCTCGGCCGCGGTGAAGTGGCGAGCGGTGAAGAAGATCTCCTTGGTGAAGGAGGGGCCGACGACGTCCATCAGCTTCTTGACCCCGGGCGCCCCATAGCCCAACCCCAGCCGCGCCGCCGGAATGCCAAACCGGGACCCCTCCGTCGCAATTCGCAGGTCGCAGCCAATTGCGATCGCAAGTCCGCCGCCGATGCACCAGCCGCGAATCATGGCGATGGTCGGCTTGCCGCATTCGATCAGCCGCCGGCTGGCCTGCTCGCTGATGCGGTCGTAATGCTCATTGGACTCGCGGGAAGAACGCGCCTGCTCGAACTGGGAGATGTCGGCACCCGAGACAAACGCCACGTCGCCCGCGCCCTTCAGAACGATGACGCGCACCGCCGGATCCTGCTCGAACCGATCGAGAATCTCGGGAATGGCCTGCCACATGTCCAGGGACACGGCGTTGCGCCTCGCCGGCTTGTTGAAGGTCATCCACCCGATCGGGCCGTCGATTTCGGCCAGCATGTTTTCCGTGCTCAGCGGAATGGCAACCGCATCGTTCATGAGGTGTCTCCTTCAGGTGCCGGAATCCGGCCAGTGCGATGAAAGCGATCTGCTGCCACACGGTGTAGCCGACGGCGCGCCCGTCCGAAATCCGTGTGATACCAACGGCCATAAAGAATGACCGTTGGTATCAGTCTTGATTTGGCGCGCCGCCGCCCACTAACCCGCCGGATGATATCAGACCCGACCGGCCTCGCACGTGCCGCTGGATTGCAAAGTATCGACCTGCTCGGCGCAGCGGGGCGGATCGGCCGACGTCACTCCGGCTTCTGCAGGTCACGCGCCACCTCGGGCGCGTGCATCAGCCGGTCGATCTTCATCGCGTAGGCCAGTGCATGATCGGGCTGAAAACTGAGTTCCGGCGCATAGCGCAGACGCAACGCGTGCGCGACCTGACCGCGCAGATAGGCGCTTGCGCGCTTGAGCGCCGGCAGCAGCGCATCGACATCCGATCGGCCAAGGCGGGAAAGGAATACCGTGGCATGCTTCAGGTCGGGGCCGATGCGGACTTCCGTCACAGTGATGGCCGCGTCAGCAAGCTCGGGATCACGAAACTCGTGGCGACCGAAGATCCCCGCGAGCACGTGGCGGATTTCCTCCGCAACGCGCAACTGCCGCTGGGAAGGACCCGCTTCGCGCTTCTTCAACCCGGCACCATCTCCGTCTCGAAGCATTCCACCACGTCGCCCTCCTGCAGGTCGTGGAAATTGGCGAAGGACAGGCCGCATTCGTAGCCGCGTGCGACCTCTCGCACGTCATCCTTGAACCGCTTGAGCTGCGACAGCTCGCCCGAATGGATTACGACATTGTCGCGCAGCACCCGCACGCCGGCACCACGCTTTACCAGGCCTTCGGTGATCATGCAGCCGGCGACCTTGCCGGTCTTGGTGATGTTGAAGACCTTGCGCACCTCGGCGTAGCCCAGGAACCTCTCCCGTGCCTTCGGGGCGACCTTGCCCTTGACCAGCTTCTCGATATCGTCCGAGACCTCGTAGATGATCGAGAAGTAGCGGATATCGACGCCCTCGCGCTGCGCCATCTCGCGCGCCTGGGATGTGGCCCGGACATTGAAGGCGATGATCACCGCGCTCGATGCCTTTGAGAGCTGGACATCGCTTTCGGTGATCTGGCCGACGCCGGAGAGCAGAACGCGGACCTTCACTTCCTCATGCGCCAGCTTGAGCACCGTGGCCTGGATCGCCTCGGCGCTGCCCTGCACGTCCGCCTTGATCAGGACGGCGACTTCCTTCTGCTCACCGGCCTGGATGCGTGCCAGCATCTGGTCCAGCGTGCCGCGCGCGCCGGCCGCCGCGCCGGCGGCCTTCTCCCGCTGCCGGCGCTCACGGAATTCAGTGATCTCGCGTGCCCGGCTTTCGCTTTCGACCACGACGAACGGCTCACCGGCCGAAGGGGCGCCACTCAGGCCAAGGATTTCCACCGGCATCGACGGACCCGCTTCGGCGAGCTGCCGGCCCTTGTCGTCCAGCATCGCACGGACACGGCCCCATTCGGACCCGGCCACCACGATGTCACCCTGCTTCAGCGTGCCGCGCTGCACCAGGACGGTGCCGACCGGTCCGCGGCCCCGGTCCAGCCGGCTTTCGATGACCGACCCTTCCGCGGTGCGGTCCGGGTTGGCTTTCAGATCGAGAATTTCAGACTGTAGCAGAATCGCCTCTTCCAGCTTGTCGAGGCCGGTCTTCTTGACCGCCGACACTTCCACGTCCTGCGTCTCGCCACCCATCTCCTCCACCACGATATCGTGGCTGAGCAGTTCCTGGCGCACGCGGTTCGGGTTGGCGTCCGGCTTGTCCATCTTGTTGATCGCCACGATCAGCGGCGCGTTGGCCGCCTTGGCGTGACGGATCGCCTCGATGGTTTGCGGCATCACGCCGTCATCGGCCGCCACTACCAGGATGACGATGTCGGTGACGGAGGCGCCGCGGGCGCGCATCGCGGTGAACGCCTCGTGGCCGGGCGTGTCGATGAAGGTGATGCGCTCGCCGCCGTGCATCTGCACCTGATACGCGCCGATATGCTGGGTGATGCCGCCAGCCTCCCCGGCGGCAACGTCGGTGGAACGCAGCGCATCCAGGAGCGATGTCTTGCCGTGATCGACATGGCCCATGATGGTGACGACGGGTGGCCGGATGACCAGCTCCGACTCGGTATCGGCCACGCCTTCCAGACCCATTTCGACATCGGACTCGGACACGCGCCGCACGCGGTGGCCGAATTCCTGCACGACGAGTTCGGCCGTGTCGGCATCGAGCGATTGTGTGATGGTCGCCATCACGCCGAGTTTCATCAGCGCCTTGATGACCTCCGGTGCGCGCGCCGCCATGCGGTTGGCGAGTTCCTGCACCGTAATCTGCTCGGGAAGAATGACGTCACGCACGACTTTCACCTGATCGGAGCGCAGACGCTCCAGTTCCGCCTGGCGGCGTTCCCGTTCCCGCTGGCGGCGGACCGAGGCGAGCGAGCGGACACGCTCATCCTCACCCTCGATGGCGGCCTGCACGTCGATACGGCCGGCACGGCGGCGATCATCGAGGCCCTTTTTCGGCGCAACCACCGGCGGCTTGCGCGGTGGCATGCCGACCCCGGGACGGCGTGCCGGGCGCGCGTCGTCGTCCTCGTCTGCCCTGGTCCCCGGGCGCAGCCGCAAGGTTTCCGTCGCGGAGCCGGGGGCGCCCGGTGCCGCCGCGGGTGCGGCACCTGGCCGTGCCGGGCGCGAGGGCGCCGGCGGAGTAGCCGCCGCATCGCCGGCACGCGCCGTGGGGGCGGGTGCCGCCGCGCCTTCAGCCGCGGCCTTGGCTTCGGCGACGCGCTCGGCCTCTGCATCCTGCTGGCGCTGCGCTTCTTCCTCGGCCTGGCGGCGGGATTCTTCCTCTGCTGCCTTGCGGGCTTCCTCTTCCCGGCGCCGCGCTTCCTCGGCAGCGGAGAGGATGGAGATCTTCTCCTGCTCCCGGCGTTCGGCTTCTCGGCGCGCGGCCTCCCGCTGCTGCTCGACCAGCGCTTTCTGCCGGGCGGCCTGTTCGGTCGCCGTCAGTGCCCGGCCGGCACCGGGTGCGGGCCGTCCGGCGGGCGCACCGCCGCGTGCCAGCGGTGCGGTGCCCGAAGGCGTCGCGCTGGGCGCACCGGCGGCGGCCGACGGGCTCGCCGCTGCGGGTGCGCGCTTCTTGCGCACCTCCACTTGGACAACCTTGGAACGCCCGTGGCTGAAGCTCTGCCGCACGGAGCCTGCGTCGACGGTGCGCCCCAGTTCGAGGCGCCCTGCCGGGCGCAGGGAGAGCCTGCTCTTGCCGCCGTCCTGATCGTTGCTTTCGCTCATGCTTTATCCGTTGGCACCCGCTGCTTCATTCATTCCGGCAGATTTCTGCCCATCCGTCACACGAGGCTGCTGCCTCAAGCCTGCCAATCGCCCCGCCTCGACAGCGAGGCTTTCGGCCAACCGGCCGGGTGCGATCGCTATGTGCACCACATAGTCCCGCCCGAAAAGCCGGCCCAGGGCATCGCCCGGCAAAGGGTCCAGCACCGTGACCGCGGGGGCGGCACCGGACAGGAACCGGCTCCGCTCCGCCGCGCTGCCGTCCGACGCCTGGAAGACCAGCCGAGCATGGCCGGTCCGCACCCATTCGCGCGCCTTGTCGAAGCCGGCGACCGCCTGCCCCGCTCGGCGGGCAAGTCCCAGCAAATCGCCGACCCGCCGGATCAGCGCCGCCTCAAGCACGTCTGGGAGATCGGGGGGCACCGAAACCGGACCACGAGCGGCCCTTGCGAACGCACGCTCAAGCTGGCGGCGTGCGTCCACCCTGGCGTCCGGTGGTTCTATCACATCCCGTGAGGCGCTCAACCAGATTCCCCGGCCGGGCAGCTTCCCGGCCAGATCGGCCACGATGGACCGGTCGGGGCCGACGACGAAACGAACCATGCGTTCCTTCGGCAGCCGCGCGCGCGTCACGATGCAGCGGCGCAGCGGGCCGGTGTCTGGATCCGTCTCGTCGATATCGGGCAGATCGGACTCAGTCGTGACCAGTCTCCTGGATCGTTTCGGAGGCGGCCGCTTCGGAGGGGGCCTCGCCATCGAACCAGTGCGCCCGGGCGGCCATGATGACGTCGTTGGCCGTCGCCTCATCCATCTTGTCGGCCCCGACGATCTCGATCAACTCGTCAGACGCCAGATCCCCGAGATCGTCCAGGCTCTTCACGTCTTTTTCGCCCAGTGCCACCAGCATTGCCGGGGTCAGCACCTCGATCGCGGCGATGTCGTCGGAGACGCCCAGTCCGATCCGCTTCTCCGTCAGCTCGTTGTCGCGCCGGGTCAGGAAATTGTCAGCGCGGCGGATCAGTTCCTCCGCCACGTTCTCATCGAACCCCTCGATCGCGGCGACCTCCTCAAGCGGCGTGAAGGCGAGTTCCTCGATCGTGTTGAACCCTTCGGTCACCAGCAAGCCGGCGATCACGTCGTCCACGTCGAGCGCTTCGACGAACAGGCCGGAGCGGCGGCGGAATTCTTCCTGGCGCCGCTCGCTTTCCTCGGCCTCGGTCAGGATGTCGATATCCCACCGGGTCAGCTGCGACGCGAGCCGGACATTCTGGCCGCGCCGTCCGATCGCCAGCGAAAGCTGCTCATCCGGCACCACCACTTCGACGCGCCCGGCTTCTTCGTCCAGCACGACCTTGGTGACTTCGGCCGGTGCCAGTGCGTTGACGACGAAGGTCGCGGCCTGGGAACTCCACGGGATGATGTCGATCTTTTCGCCTTGCAGTTCCTGCACCACCGCCTGAACCCGCGAACCGCGCATACCCACGCAGGCACCGACCGGGTCGATCGAACTGTCGCGGCTGATCACCGCCATCTTCGCGCGGCTGCCGGGATCGCGCGCGACGGCCTTGATCTCTATGATGCCGTCGTAGATTTCCGGCACTTCCTGCGCGAACAGCTTGGCGAGGAAACCCGGATGGGTGCGCGACAGGAAGATCTGCGGACCGCGCGGCTCTTCCCGGACGTCATAGATATAGGCGCGCACGCGGTCGCCGTTGCGGAAGCTTTCCCGCGCGATCAACTCATCCCGCCGCAGTAACGCCTCCGCCCGGCCGAGTTCCACCATCAGGTTGCCGTACTCGGTCCGCTTGACGACGCCGTTGATGATTTCGCCCACACGGTCCTTGAACTCGTCGTACTGGCGCTTGCGCTCATACTCGCGCACCCGCTGGACGATCACCTGCTTGGCGGTCTGCGCGGCGATGCGGCCGAAATCGATCGGCGGCAGCGGGTCGACCAGGTGCTGGCCCAGCTCGATATCCGGCTTGAACTTCTTGGCAATGTGCAGCGGAATCTGAGTCTCTTCGTTCTCTACCGTCTCCACCGCTTCGGTCCAGCGCGACAGGCGAACATCGCCGGTCTTGCGGTCGATCGTGGCGCGGATGTCCTTTTCGTGCCCGTATTTGGCGCGCCCAGCCTTCTGGATGGCCTGCTCCATCGCCTCCAGCACTTCCTCGCGGTCAATCGACTTTTCCCGCGCGACGGCGTCGGCGACCAGCAGCAGTTCGGGGCGTGCGATGGCGGTATCCATGGTCGGCCTCTCGATGGGGTTCAACCGGATCAGTTCGTCCGGGGCGGCATTGCGGTGGCTTCGATCAAGGCGTCGGTCAGCACGAGTTTGGCACGTCGAATATCGGACAGCGGCAAGGATACTTCCGTGCCGTCCTCCAGGCGCATCCTGGCGGAAACATGATCGGCCCCCAGCACGATGCCGGAGAACCGCTTGCGTCCGTCGAGTGGGATCAGCAGTTCGGCGCGGGCCTGGTGGCCGGCAAAACGATTCCAGTCCTTGACCCGGGTCAGAGGCCGGTCAATGCCGGCGGAGCTGACCTCCAACGTCCAGGTGCCGGGCATCGGGTCTTCGACATCCAGAAGCGCGCCGACGTCGTGGCTGATCTGCTCGCAGTCCTCGACGGAAATCTGGCTGCCGTCCGCACGGTCGGCCATCACCTGCACGGTCGGCCGTTCGCGGCCGAGCACCGCGACGCGGACAAGCTCATAGCCCATGTAGTCCAGCTTCGGCGCGATGAGCGCGGCCAGCCGGGCTTCCAAAGTGGTATGGTTCGGTTCGTTCCCGTCCAAAATAAGACCGTCCAGTGCAGCCTCGTGCAGAAGAATACCGCCCAAAACGAAAAAGGCGGCCCGTGAAGGCCACCCACCGTTGAGACAGCGGAGAATGATTTCCCCGCCTAGATAGCGCGTCACCGCGGCACTTGCAAGTCTTCGCGGCTTGTTAAGGACTCTGTGTTCACACTCCTCGCATGCGGCGGATGGAATGCCTGGACGGGTTGCGCGGTGTGCTGGCGGTCTACGTCCTGTTGGGCCACATGGCGCCGTTTGCGGCCGCGCCCCGCTGGCTGGCCGGTCTCTTCTCCCACGGCGGTGCCGCCGTCGATATGTTCTTCATCCTCAGCGGAATGGTCATTGTCGGCTCGCTTGAGCGTTGCCGTTACCGCCCCCGGCAATTCCTGACGGCCCGCGCGGTCCGCATCTTTCCGGTGTTTCTGGTGATGTTTCCGCTGGCCCTGGCCGTGCAGCCGCTGCCGGACGGGTTCGGCCTGATGCCCTGGATTTCCCCCGACAGCGCCGCGCGCGACATCTGGTCGGACGACTGGCCGCGCACCTGGGCAGCCGAGATCGCGGCACACCTGACAATGACTCACGGATTGCTTCCGAACGGGGTGCTGCCCGATGTGTGGGTGAGCTTTCTCGGTTCGGCCTGGAGCCTGTCCACCGAGTGGCAGTTCTATGTCTTTGCCCTGATAGCCGGCCGTGCGACGCGTCGCGTGGCTAAGGATCAGGGATGGCTGACCGTGCTGTTGCTGATCCTGGCGGCGGGCGGAATCGCGTGGCGGTGCGCGACCCCGGAGACGTGGCATTTCAGCCGAGCATTTTTGCCGAACAAGGCAGCGTATTTTGCGCTTGGCGTGGCGAGCGCGGCCTTCGCCGCGGATGGCGCGCGCAAACGCTACGGCGTCGTGCTGCTGCTTGTGCTCATGCTTTGCGGCGCCCAGGGCGATCCTGCCAAGCTGCTGGCGCCGCTCGCGTGGACGGCGTGTCTGGCAGCGCAATCACCCAGGGAAAGACCGGCGCATCGTGAGCGAGGGGGCGCCGCCGGCGGCATGACCATCGGGTTTTGCCTGCGTCCGCTTGCCTGGCTGCTTGGCGGCAGAGTGGCGGGCTGGCTGGGCGCACTGTCCTACAGTCTGTACCTGGCGAATGAACCGGTTCAGAAACTGCTGGGTGTCGGGCTGGGGCGGCTGGTCCACGGCGACGCGGTGCTGTTCACGGTGTTGTGGATACCCGGTGCGATCGTGCTGCCGCTGGCGCTCGCCGTCTGGCTGCATGCGCGCATCGAGCGGCCCGCCCTCCGCTGGGCGCGCGACATGACCGGCCATCCGCACCGTCCGTTGCGCCAACCGGGGCCGTGGTTCCGGTCCTCTGCCTGTGCAGAAGGCCGGCCTGCGGCTATACAGGCCGGCAATGAAACCACCACACGGAAATCGGCCGGGCGGCTCGGGTCGCCCGCCCCCTGAGCGCGGCCCTTTCAAGGGCGGCGGGGCGTCGCAGCGGCCATTCGGGCAACGCCCGTCCGGCCCGGGAGGATCGGGGCAGCACTCGCCGGGACAGCACTCGTCGGGGCAGCGACCGAACCATCCGCACCAGGACGGCCAGCGGGCGCAGGGTGGCGCCTTCCATCAGGGCCAGGGCAGGGGTGGACCGGGCGAGCCCAATCATCGCCAGGCGCAGGGTCAGCGCCCTCAGGGCGAACGCCAGGGCAAGCCCCAGGGGAAGCTGCAAGGGAAGCCCCAAGGGAACCTGGGACACGGGTATGAGCCCCGGCCCCCAGGGCAGCATGGTGGGCAGCATGGCCAGCCGCAGCGGTTCGGCGGCGGCCGTCCCCTGCATCAGCAATCGCATCAGCAAGGCCAGCACGAGAGGCATGGACCCGATGCGCCGCGGGGCGCGGTCTGGCTCTATGGCCATCACGCGGTGGCCGCCGCATTGGCCAATCCGTCGCGCCGCCTGCGCCGGCTGTTGCTGACGGAAGAGGCGGAGGCCGCCATCACTCAGCAGCTTCCGCCGCCCTGGGCCCTCGCGGCGGAACGGGTTGACCGCGGACGCCTGGATCACCTGTTGGGGCGGGACGTGGTGCATCAGGGCGCGGCGTTGCTCGCGGACCCGCTTGCAACCCCAAGCCTGCAATCGGTGCTGGACAAGCCGGGGACCATTGTCGTGCTGGATCAGGTGAGCGATCCGCGCAATGTCGGCGCCATCCTGCGATCCGCTGCCGCTTTCGGTGCCGCGGCCGTCGTCACGCAGGATCGCAATGCCCCCGAGGAGACCGGTGCACTGGCGAAAGCTGCATCGGGTGCGCTGGAGACGATGCCCCTGCTGCGTGCCGTCAACATCGCGCGCACGCTGATCGCCCTGAAGGCAGCGAACATCTGGTGCGTCGGCCTGGATGCCGCTGGTCCGCCGCTTTCCGGTCCGTCCTTTGGAGAAAGGCGCGTCGCGCTGGTCCTGGGCGCCGAAGGTGAGGGCCTGCGCCGCTTGACCCGCGAAACATGCGACGAGGTGGCCGGCCTGGTCATCAAGGGCGCCGTCGAAAGCCTGAACGTGTCGGCCGCCGCTGCCGTCGCGCTCTACGAACTGGCACGAGCCCGATGAGTGCATACGATCCGGCGCCGGCCGCCGCCGCTCTACATGACATCCGATCGAAGCGCGGGATCGTGCGCCCGCTGCCCGCGTCGATCGCGCCGCAGACGGAAGCGGACGGTGCGGCGGCCCAGCACGCTCTTGCGGTGCTGATTGGTGAGCCCCGTCCCGCGGGCTTCAAGATCGGCGCAACCGGCAAACGGATGCAGGAATACCTCGGCCTGAGCGGACCTGCCGCTGGATTCATGGCAGCAGCGAACGTGCATCGCGTCAGCGCCGACCTGCGGTTCGCGGATTACATCCGTCCCGGCGTGGAGTGCGAGGTGGCGGTGTGCCTCGCGCGCGACCTGCCGCCGGGACCCTGTTCGCAGGCAGAGGCTGCCGCCGCGGTCGGTGCCTTCATGGCCGGTATCGAGATCGTCGAGAACCGCTACGACGATATCCTCACACTCGGCACGCCGACCCTGATCGCCGATCAGGTCTATCACGTGGCGGCGGTGATCGGTGAGGAGGGGCCGACGGACTGGCGTCAGCGCGATGTCGGTGCGCTGCGCGGACGTATCACCGCGACCGACGGACAGCATGACGAAGGTATCACCGCCGACCTGCTGGGCCATCCGTTCAACGGCCTCGCCTGGCTGGCCGGATCGTCGGTCGCTGCCGCGTTCGGCGGCTTGCGCGCCGGCCAGGTCGTCATGCTGGGGAGTGTCACGCCGCCGCTCTGGCTCACCGGTCCGACCACGGTCGAGGTCGCGTTCGATGGGTTGCCGACGGTCAGGGTTCGCCTGGCGTAATGCGCGCCGGCGTGCCTCGCATGGCGCCAAATCCACGGACCTGCCGGTTGACGGGCCGTGTCCGTGCGCCCTAGGTTGCCGCCGCCGGACAGTCCCGGCCCTCGTGATTTGTCCGGCCGGATTGCGGCGAGGTGAAAGAAGCGCGCTAAAGAGGCCAGCGATACGCCCGTCGATCCGGGCCGAAGCTGCTCCAACGGTCGGGCCATGACGCACAAGGGCCCAGACAGATGACATCCAATCCAAAACCCTACCGTTCGGCCACCCGCCTTGTGCATGGCGGCGTGCAGCGCAGCCATTTCGGAGAGACGGCCGAAGCGCTGTTTCTCACCTCCGGCTTCGTCTACGACAATGCCGAACAGGCCGAAGCGACGTTCACCGGCGCTGTCGACCATTACCAGTATTCGCGCTTCGCCAATCCGACGATCGCCATGCTGGAGGAGCGGCTTTGTCAGTTGGAAGGTGCCGAGGCGTGCTGCACGACCGCGTCAGGCATGGCCGCGGTGAATGCCGCGCTGATGGCGCATCTGAAGGCGGGCGATCGAGTCGTGGCATCGCGTGCGCTGTTCGGCGCCTGTCACTGGATCGTTTCCACCCTGCTGCCGAAATTCGGCATCCAGTCGGAATTCGTTGACGGCGCCGATCTCGAGCAATGGCGTGCAGCGCTGTCGCGTCCGGCGCAGCTCGTGCTGCTGGAAAGTCCATCCAATCCGATGCTGGAACTGGTCGATTTGCCCGCCGTCGCCGCCTTGGCGCATGCGGCCGGAGCGATCGTCGTGGTGGACAACGTGTTTGCCACGGCGCTGTTGCAGCAGCCTCTGACCATGGGGGCGGATGTCGTCGTGTATTCCTGTACCAAACACATTGACGGACAGGGCAGGGTGCTCGGCGGCGCGGTGCTGGGCAGCAAGAAATGGATCAACGAGACGGCGCTGCCTTTCATCCGCAACACCGGCCCGACGCTGTCGGCGTTCAACGCCTGGCTGCTGCTGAAGGGCCTGGAGACGATGTCGCTGCGTATGGACGCAAGCGGGCGGTCCGCTGCGGCGGTCGCGGCGTTCCTGGCATCGCGGAAAGGCGTCAAGCGCGTCTGGTATCCGACGCGGGAGGACCATCCGCAGCGGGCACTGGCGCTGCGCCAGATGCAGGGCGGGGGAACCATGGTTATCTTCGAGGTCGAAGGCAGACCCGGGATCAGCCAGAAGGAAGCGGCATTCCGCGTCATGAACGGTTTCCGCCTGATCGCCATCTCCAACAACCTTGGCGATTCGAAATCCCTCGCGACGCATCCCGCCACGACAACGCATATGCGCATCGGCGAAGCCGAACGGGCGCGGCTTGGCATCACCGATGGGGTCATTCGGTTGTCGGTCGGTCTCGAGGATGTCGAGGATCTGTGCGAGGATCTGGCCGGTGCCCTGGCAGGTCTGGTGGACTGATTCGGAAGCACGGGACTGCATCCTTTAGAGCCTGTTCGGTGCAAACAGACGCACCGACCAGGCTCTAACTCTTTGTTTGATCGCGTGATTCACGTCTTCGGCGATTCCGCCTGCGACGATCACGCTCTAGCGCTCCGGTTTGCGTGCAAATGCGCAGGCCGGGCGTAACCATCGGTGCGATCATCCCGGACATGCTGGCCTGTCCTGGACAAGTCGGACGCAATCGTCCTTAGATTTCGGGCGTATCAGGCTTACGAGGTCAGACAGGAAGGGTGGTCGTGCCATGTCCGATGACGACCCCAAATCAAACCGTCCCACCAGCGCGCAGGATCTGCGTGCCTCCCAACAACGCCGATCGGGCGCAGCGTCTGCGCGGGAGGATTATTCGAAGATCACGCGGGATGTCCGGGTTTCGGTGCGTTCATTCTACCTGTCCGATCAATCGCAGCCTGAGGACAATCACTACGTCTGGGCCTACCGGGTGAAGATCGAAAACCAGGGGCGCGAGCCGGTACAATTGCTGCGTCGCACGTGGCGAATCACCGATGCGCGTGGGCGCACACAGCACGTCCATGGTGCGGGTGTAGTGGGGGAGCAACCGCTGCTCGAACCGGGCGAGAGCTTCGAGTACACCTCAGGGACCCCGCTCGATACGCCGTCCGGCTTTATGGTGGGCGCCTATCACATGATAATTCCTTCGTCCGGTGAGGCGTTTGACGTTGCGATTCCGGCCTTCAGTCTGGACAGCCCGCACCAGAGCGGTAGGGTGCACTGACCCCTGGGCCTCTGGTCATCGGCCTCCCCCTGGGGCCGATGGTATTGCCCGATCAGGTTGTGAGGCCGTGAACCGGCCCCATATCCCGACCGTGGCCCTCGCCACGCAGCAAGGCCGGAGGATTGTCCGCGGTGAACATTGTCTCGACTTCGACCCGTCGTGTGGAAGACGCAACCTCGGAGGCGCGTCCGACGCGCGAGGAAGCAGAGGAGGCGGTCCGGGTGCTGCTGCGCTGGGCCGGGGACGATCCGACACGGGAAGGGCTGCTTGATACGCCGGCCCGTGTCACTCGGGCCTATGAGGAGTTCTTCTCCGGCTACGACACCGATCCGGTGTCGGTGCTGGAGCGCACGTTCGAGGAGACCGACGGGTACGACGAGATCGTCCTGCTGCGGGACATCCGGCTGGAAAGCACCTGCGAGCACCACTTGGCGCCGATCATCGGGCGGGTCCATGTGGCTTACTTGCCGCATCACCGTGTGGTCGGCATCAGCAAGCTGGCGCGGGTCGTCGAAGCTTACGCGAAACGCCTGCAAATCCAGGAGAAGCTGACCGCGCAGATCGCCAACACCATTCAGGAGGTGCTGGTGCCGCGCGGCGTGGCCGTGGTGATCGAGGCAGCGCATCAGTGCATGACGACGCGTGGCGTGCACAAACCCGGCGTGACGATGGTCACCAGCCGGATGCTGGGCGCTTTCCGGGACAATCCCGATACACGCCGCGAGTTGCTTGCGATGATTGGCAATCGCGGATCGGCGATACGCTGCGAATAGCGAAGCTGGAGTACGCGCGTCGCGCGGGGTCCCGCGTCGCGGGACCCCGACACGCTTCTTGTCAGAACAGCACGCCGACCTTGGCCAAGGTCGTCCAGACGCCCCAGAGCACGGGGATTCCCACCGCCAGCCAGGCGAGCACCGGCACGAGCATGCCGCCGCCCGACGCCGCCTGGGCTTCGGCCGAGGGAGCCGGTCGCGGAGGCGGCTGCAGCGCCCGGACCTCTTCATCCGACATGAACCAGCGGCGGGCGACTGGCCGGACCAGCAGGTTGGCGATGAGACCAAGAACCAGCAGACCGGCCAGCAGCCACAGCGTCACGTCATAGACGGAGGACCGCTGCACGCCCGTCGCGATGGCGGCTTCGCGCATGTAGCTGACCAGCACCGGTCCGATGATGCCGGCGGCGGACCATGCGGTCAGCAGCCGGCCGTGGATCGCCCCCACGAACTGCGTGCCGAACATGTCCGCGAGATAGGCCGGCACTGTCGAGAAACCGCCGCCATACATCGACAGGATCACACAGAAGAAGAGGATGAACGGCACCAGCAGGCCCGCGTGGGCCGTCGCTGGTGCAAGGCCGTAGAGGGCGATGCCCAGCAGGAAGAAGACGCAATAGGTCGTCTTGCGCCCGATGTAATCGGAGAACGATGCCCACGCGAAGCGGCCGCCGATGTTGAACAGAGACAGAAGGCCGGTGAATCCCGCCGCGATCGCCGCGATCGCCGCGCGCTGCGGGTCGGTCAGTGCCGTGAAGGATGTGCCGGCCTGGCCGATCAGCGCCCCGCCGAAAATCTCCTGCAGCAT
Organism: Acetobacteraceae bacterium; assembly: GCA_035606775.1. Taxonomy (GTDB): domain Bacteria; phylum Pseudomonadota; class Alphaproteobacteria; order Acetobacterales; family Acetobacteraceae; genus Rhodopila. The sequence goes on along the minus strand of DATNEJ010000431.1, from coordinate 8,014 downwards.
GGGGGAGGCCATGCTGATCACCCCGATGCCGGCCGAGACGTTCAGGCAGAGCACGGCCCAGATCAGCCAGAACTGCGGTGTCTTGTGGGCATCGCGCAGATGCACCTGCCCGTGCGTGATCATCGCTTTCACATTCGCCTCGGGCGGGGTCCATCCTGCCGGATGCCAGCCGGGCGGCGGCAGCCGGTAGCCGAAGGCGCCGGCGAGCATGAACAGGAAATAGACCACGCCAAGCACAACGAAGGTCTGCCATACGCCGCCGGAGGTCGGCGTGCGGAAATGGTGCATGAGGATCTGGGCCAGCGGCGCGCCGATCATCGCCCCGCCGCCGAATCCCATGATCGCCATACCGGTTGCCATGCCGCGGCGGTCGGGGAACCAGCGGATCAGCGTGGACACCGGCGAGATGTAGCCGAGCCCCAGGCCGATGCCTCCCAGCACCCCGGTGCCCAGCCAGAACAGCCACAGTTGGTGGGCGGCGATGCCGACCGCGCCGATCAGCAGGCCGCCGCACCAGCATATCGCCGCGGCAATGCCTGCCTTGCGCGGTCCGACGCGTTCCAGCCAGCCGCCCCACACCGCGGCGGCGATCCCCAGGAACACAATGAACAGGGTGAAGACCCAGTTCAGGTCGCTGATCTTCCAGTCGCAGGTGGTGGTGAACAGGGCCTGGACCAGCCCCGCGTCCGCCGCGCAGGCCACCGGCTTGGCACCGCCGATGGCATGCGACAGCGGCAGCCAGAAGACGCTGAACCCGTAGGCCATGCCGATGCAGAGGTGGATCGCGAGGGCCGCGGGCGGAACCAGCCAACGGTTGTAGCTGGCATCGGCGACGATCCGGTCTCGCGCCAGCAGCCCCTGCCGAGCGCCGCCCGGATAGGGCGCGGTTGTGGAACTCATGGAAGCCTCCTGGACGCTTTTTGTTTAGTTCGCCTCGTAGCGGGCGTTAGGCCGCCGGACGCGGCTGCCATCCCACCACTAGCCTCGATTGGGCGGGATTCGCAATTGTCATCTCACGACTTCGTGAGTAATTGATGTCGCTGGGCCAGGGATGCTGTCCGGCCGGCTTCCGCTCGCCGCTTCCGAAGCGGAGGCGCCGCAGCGAAGCGGCAGCCTGTTCAGGCACGCGTCGCGCCGGTGAGGTCGCGCGGACCTTCGATAGAAATTGCGTGAACCCAGAGTCCCAAGGCAGCCGGCGCACCGATCCTGGGCGGGCAGACCGAAATCCCGCGGGTTCCGACGATGCCAGCCCTGGCTGGCCGGCCTGTCAGTTCGGAGCGGTATCGAGTGGCGCCTGCTGCACCGGTGCCGGCGTGGAGGTGGTGGTGGCCAGCCACCCGCCAAGGTTGCGGCGGATCTGGTATTCGAACTCGATGTTCATCGCGTCCATCATCGCCTTGGTCATGTCGTAGAGCGTGTCGCGAAGGTCATCGATATGGCCGGTATGCGACCGGGTCACCCGCGCCTCGGCATAGCCGGCCCTCGTGTCGTCTGGCGCATAGATCGACAGGATGACATCCATCCGGCCGGAAATGACGTCATCCTTGCGAGTCAGCGAGGCATCCTGGATCGCGAACACGGCGCGCCCGCTGGTGCCGAACGCCTGCAGGCGGTCCTGCACCATGGCGCGCAGCGCATCGACCGGCCTGACGGGGTCGAGCTGGCTCACGTCGGGGGAGACGCCGGATGGAATGAACCGCTCTTCGATCTGAACGGAGGCGACGTTCAGGCGGATCGGCGGCAGGTAGTTGTAGCGCAGCGGGGCATAGAGCTTGGGCTCTTCCTCGCCACATGCCGCCAGCAGCAAGGGCAGCAGCAAGATGGATCGTCGGCCAGGAAGGCTGGCTTGCATCGGCAATGGGTCCGTTGCTGGGGTCAGTCGGAGGGGCGGGCCGCTTCGGTCCTGCCACGAACTTCATCGCGCGGAAAGCGGAAGTCGAAGTTACAGAACTCGCACGTCATGACGATGTCGCCATCAACGGCCATATGGTCCAGGTCGGGTTGCGAAAATCCTTCCAGGATGCCGGCCAGCCGAGCCCTTGAGCAGCGGCAGCCGTAGGACAGGGCGCGGGCGCGATCGACCGCCACGCCTTCGGTGTGGAACAGGCGATACAACAGGCGCTCGGGCGGCAATTCGTCATCGAGCAATTCGGCATCGGTCAGAGTGGCAGCGAGCATGGTGGCCGTCCGCCAGCTTTCCTCCTGTGCCGCGGCATCCAGTGCCGGATCGATGCCGCCAGCCCCGGCGATCTTCTCCAGGATCAGCGCGCCTGCCCGCCATCCGGCGGCGGTCTCTGCGCAGGCGACACGCACCTGGCAGCGAAGCTGCTCACTGGTGGCGAAATAATGCAGCGACATCTCCGCCAGCGTCGCTCCCTCGATGGCGACGATGCCCTGATGGCGGTTCTGGTCCGGGCCCTGATCGACGGTGAAGGCCAGATGCCCGCTGCCCAGCAGCGCTCCGGCATCGGGTGAGTCGTCCCGGCGCAGCAGGGCCGCAAGCTGGTCGGTGTCCGCGCGGGCATAGCCACGCAGTGCGCCGGCATTGGTGCAGTCCGCCAGCAGCATCGAAACCGGTCCGTTGCCTTTCGCCTGGAGGCTGAAGGAGCCGTGGAACTTGAGCGCCGTGGACAGGGCCGCGGCCAGCGCCAGAGCCTGGCCGGCCAGAATGGTGACGGTGGGGTGGTTCCGGTGCCGGGTCAGCAATGCGTCGGCCAGCGGCCCCAACCGCACCAGCCGGCCGCGCACCGGGCGTCGCGGCAGGAAGAACGGCACCACGCCACGCGGCACGACGAGATCGGGGACCGGCGGGCGCCCGCCGTCGAGGAATGCAGGACTATCGGACATGCCGCCCAAGATAGGAGCGCCGTGCGCCCGCGGCTACCGCCGGTGGGAGAATCGCCGTCTCGGGGACCAGGGCGATCCACCCGCCCGACCAGGTCTGTCCGCGCATTCCTCCCGGCAAGCCGGGACCTGCCGAGCAGCGTTGCGGAAAGGCGGGGCTAACGCGTGATCGTCGGAGGTGGGCTCGCCGGAGGCGTGAATCACGCGTTCAAACAAAGTGTTATAGCTTGGTCGGTGCTTCTGTCTGCACCGAACAGGCTCTGGGCGGTAGGCAGGCGGTGGCCGGGCGGCTACCGTCCGGCCGGCCGAACCGCCGGTTATCGGGGCGGCAGTGCCCGACGGGCATTCTCCCACCGCCCGGCAAGCGACCGGCCCATGAGGAAGCGAATGGCCGTTCGGCCCTGGCTCATTCTCGCGTCCCTGGCAATCGCCAGGATCGCGTTCGGCTACCAGTTCCAGACCGTGGCAACCCTCGGCCCCGAACTCGTGCCCCGCTTCCACATGAGCTACGCCGCGTTCGGCACCCTGATCGGCGCCTACATGCTCCTGGGCGTCTTCGTCGCCCTGCCGCTCGGCCTGCTGGGCCGCCGGTTCGGCGACCGGCTGATCCTGGGCGGCGGGTTGCTGCTGATGACCGCCGGATCGTGTCTCAGCGCGAGCGGCGCCGATCCGACGCTGATCGCCACGGGCCGGACCATCGCCGGTGTCGGTGCCGTCGCGATGATCGTCCTGCAAGGCAAGATTATCGCTGACTGGTTCACCGGCCGGCTGTTCATGATCGGCATCAGCGTGTCCGTCTGTGCCTACCCGATCGGCGTCGGGCTGGCCCAGCTCGTCTTGCCGCCTTTGTCGGACACGTACGGGCTGGGTGCCGCTTTCCTGTCGGATGCAGTGCCGGCGGCGCTGGCGCTCGTCTTGTTCCTGGCCAGCTACCGGACGCCGCCCAACGCCGCGCCCGCGCCGCGGCATTTCTCGTTTCCCAGCGGGCATGAGTGCCTGTTGCTGGCGATCGCCGGCCTGGCCTGGACCGCCTACACGGCGGGCTATGCCGGATTTACCTCCTACCTGCCGTCAACGCTGTCGCTGCGCGGCGAGGGGCTGGCGGTGATCGGCCTGGTGATGACGATCGCGACCTGGGGCAATGTGCCGGCAACGCTGTTCGGCGGCGGACTTGCGGCGCGGTTCGGCGGGTTCCGCATTCTGCTGATCGGCACGGCCTTCCTGCTGGTCGGCATGATCGGCACGGCAGCGACGGGATGGCCGGTGTTCTGGTCGTTTCTTGTCGGCGTGCTCGGGTCCATCCATCCCGGCGTCATCATGGCGGTCGGCACGCTGTCGTCCCGCCCGGAAAACCGCGCGGTCGGCATGGGGCTTTTCTATACGCTCTATTATGCCGGCGGGACGTTCACCCCCGCGCTGTGCGGCGTTGCGGCCGACCTGTACGGCGGGCCGGCAGGCGCGCTGCTGGCGGCGGCCGCGTTCTCTGCTTTGGTCGTGCCGGTGTTCATGTGGCACCGCCGGCTGGCGCGCCATGAGACGATGCTGGTGCGCGCCTGAGCCTCCCGCGCCGGTTCAGCGGCGGAACGCGGCGATCAGCGCCTCGGCGTCGTCTGGCGTCATCGACAGCGCCTTGAGCGCGATGTCGCGCGCGAAGCCGGCGCGGGCCAGGACTGCCAGTTCACGCTGCTTGTCGCCGGCCGGGGCGGTGCGGAACGGGCCGATCCGGCGCTTGCGCGCCAGCACCAGGGCCGCGCCAAGTTCGGTGTCTTCATCATCCGGCAAGGCAGCCCGCGCCATTTCTCCGGATATGCCCTTCGCCGCCAAGGTGGCGGCGACCATCCGGCGCGACCGTCCCGCCCGTGACAGGCTGCGTGCACGGCTTTCCGCAAAGGCCATGTCGCTGACCGCACCGGAAGCGGCCAGGCGCGCGACCACCGCGGCGGCGATCCGTTTCGCTGTTTCGACCGCTGCGCTCACGGCGTCGCGATCCACGGTGGTTCGCGCCCAGCGGTCGATCCGGCGGTCCAGCACGCGCTGCAGCCCTGCCTCGGTCGCCGCAAAACGTGTGAGGTAGGCCAGCGCGGCCGCGTGCAGCGCGGCTTCATCAGGAGGGCCGGCAGGGGGATTTGGCGCCATGACGCGACGATGCCATGCCGATCGTTCGGCGCAAGGCCGGATTGCATCGGATTCCTGGCTCGAGGCGGTTGGCTTGACTTCGGGTCGATCGCTTGAAGGCGGTTGATCCAGGTTCTTCTGGGCCGTTGAGGCCCCCGCGAGCTTCAGTGAACGAAGCCAAGCCCACCGCGTGCGAACGCACGCATCCAACGGCGGGTACGGGCGCCCGTCGTCGGAGACTTATACCAGCGGCCCGGACTCTTGACTCATCGGTCGATTGTCGGGCCGCTGGTATTACAAGAGCATTACATAAAACCAGGGCGATCCCTCTTAAGCGATCGCCCTGAGCTTGACGTGCCCGCCGCCGGACCGGCACAGAAGTTGGTAGGAAATCTTGCCACCCGCTTTCGACCATGGCATCGTGGACTCATGGCAAACGTAGAAAAGCTGAGCGTCGCCCTTACCCCGGACATGGTCGCTGAGATGCGCGCGGCCGTGGAAGGCGGCGACTACGGCAGCGTCAGCGAGGTGGTGCGCGACGCACTGCGCGACTGGCGGCTGCGCCGTAAGATCGAGACCCTGGAGACCGAGGAACTGCGCAGCCTGGTGCAGGATGGCATCAATAGCGGGCCGGGCCTGGATGCCATGGAGGTGTTTGATCGGTTACGTGTCCGGTTCGGCCGGAATCCGACCGGGTGAGCACGCTCCGCCGGCTGCTCCTCTCGCCGCGTGCCGCGGCCGACCTGGAAGAAATCGCCGAATACATCGCCCGGGACAACCCGGCCCGGGCGGCTACCTTTAATTGCCGAGCTGGAGGCGAAGTGCAGGGCTGTCGCCGAGACGCCGGATTTGTACCCGGCTCGCACGGACCTGGCTCCCGGGCTGCGCATGGCAGTGCATGGTCGCTATCTCCTGCTGTACCGTGATCTGCCGGAAAGAAGCACTGTGCGGGTCGAACGCGTGTTGCACGGCGCCCGCAATCTGCCGCGCCTGCTTTAGCCTCGTCGCTGTTCGTTGACTTCGCCGAATCGATAGCCAATGATCCTCGCTTCCCTTGGACCCGCCCCGAATGGTCGCGGGCGGGTGATCCATTGGAATGCCCAGACAATGAGGGTTGCATCCCCCATGATTTCCGCTCTGTTGCCGAACTACGCCCGTGCCGACCTCGCTTTCGAGCGGGGCGAAGGCGCCTGGTTGTGGACGGTTGACGGGCGACGATTCCTCGATTTTGGATCCGGTATCGCCACCGCATCCCTGGGACACGGTCATCCGCATCTCGTCAAGGCGATTGCCGATCAGGCCGCCAAGGTGATGCACGTGTCGAACCTGTACCGCATCCCGCAGGCGGAGACCTTGGCCCAGCGGCTGGTCGATGCGACGTTCGCGGACAGCGTCTTCTTCTGCAATTCGGGCGCCGAGGCGAACGAGGGGCTGATCAAGATGATGCGCCGCGCCATGTCGGATGCCGGCAAGCCGGAGCGCTTCCGCCTGATCTGCTTCGAAGGCGCGTTCCACGGCCGCACGCTGGCGACCCTGGCGGCCACCGGCAATGCCAAGTACCTGGAGGGCTTCGGCCCGGTGGTGGACGGCTTCGACCACGTGCCGTTCAACAACATGAACGCGGTGCGCAACGCGATCGGCGCCGCCACCTGCGGCATCATCGTGGAGCCGGTGCAGGGTGAAGGCGGGGTGCGTCCCGCCGACATGCAGTTCCTGCGCGATCTGCGTGCTGTCTGCGACGAGTACGGCATCATCCTCGGCATGGATGAGATCCAGTCCGGCATGGGCCGCACCGGCAAGCTGTTCGCGCATGAATGGGCCGGGATCACGCCCGACGTCATGTCCGCCGCCAAGGGTATCGGCGGAGGCTTCCCGCTGGGTGCTGTGCTCGCCAAGGAGCAGTACGCCAAGGCGCTGAAACCGGGCACGCACGGCACCACGTTCGGCGGCAACCCGTTGGCCTGCACCGCGGGCAACGCCGTCATGGACGTGGTAATGGCACCGGGATTCCTCGAAGACGTGGAGCGCAAGGGCCGCAAGCTGCGCGGCGAACTCGACAAGATCGCGCGTGAGTTCCCGACGGTGTTTGAGAACGCGCGCGGCATGGGCCTGCTGCAAGGCTTGAAATGCGCCATGCCCGTGGGTGACGTGCAGGCCGCCTGCGTGGCGGAAGGGCTGATGGCGATCACCGCCGGTGAGAACGTGCTGCGCCTGGCGCCGCCGCTCGTGGTCACTGACTCCGATCTTGACCAGGCGGTGGCGATGCTGCGGCGCGCGGCGGCCAAATGCGCCGCCGCCAAGACCCCGGCAGCGGCGCAATGAGCGCGTCGCTCCGGCGCGCGAGTGAGGTCGAGGGCCGGTCCACCGACAAGGTGGCCGGCCCCCGGCACTTCCTCGATCTGCGCGACTTCGACGGGGCGACGTTGCGGCAGATGCTGGACGTCGCATCCGGGTTCAAGCGTGCCGGCGGCGTGACCTCGCGTCCACTGGCGGGCAAGACACTCGCCCTTATCTTCGAGAAGCCGTCAACGCGCACCCGCGTCTCGTTCGAGGTCGGGATGCGCCAGCTTGGCGGTGAGGTGATCGTGCTGTCCGGCAAGGAAACCCAGCTTGGCCGGGGCGAGACGGTCGCCGACACCGCGCGTGTCCTGTCGCGCTACGTGGACGCGATCATGCTGCGCACCGACCGCGCCTCCAAGCTGAACGAGATGGCGCAGTACGCGACCGTGCCGGTGATCAACGGGCTGACGGAAGCATCGCACCCCTGTCAGTTGATGGCCGATGTCATGACGTTCGAGGAGCGTGGCGGCCCGATCGCCGGCCAGGTCGTGGCGTGGTGCGGCGACGGCAACAACGTGGCGCGAAGCTGGATCGAAGCGGCGGTCCGCTTCGGCTTCACCTTGCGCCTGGCAACGCCGGATACGTTGCAGCCGCCCAGGGAGTTGGTGGACTGGGCGCGCGCCCAGGGCGGCCGGATCGAACTGACGGACGATCCGGAAAAGGCGGTGGCCGGCGCGCGCTGTGTCGTTACCGACACCTGGGTGTCGATGTCCGA
>DATNEJ010000558.1:0-23500 GCA_035606775.1 Acetobacteraceae bacterium | reverse complement strand
GTTCTTCGGGAAGTTCGAACATCATCCGGCCCTTTCGCATCGTCTCGGCCTGCTTTGGCGGTTCGGTTGCGCGATGTCCAGACCGGGCGGACGGGATGGCAGAGTCGCGGCAACCGGGCGAGGCGGGGCCCCCGGTCAGCCGCCAAGTTCCTCAATCCACTGTAATCACTAGGTTTTCCCGCGAGCGCGGGAATAACTGTCCTCCGGGGGGTAAAACCCAGGCTACTGTACGCCCGACGAAGTCGGCCCAAGGAAGGACACCATGGAAACCAGGATCGATGAGATTGCCTCCGGCATCTACCGCCTGTCGACCTTCGTGCCCCAGGTTGCCGCGCCCGCAGGATTCACGTTCAACCAATTCCTGCTGATGGCCGAGCAGCCGCTGCTGTTCCACTGCGGACACCGGCGCATGTTCCCGCAGATCGCCGAGGCCGTGGCCCGTCTGCTGCCGCCCGAAAAGCTGCGCTTCCTCTCCTTCGGCCATGTCGAGGCTGATGAATGCGGTGCCATGAACGAATGGCTCGCCGCGGCGCCGTCAGCCGACGTCACCCATGGGGCGACAGCATCGCGGGTATCGCTTGAAGACATGGCCGACCGCGCGCCGCGCCTGCTGGCCGACGGGGAGGTGATCGACCTCGGCGGTAAGCATGTCCGCTACCTCGATACGCCGCATGTCCCGCATGGCTGGGAAGCCGGCGTGCTGTATGAGGAAACGACCGGTACCTTGCTGTGCGGCGACCTGTTCTCGCATGCCGGTAACCCCGACTCGCTGACGACGGCGGACATCGTCGGCCCCGCGATGCAGGCGGAGGCGCTGTTCGGTTACAGTTGCCTCACCCCGACCACCGGGGCGGTCATCCGCAAGCTGTCTGCCTTGTCGCCGCGCACGCTGGCGGTGATGCACGGTTCGTCGTTCACCGGCGACTGCGCTTCTGCCCTGACGGCGCTGGCAGGCTTTTACGATCAGCGTGTGCGCGCCGCCCTCGGTTGACTGGGCCGCCCACTATCGTTTCAGCGTCACCAGTGCATCCGCCACCGTCAGGCCCGACCCGTTGGCGTGCAGGATCACCGGGTTCAGTTCGAACTCCGCCACCTCCTCCCGCAGGCTGATGGCCGCGCGGGACAGGGCGGCCAGCAGTTTCGCCGCGGGTGCGGGATCGATCTGCGCTGCACCGCGGAACCCGCTCAGCAGTTTCGCAGAACGCAGGGAACCGATCATGCGCAGCGCCTCGGCCTCGTCCACCGGCGCTGGGCTGTGCGCTACGTCGCCGAACAACTCCACCGTCGTGCCGCCATAGCCCACCATCATGATTGGCCCGAAGGTCGGATCGTTCACCATGCCGAGCACCAGCTCATGGCCTTTCGGCGCCATCCGCTGCACCAGCACGCCGTCGATCCGCGCATCCGGCGCATGGCGTGCCACATCCGCCAGCATCGCCGTATAGGCATCCGCCACGGCAGAGCGGTTGCTCAGGCCCAGCCGCACGCCGCCCGCCTCCGTCTTGTGCGGCAGATCGGCCGACTGGACCTTCAGCGCCACGGGAAAGCCCAGCGTGTCCGCGGCATCGGCGGCGGAATCGGCCGAAGTGACCAGACGTTCGCGCTGAGCCGGCAGCCACGCGGCCAGCACCTGCTTCGCCAGATACTCCGGCAGTATCTGCGGCAGCCCCGTCGGCAGTTTGGCGGCCAGCGGCTCGTCCCGCTCCGTCGCAGGCCGCGCCACCACCTCCGCATAGGTTGCGAGTTTGCCCAACGCGACGCCGACATTGCGCAGGCTGCTGTGCAGGAACAGCCCGCACCCAGCCGAGGCGTTGCGCCCGAAGTCCGATGGCAAGGTATAAGTCCACACCGTCATCGGCTTCGCGCACCGCTCCGCCACAGCCTTGATGCGCGCGGGATCGAGCGACACGCGCGTCTCGCTGGCCAATGAGCTGACCAGCACCAGCATGTCGATCTCCTCGCTGTCAGCGAGGTGCTCCATCACCGTCATCATCACCGGGCCGGTATTGGACCCCTGCGCTGTCACATCCACCGGATTGCCCGCGGCGCCATAGGACGGCATCAGCGGGCGCAGTGTCGCCTGCGCCGCGGGCGACAGGTTCGGCACCACCAGCCCGTGCTGCGTCAGCGTGTCCGCCATCCACGCCCCGCCGCCGCCCGAAACCGTAATGATTCCGACCCGCCGGCCCTTCGGCAGCGGACAGGACAGCATGACGCCGGCGATGGCCACGGCCTCGTCCGCATCCTCCGCCTCGATCACGCCGTAGCGCTCGAACACCGCGCGATACGCGGTGTAGGCGCCGGACAGCGATGCGGTGTGCGATGCGGTGGCGCGCGTGCCGGCATCGGATTTGCCGACCTTGATGGCGATGACCGGCTTGCCCAGGCGGCGTGCCTGTTCCAGGGCGGCGATGAAGCCGGGGCCGTTGCGCACTGCTTCGCAGAACAGCATCACCGCATGGGTGTGCGGGTCTTCCACCATGTAGTCCAGGAAGTCGGCCATGGTCAGGTCGGCTTCGTTGCCGGTGGAGATGACATAGGTGAAGCCCAGCCCGGCCGCCTTGCCGCGATTGAACAGAGAAAAGCCGATACCGCCGGATTGCGCGATGACGCCGATGCGACGTTCCGACACCAGCACCCGCGCGTCGTCTTCCCTGGTTTCAACCGTCGGGCTGAAGGTGGTCGCGATGCGGCCGAGCGCGTTGTAGTAGCCCTCGCAGTTGGGGCCGCAAGCGCGGATGCCGTAGCGCTGCGTCACGTCCACGAGCGCCGCCTGCATGTCGCCGGCGGCGCCGCCTTCCTCGGCGAAGCCAGAGCTGATGATCAGCGTGTTCTTCACCCCGGCCTTGGCGCACTCCTCCACTGCCGCGGCGACACCGGCGGCCGGGATCGCCACCAGCGCCAAATCCACCGGCCCGCCCACCGCGCCGATCGAGGGGTAGCAAGGCAGGCCCTCGATCTCCTGGTAGCTGGGGTTGATCGGCAGGATGCGTCCCGGGAAGCCGTTCTCCCGCAACTGGTGCAGCAGCCGGCCGCGGATGCGGTGCAGGTCGGGCGAGGCGCCGAGCACCGCGATCGACTCCGGCCAGAAGAAGCTGTGCAGCTTGTGCTGGCTCACTTGCGCGCTCCGGTCGGCACGTCACGGAACGCGATGCCTTTGTCCACACGCGGGTCCTGCGGCAGACCGAGCACCCGTTCGGCGATGATGTTCTTCATGATCTCATCGGTGCCGCCCGCCAGCCGCAGCGCCGGCGAGTAGAGCAGGGCTTCCTCGAAGATGCCGGCCACCGGCATCGACGCGCCCATTTCGGGCCCCGCCATGCCAATCATGTCCAGCCCGTAGGACAGGATGTCCTGCAGTTTGTTGGCAGCGACGACCTTGATGATCGAGGATTCCGGGCCCGGCGTCTGGCCGCGCGACAGCGCCGTCATGCCGCGGAACTTGGTGTATTTCAGCCCCTGCGAGCGGACATAGAACTCCGCCAGCTTTTCCTGCACCGCGGCGTCATCGATCGCCGGGCCGTCTTCCAGGGTCAGTTGCTGGGCCAGGGTGAACAACTCATTCACGTCGGGGCCGGGGGCGTCGCGCATCCCATGACGCTCATTCATTAACGTGGTCAGCGCCACCTTCCAGCCGGCGCCGACCGGCCCGACGCGGCGCGTGTCGGGAATGCGCACATTGGTGAAGAACACCTCGTTGAAATGCGAGGAGCCGGACACCTGACGGATCGGCCGGATTTCAATGCCCGGGGTCTTCATGTCCAGAATGAAGAAACTCAGGCCGGCGTGTTTCGCCACGTTCGGATCGGTGCGCGCGACGAGGATGCCGAAATCGCTGTAATGCGCGCCGGAGTTCCAGATCTTCTGGCCATTCACCACCCAGTCGTCGCCGTCCTTCTCGGCCCGTGTGCGCAGCGCGGCGAGGTCCGATCCGCCGCCCGGTTCCGAGAACAACTGGCACCACACCTCATCGGCGCGCATCGCCGGCCTGACGAAACGGTCCCGCTGTTCGGCGGTGCCCCAGGTGCAGATGGTCGGCTGCGCCAGGTTGATGCCGATGCCGAAAATGCCGCTCAGGACATCGTAGTTCGCTTCCTCCTGATTGTAGATGACATTCTGGATCTGCGTGCCGCCGCGCCCGCCCCATTCCACCGGCCAGTGGATGCCGACGAATCCCGCGTCGTATTTGCGCCGCTGGAAATCCTTCGCGCGCTCCATCGCGCCGGGTGCGTCCTGGCCCCGCCGGTAGCCTTCCACATCACCTGGCTTGCGGCGTTCGGCATTGGCGTCGAGAAACGCACGGGCCTCGGCGCGGAAGGCAGCTTCTTCCGGGGTGTCTTCGAAATCCATTGTCGCGTCTCCCCTGTTCAGGCGGTCTGCAGGCCAGTGGTGTTGCGCGCGCGCAATTCAGCGACCAACCGCCGCTTCCATTCGCGTGCCCCGCCCAGCGTGAGGCCCAGCAGCTTGGCGCGCCGGTAATAGAGATGGCAGTCCATCTGCCAGGTGAATCCCATACCGCCATGCGTCTGGATGTTCTCCTTGGTGGCGAACCATCCGGCATCGCAGGCGGCGATACGCGCTACCGATGCGGCGATCGGCAGTTCGGCTGCATCGGTGTGCACGGCCCAGGCGCCGTAATAGGCGTTCGACCGCGCCAGTTCGACGGCGATGTACATGTCCGCGAGCTTGTGCTTGATCCCCTGGAAGGAGCCGATCGGCCGCCCGAAAGCGAAACGTTCCTTGGCATAGGCATTGGCCATGTCGAGCGCGGCCTGCGCGCCACCCACCTGCTCGAACGCCATGGGCACCGCCGCGAAATCCAGCAGCCGGCGCACGGTTTCCGACCCGGTGCTGCCGGGCAGCGGGTCGGCCTTCGCGCTGGCGAATGAAATGCAGGCGTGGGAACGTGTCGGGTCGATTGTCGTGACGGTTTCCCGGGTCACGCCGGCGCCGGTCAGGTCCACCAGATGCAGCCACGCGCCGCTGCCGCCATTTACCGCCACCACGGCGAAATCGGCGATGTCGCCATCCGGTACCGCGCGCTTGGTGCCGGTCAGCGTTCCGCCCGATACCTGCGTCTCCAGCCGGTGCGGATCGGCGGGGCCCGGTCCTTCCGTCAGCGCAAACGTGCCGATCAGCGCGCCGGACGCCAACTTCGGCAGATACGCCTGCTTCTGCGCCTCCGAGCCGAACAGCATGATCGCTTCCGTCGCCAGATACACTGATGATGCGAACGGGACGGGTGCGACCGCCCGCCCCAGTTCCTCAGCCAGCACGCAGACCGCAAGCCGGCCGAGGCCGACGCCGCCGTATTCTTCCGGGATCGCCGCGCCGGTCCAGCCCATCTCGGCGATGGCCTGCCACAGTTCGCGCGCGTAGGGTTCGCTGCTTTCCAGAATGCGCCGTGGCACGGCAGGCGGACAGCGATCGGCGAGGAACCGGCGCGCTTCGTCGCGAAGCTGGTTCAGTTCGTCGGAGAAATCGAAGTTCATGCGGCTGCTCCTCCCCCATCCGGCACGCAGGGCGGACGTGACATTGTCCGGCTGGCCCGCCTCCCATAAGCTGGCACGCAGCGCAGCACGGTGAAAGAGCAGGACAGGGACCCAGCAATGCAGCATCCGACCTATGAGCACATCGCCGTCGAGCAATCGGGCATCATCGCCACGATCGAGGTACGCCGCGGACCGAACAACTTTGTCGATACCGACATGGTGGGCGAGATCGCGGATGCGCTGGAAATCTACGACCGCACGCCGGACGTGCGGGCGATCGTGCTATGTGCGGAGGGCAAGCATTTCTGCGCCGGCGCCGACTTCTCCAATCGCGGGCCGGACGGCGTGGCGCGCGGCAGCAAGCGCGGCCGGCATCTCTACAAGGAGGCACAGCGCCTGTGGCGCACCGGCAAGCCGATCGTTGCCGCCGTGCACGGCGCCGCGGTGGGCGCCGGTGTTGGGCTGGCGGTGATGGCGGATTTCCGGGTCACCTGTCCGGAAGCGCGGTTTTCCACCAACTTCACGCGCCTCGGTTTCCATCCCGGGTTCGCGCTGACGGCCACCCTGCCGCGCCTGATCGGTGAGCAGCAGGCCGCGCTGCTGATGTACACCGGCCGGCGCATCACCGGAGAAGAGGCGACGCGGATCGGCCTTGCCGATTACTGCGTGCCACTCGATCAGGTGCGCAAGAAGGCGGCCGAACTGGCGACGGAGATCGCGCAGTCGGCACCGCTGGCAATCGTTTCCACGCGGGAGACGTTGCGGCGCGGGCTGGCTGATGCGGTGGCCCGCGCAACCGAGCGCGAATACGAGGAACAGGACTGGCTGCGCAACACCGCGGACTTCAAGGAAGGCACGAAGGCGATGAGCGAGCGCCGGCTGCCGGATTTCCACGCGCGATAGAGCGCGATCATTGCGGCGCCGAACCACGAGGCAGTGGCCGATCGTATCCCCGACGGGAAAACGGCCACACCCGACTTCCGGTGGAAGTCGGGTGTGTTCCGGCTTAACGGACAGGCGATCATACCACCAAGACGCACCTTCGACTCGTCGATAGACGGTCGGCCTGCTGATACTTTGTTGATTCCGCACCCGGCCGCCTCACCAACCCCGCGCGCATACCAGTCGGCCCTTCGGGCTGCTGGTATCACACGCTGAAACTGGCTGGCAGCCGTGCGCCACGAACCGTGATCCTCTGCCAGACCCAGACGATCTGCGGCAAGTTCTCCTCCTGCATCGCAGAGCATTTCGTCAGACAGATCGATGAATTCCCGACCTGGGCTCGTCTTTGATGTCCGCGAACGGCTGGATCAGCCCGGGCTGATCTTGTCAGGTTTTCGACCCGATCTCGATCACCCAGCCGATCTGCCATCCCTTGGCCCATGCGGCGCCACCCGCGGCGGCTGCCTCAATGCTGGGGTACGGATCATTTCCCCAGCTATAAATCAGGCCTTTGCGGCGATACATGTAGTGAACAAGGAGATTGTAAAGCGTGTGAACCACGTTGCCGCCGGGGTCCACGGTACCCGGTTTGACCGTCATGCCGATGATCGCATCGCCGCCCGTGTCGTTGCCAGGCGGCACCTGGATGACCTTGGAATTGTAGCCCCACATGCGGCGCAGGTAGTCGGCCACGGTATCGGGCGGGACTCCGATCGAAAAAAGTCCGTCGGCCAGAATATCCGACTCACGGCGCGTCACCGAGGCGCTGATGTGGTCGCAATACTTCTCGACCGTGAAGGTATCGAATGGTGGCCCGAACGACTGGCAGAATGCCTCGATAGCCTGAATGGCTGCCCGATTCCCCTCAGCCTGCAGCATCCGCAGATACGTCTTGATCTCGGCGAGCACGGTGAACGGCCTGGGCGCGTTCATCAACTGGGGACGAGAGGCCTTCTCCAGTTTCCACATCGCATAGAAGCTGCTCGTGAAGCCGCACACGCCCCAATCAGCGTTTGTGACGCCCATGGAATTCATGGTCACGGACATGGTTCACCCCTCCCCTCGTTTCGACAGATTTCCAAGCCCTTCGCGCCAACACCCCGATCGTCCGGAGCGCGATGCATCCTTACGCCGTAACGGTACTCCTTGCAAAACGAATTGTCGCAAACGATCGGGGGTATGCGCCGCCTGCCCGCTCGGTCGGCGCGTGTCATCACCGCGGCTGAGGCCGCTTACGCGCGCAGCTTTGGCGCGCGATCACCGATCGACTGCCAGGCACTTGGGCTTGCTGTTAAGACGATCTTAAGCAACCGGGCGTAACAGAAAGGAACGCGCTCTCCGCTGCGGCGAGAAGCGCCACCATGCGGAGGTCGCCCGGTGAGCCAATCTGTCTGTGTTCAATGAATGACCCACCCGGACTCTGCAGGGTCCCGAGTCTGCCGCGCGTTGGGTCGACGGGCGGCAGAGCAAACCAAAGTTCATGCCTACGGTCACTCTTCGCGACCATTGGCATGAACCTCGCGCTTGGGGCTGAGGTCGTGCTGCATCGCGCCCTGGCGGCGTGCCGTGCCCTGCACGGACGCTCACCCTGGCTGGCGGCGCAACTACGCCGGGTCGTGCTGCTGGTGTGGTGGACCCTCAGTCTGCAGCTTCACCGGCATGCCCGCTTGTGGCTGCAGGCGCGCAGTAGGCGCCGCGCCGAACCGTCTGTCGATCCGCTGCCGCTGCCGCTGGCGGTGCAGGTCGATCCGGACATGCTAATGCTGCCGCATTCGGACATGCCTGTCGTCTCGGTCATCGTGCCGACCTACGGCAAGACGGACTTCACCTTGCGCTGCCTTGCCTCGATCGCCGAACACAAGCCGGACGTGGCGATCGAGGTGATCGTCGTCGACGATGCCTATCCGGGACCGGAGACGCTGTGCCTCGATCGGATCAGGGGCGTCCGTCTGATTCGCCATTCCGCCAATCTCGGTTTCATCCACGCCTGCAACGCCGCGGCCAGGCTGTCTCTGGGCGAGTACGTTCTGTTCCTGAATAATGACACCCAGGTTCTGGCCGGCTGGCTCGATCCGATGCTGGCGCTGTTTGACCAGCGCGCGGACACGGGTGCGGTCGGCGCCAAGCTGCTGTACCCGGATGGGCGATTGCAGGAGGCGGGCGGCATCATCTGGCGGGATGGTACCGGCTGGAACTATGGCCGGCACGACGATCCGGCCGCACCGGTCTACAACTATGTGCGGGAAGCTGATTACTGCTCGGGTGCGGCACTCCTGGTGCGGCGCGCGGTGTTCCTGCAACTGGGCGGCTTTGATGAGCGGTATGCACCCGCCTATTTCGAGGATTCGGATTTGTGCTTTCGTCTGCGTGCCGCCGGACTGCGCACCTTGTACCAACCGCGCGCGCGCATCATGCATATCGAGGGCGTGTCGCACGGGCGCGACATGGCAGAGGGTGTCAAGTCTTACCAGGTGATCAATCGACGCAGCTTTGTGCGCGTCTGGCACGATGTGTTGGCCCACGATCACTTTGCAAGCGGCACGCACGTGCTGCGCGCGCGCGACCGGGCGCACCACCGTCCGGTGATCCTGGTGGTGGACCACATCGTGCCGCAGCCGGACCGCGATGCCGGTTCCTGCACGATGATGCATTTTCTGACCGCACTGACTGATAGTGGCTTCGTGGTGAAGTTCTGGCCGTACAATCTGTGCTACAGCGCGGGCTATACCGAGGCGTTGCAGGACAGGGGGATCGAGGTGTTTTATGGTCCCGGCCATGCCTCGTTCACTGCCTGGATGCGCGAATACGGGCGGGAGCTCGACCATGTGCTGCTCTGCCGCCCGGACATCGCCGAGGACCTGATGCCCACGGTCCGCCGCTTCAGCGGCGCACGCGTGCTGTACTACGGGCACGATCTGCATTTCCGCCGCCTGCGCCAGCAGGGAGAGGTGGTCGGTGACGAAGCGCTGCTGCGTTCGGCTGATCGCATGGAGCAGACGGAGCGGTTGGTTTGGGGTGATGCCGATGTCGTGCTGTATCCGTCGGAGGAAGAAGCGGCGATCGTCGGCACGATGCGGCCTGGCGCGACGGCGCTCGCGGTGCAACCTTACTGCTTCGACAACTTTGCCGCTGATCGCGGTCCGCCGCCAGGTCGCGAGATCATTTTCGTCGCCGGCTTCGGCCATCCCCCGAACGAGGACGCGGTATGCTGGTTCACGCGGACCGTGCTGCCGCAGGTACTTGCGCGGATGCCGGACGTGCATTTTACCATTGTCGGCTCCAATCCCACCAAGAGGGTACGCGCGCTGGCCAATCAGGCCGTGTCGGTGACCGGTTCCGTCAGCAGTGCGGCTCTGGCGGCGCTGTACCAGCGCGCGCGTGTCGCGGTGGTGCCGCTGCGCTGCGGGGCAGGGGTAAAACTGAAAGTGGTGGAGGCGCTGTGTGAGGGCGTTCCCTTGGTCACGACGCCGGTAGGGGCGCAGGGGTTACCCGGCCTGTCGGAACTCGTGCCCGTCGAGACGGACGCGGAAGCCTTCGCGGTTTCGGTCTGCGCGCTGCTGCACGACAACGCTCTGTGGCGCATGTGTTCGGCCGCGCAGGTCCGCTACGCACGCCGGCATTTCCGGCAGCAGACGCTCCGCGAATCTCTGCTGCGCGCGCTGAACGCGCCCATCCGAGCCCGCGCCTCGCTCGCCGCGTGACGACCACGTATGGTCTCTGCCCGGCTTCCGCTGGAAGCCGGGCAGGTATCCGGTCGCGGACAGCCATGTGACCGACCGCGGTCGGCACTCGCTTATCGTGATGGCGGATTGGCTCCTGCATTCCCTGTTGCGTTGCCTGATGACGCCGGATTTGTGTTGGCCTGCGGAGCATTGCCCATCGGCTGAGTCGCGCTGTCGTTATCGTTCTGCCCCACAATTTGCTGGTTTGAACCACCCGTCACGTTCAGCGCCTGCAGTGTCGGCACGTCGAGCTTGCCACTTGCACTTAACTGATGGTCCTGCTGGAATTTCTGCACCGCCGTTTCGGTTGTCGGCCCCCACACACCGTCTACATTGCCCGTCTTATAGTAGCCATCCTGCTGCAGCCTGGTTTGCACCTGCTTGACCGTGGCAGGCGCTACCGGGGGCGACGCCGCCTCAGCGGTTCGGTGATAGGTGCTCGTTTCGGTGCGGCTGCCACTGCCACCCATCATGCTCGAACAGGCGGGCAGAATCGTCAGAGTACCCAATGCCGTCAGGCACGGCAGGATTCGCCACTTCAACATTTGCTGTTCCTCCAAATACTGCTTGATTCGGAGAATGTCCCAGCGGCGCGCCGGTTGCAGTGACAAGGTATCTTGATGCGCTCAGTGCGTTGCGCGCGCCGGATGCTACGATCGGACCTTCGCGTTTTTCTGGCTGCCTGACGCTCGCGCGCCGCTTGGCTGTCCGCCCGTTATGCGGTGTGCCCGCGTCTTGCTTGCTCGGCGAGCGCCCGAATCCGTGGCGATCGACGCCGCGTCCTTAGGGCCCCGAGGGTTTCCTGCATGTGCGACCAGCATCTTCGCACGAACGAGATCGGTGCCTGCCGGGACGAATTCTCTCAGATCGGGCTCGCCTTGCGACTTGTCGTAGAGCGTCAGGTGGCCGCCCTCGCCTCTCGGCGATGGTGGGAAGCGGTTCCATTGCGTTGTGGTGCTCGCGCTCGTGGCTGCACCGCACGTCGACTTTTACCGGCGCTCCTGCCCCAGGCCGCTTCGGCGTCGCCGCGCCCGCCGCCAGAGCGCTGCGCCTCGGCAAATGCCTATGGCAACGGCGCCAAGAGCGGTGGGTGCGCGGCGCAACGGATCGCGGAATTTCAGCCTTTCTTCCCAACTACCACGACTTCAACACCGGCAGCACTTCCTTCGCGAATAATCTCAGACCACGCTCGGACACCGCGTAGGGTGTACCGCCGAAGCGGAAGGCGACGTTGAGCTCGAAGGCACCAAGGAGCCTTCGGCGATCCTCCAGTCCACGCAGGATCTTATCGGGCGTGCCCCAGCTCGCGGCCTGCATGAACCCGGCGACCGCGCCTTCCAATCCGGCCTTCCGTGCGATCTCCGCCTTCTGCTGATAGGCGTCGTAGCCTTTGACTGTCTTGAAGTGGTCGCCCAGGAATTCGTAGTGGTAGAAGTTGCTCTCGACGAACTTGCCCTGGTAGCGGCGCGCCTCCTCCTCGGTCTCGGCAAGGTCGGGCCCGCAGACACAGAACTCCGTCAGCATGACGCAAGGTGGCTCGGTTCCATGATACTCGCGGTGCAGCTTTCGTCCCCGCTCGATCACCGGCAACCGCATTTCCCAGGGGCGGTCGGCGAACATGACCATGTGTGCGCCCAGCTTGGCCGCGGAGTTCACCGAGTCCTCACTGGATGCAACCGCATAGATCCGGTTGTCGAAGGCGTGTTGCGGCCGCGGGCGGATCTCGGTCCGCGGCTGCTTGTAGAATCTGCCGTTGCCTTCGATGAAGCCGGTCTTCAGCGCATTAATGATCATTGGCGCCGCTTCGTCGAAGCGCTCGCGGGATTCGTCCATGCTGACGCGGAAAGCGGCAAATTCGCGCCGTGCCAGTCCGCGCCCCAGGCCGAGGCGAAGCCGGCCCTTGCTCATCAGGTCGAGCACCGAGGCGTTCTCAGCGACACGCAGCGGATCGTGCCAGGGGACGATAACGGCAGCGGTGCCGACCGCGATACCGGGGCACAGCGCCGTCAGGTGGGCCATCAAGTGGAGGTTGTCAGGCACGAAAGAGTAGTCGTTGAAATGATGTTCGGCTGACCACAGACAGTCGAAGCCCAGATCAGCCGCGAGCTGCGCCAGCCGAAACTCCTCGTCCCAAACGCGGCCGTCCGGGCAATCGGTCCAGCCATAGCTGGCGAACACCATCATCATGCCGATGTCCATGGCGCGTTTCTCCCGTTTGGATCTGGTCAGCTCAGGATCATGCCTGCGTAGCCGCTGGCGGTCACCTCATCACAACGCGCACGATAGGCAGGCGCACCCCCCTGGTATTGGAGAATGCGCCGCACATTGCGGCCCTCGACATTGGAGTTGATGCCGGTCGCCCAGGAATCGACTTGCGTGTAGAGCATGCCGGCGGCCAGTTCCTCGACATGATGCGACCAGTCGGCCTCGGCTTCGGCAGTCGCCTCGAAACGCGTGATGCCGCGATCACGGACGGTGCGCATCAACGCCGTCACCCACTCGACATTCTGTTCGATGCAGCGCGGTATGTTGCACCGGGTGGAGGCATTGTGCGGTCCGACGATGGTCAGCATGTTCGGAAAGCCGGTCGACATCAGCCCCAGATAGGTCTTTGGCCCATCCGCCCAATGGTCTTTCAGGTGCGTGCCCTGCACGCCGCGGAAGTCGATCCGATCGAAGGCGCCGGTGATCGCGTCGAAGCCGGTCGCATAGATGATGATATCGACGTCATAAGCCGCGTCGCGGGTCCTGATGCCGGTCTCGGTGATCTGCTCGATCGGCGTCCTGCGCGTGTCGACGAGCCGGACATGCGGCAGGTTGTATGCCTCGTAGTAGCGGGTTTCCTGTGGTACCCGACGCGTGCCGAATCCGTGGCATTTTGGGATCAGCGTCTCCGCCACGACCGGGTCCTTGACCCTTTCCCGGATCTTGCGGGCGACGAAGTCGCTGAACAGCGCATTGGCGCTGGCATCGGTCAGGACGTCGCGGAAATTCGCCATCCAGATGCCGAAACCTGGTTCGCTATAGAGCTTCTCCCAGAAGGCTTCGCGTTCCTCCACCGTCACGTCGAACACGCTGCGCGGGTCGGTATTGTGGATGTAGCAGCCCGGCGTCTGGCGCAGCAGCTCGAACATGGCCGGGTACCCCGCCTTGATCTTTTGCTGCTCCTCTGCGGTGATGGGCCGATTGTGCAGGGGCGTGCACCAATTGGGCGTGCGCTGGAACACAGTCAGATGTCCGACAAGCGGCGCAATGGTCTGAATCACCTGCACACCCGTCGCGCCGGTTCCGATCACGGCGACCCGCTTGCCCGCAAAATCCACCGGCTCATGCGGCCACCTGTAGGTGTGGAAAGCCTCGCCGCGAAAACGGTCCGCACCGGGAATGCGCGGAAGGGTATAGGCGGACAAAGGGCCGACCGCCGTGATGAGGAACCGGGCCGAACAGCGCCGACCGTCGTCCAGCGTCACATCCCAGCTCCGTGTCGCTTCATCGAATGCGGCGGCCGCCACGCGGCTGTCGAACTGGATATCACGCCACAGGTCAAACCGGTCAGCAACGTGGTTCAGGTAGCGAAGCGTCTCCGGTTGGGCAGCAAAATGCTCGGACCAGTTCCACGTCCGCAGCAACTCCTCTGAGAAGGAGTAACCATAGGTATAGCTCTCGGAGTCGAACCTCGCCCCGGGATAGCGATTCCAGTACCAGGTCCCACCGACGCCACTTCCGGTTTCCAGCACACGGGCGGCGAGGCCAAGCTCCCGCAGACGATAAAGCTGATAAAGCCCGGCAATGCCGGCCCCGATAACAATCGCGTCGAACGATGTTGCGCGATCGGATGATGCGCGCTTGCTGGCCCTAGCCTCCGTAAGGGGCGGGGTCGCCGTGTCAGCCAGGACCGATGTCATAGACACTCCGGATTCATACTAGCAGGTACCCATCAGTACCGATTGGTACAATCGCCGCTCGTGGCGGTCAAGTCGGCGTTCCGTTAGTCTTGCCGTTACGTGGACCGTATCTCATGACGATCCGACATCGAGCAACCGCGTCGGTCGCGCTATTGCAGGCGCGGCGTCCGCACCAGCAGCAGGAGCGGCACGACGACGATGGCCAGGACGAGCATCAACTTGAAGTCGTCGACGTAAGCGATGATCGTGGCCTGATGCGTCACTTCCTCGTTGAGCAGCGCGAGACCCCGAGCAGAGCCGATACTCCAGAAATGCGAAACAGCGCCTGATTGCAAAGCACGGTTGAACGGCGTGACGTCCGCCGTAATGATGGCGTGGTTTACCTGGGTATTGATCTGCAGCAGCGCACCGGTAATGGAAATCCCGATTGCGCTGCCAAGGTTGCGCATCAGGCTGTAGATGCTCGTCGCTTCCGTTCGTATGGCTGCCGGCAATGTCGCGAAAGCGATGATGTTGATGGGAATTGCCAGGAACCCGATGCTGAGCCCCTGGGTAAAGCCGGCCGAGACTACGGCCCATTCCGATATATCCGGCGTCCACAGGGTCATCTCATAGAGCACATAAGCGCCGATCAAGAAGCCGGCGCCGACCAGCAGTCGGGCACTGACTCTGCCCATGACCTTGCCGCATATCAGTGCAGCGATCATCAGGCCTGCGCCGCGCGGTGCCAGCATGATGCCTGCGGTGACTACGGGATAATCCATCAGCGTCTGCAGGTAGGGCGCCAGGAGCGCCAGCGACGCGTACATGATCAGGCCCATGATCGCGTACAGAACGGCACCGATGGTGAAATTCCGATCTGCGAACAGTTTGGGTGACAGGAAGGGCCTTGGTGCCAAGAAGAACTGTACCAGGAAGACATAGAACGCTACGCCGGCGATGCACGCTTCAAGCACGATCTCTCGGGAATCGAACCAGTCCAGTGTCTCGCCGCGATCGAGGACCATCTGGAGTGAGCCGATCGCCAGACTCAACGCACCAAAGCCGATCCAATCTAACTTGACCGCGCCGGAACGCGGGATTTCTCTCAGAAATGTCAGCAGGCCGATCGCGGTCACGATCCCGAACGGCACATTGATGTAGAACACCCAGCGCCAACTGTAGTTTTCGGTCAGCCAGCCGCCGAGGATCGGGCCGCAGATCGGCCCCATCATGACCCCCATCGTCCACAGGCCCATCGCCTTGGCACGCTGTTCGGGTGGGTAGAGTTCGTACATGACCGACTGCGAAAGCGGCACCAGGGCCGCACCGAACATGCCCTGCACGACACGGAACACGACGATTTGGCCGAGTGTTTCTGCCAGGCCGCATAGCGCCGATGCCGCGGTGAAGCCAATCACAGCAATGACGAACAGCCGGGTGCGGCCGAAGCGTGCGGAGAGGAAACCGGTGGGCGCAGTCATGATGGCCGCCGCGACGATATAACTCGTCAGCACCCAGTTGACCTCTTCCTGGCTCGCCGACATCGTGCCTTGCATGTAAGGCAGTGCGACGTTGGCGATGGTGCTGTCCAGCGACTGCATGAGCGTCGCAAGGATGGTGCAGATCGTCACCACCATGCGATTTGCATTGCTCGCCGGGTCCGGTGCCGATATCGCCACCGCTGCCGACGTCACTCTTCCTGTTCCTGCTGACGTGCGAGGTTCTGACAGACGACCTCGAGCACGCGGGTCGCCAGCGCGAGATCATCCTCCGTCAGGCCAAGCAAGGTGGCGTTCCGAACCTCGCGCGAGACGGCCTCGACCTGCTCAATGATCGACCATCCCCGCGTGGTCAGGGTAATGGTCTTGGCCCTGCGGTCGGCGCCCTCTTCGCGACGCTCGATATGACCGGATGCCTCGAGTGCATCGAGCAGACGCACAACGGAGGAGCCGTCGAGTGTCAGCGCGGCAGCGAGGTCCTTCTGCCGCATTGGTGCCGTAGCGCGCGCGACATAGATCAGTGGAAGCCAGGTTGCTTCGGTCAGGCCGAAGGGCTGCAGGCGATGATCCACCGCACGCCGCCATTGCCGCGCCGCGCGGGCGATCAGACTGCCAAAGCCGTCGCCAAGCTTCCCGGTCCGCGCCATTGCCCGCCCAATTAGATGGCTTACCAATATATGGCATGCCATCTAATTGGCAAGCGCGCCCGGTTCGGGAAGATCGGATAGCATGAAGCCATCGAGGCTCTGGGCATTGTCGATGGCCATGGGGAATCGGATGTCCGTCAGCCTTCCGACGGCGACCATCGGGGCTTTCGCACAGAGGCAAGACACCCCGCCTATCTGCCGCATTCTGCAGCACGGACAGGATCATCCAGCCGGCGAACTCTCCCGGATCCGGTCCGAACTGCGCAGCGCCTGGAACACGCTCGCAGAACCGACACCGCGCTTGCGCATCAGCATCATCAGGTCAGCCAGCGTGAGGTCAACCGGAATGATATTGTCCGAATGGGCATAGGAGATCGATCCGGACGTCCATTGCGGCGAACTGGGAAGAAACACAGCGTTCCAGTCACCGACTTGCGTCTCCAGCATCATACCAAGCGTCCAGCCCGCGTCCGTGGGGACCAGGACGATCGGTACCTGGTTGGCGCTGGTGTCGAAACTCTTGACCACCCCCTCCAGGAAACTGAACTGCGGCATCGTCGCGAGGAATCCGCCTTCCAGCCAGCGAAGCACGGACTGGCCGAACGAAATGCGGGCAAAAAGACCAGCGAGGAATGCGGCAAGGATCATCAGGACGATGGCGAACACGGTAACCGCCCCGACGCCTGCCACCGAATGGACCCCGCTCCACCGGCTGACCGGAAGCGCGATCGAGGAAGCGGTGTCGAAAATCTTCACCAGGATCCAGACGATGATGAAGATCGGGATCAGGAAGAGGATGCCACCGACGATGGTTGTCCGGATGGCTTCGAGCGACTTGGTCACCATTTGGGAACTACCTTTGCCAGGGGACCGCCGGCTGCCGCCGGTCATGCCGGAAGGCAGCCTGGGGTCAAAACAGAAAGCAGTATTAGGGAAGAATTCTCTGCGAAAATACCAATAGTCTAGATCGAAGGCGAAATACCGGACAACGCGCTATTTTTTATATTTCATGTGATGCTGCTCACAGAACTTCCTATTGCGCCGCAGTAGATTGCCCACGGTCTCGACGGAGACAAACAGCACCACGGCAATACAGCAACACGACGGTCGGCATCGGTCGTACCTGCCTCACACCCCGGTACCGTCCGCGAAACATGGAGTGCACGCAATGAGGAGTATCCTGTTGGTCGGGACAGCGCTGATCGGCCTGTCCGCCTCGGCTGCCTTTGCTGCCGTTCCGGCGTCCTCGGCGCCGAATGCGACTGCACCGGCGATGTCGAGTGATATCGAGCAAGGTTCCGCGGTGGCCGGCGCCAACTTCGGCGGCTCCACGGACCGCTATATGCCGGCGGAGAAGGTAGCCCCGGCACCGGCGTTCATTGCGCCGAAGCCCACCCGGGTCGATCCGCCCGATCTGTTCCAGAACTCATGGGGTGCGGGCGGATCGGGCTGACGTCGCCGCACCGTGGCACGGGACCGGCCGCGCGTGGCCGGTCCCGTCGCTGCCACACTGTCCAACCGTCCTAATCGCCGCCGAGGTAGCATGTCTGTCCGGCGGACAGCGGTGTACAGCAACCGTGACTTCCCCTTAGATTGTCCGGCTTTGACCATGACTTCCGGCATTGGTAGTCTTGCCATGTTCGCGAAGGGCGTCAGCCCCTCAACGGCCATGCTGCCGGCGACAGTAACGCCCAAAATCGCTCGTCGGAAACCGGAACTGAGAGGGCGCAATCAAACATAGGGAGAGTCAGGATGTCCGAGTCTGTCCGCATCCACCCATCCGTCGATTCAGGGGTGAAGCCCGGAGCCGCCAGCTTCAGCGGTGGCACGCTGGTCTGTAAATGCGCGCAGGACCCGGTGAAAATCAGGATCGAAGGATCCATCGCGCATAACCACGCCTGTGGATGCACCAAATGCTGGAAACCGGCAGGGGCCGTGTTTTCCCTGGTCACCGTCGTGCCGCGCGACAAGCTTCATGTCGTGGATCATGGCGAAAAGTTGCAGGCCGTCGATCCGGCGGCGGTGATCCAGCGCTACGCCTGCAAGAACTGCGGCGTTCACATGTATGGACGCATCGAGAACAAGAACCATCCGTTCTATGGCCTCGATTTCGTTCACCCGGAATTGTTCCAGGAAACCGGCTGGGCGGCGCCCGAGTTCGCGGCCTTCGTTTCCTCCGTCATTGAAGCGGGCGTGCATCCCGACCGCATGAGCGGCATTCGCGCCAGGCTGAAGCAGCTTGGATTGGAGCCGTATGATTGCCTGTCGCCGCCTTTGATGGACGCGATCGCGACCCATGTCGCGAAAGCGTCGGGCAAGCTGGCGGCGTGAATTCCCACTGAGCGGCGTCATTCCAGTGAACGGCGCCGCTCAGCCGACGAGGCGGAAACTCAATAGGTGACAACGGTGCGGATACTGTCTCCGCGCCGCATGAGTTCGAATCCCTCGTTGATCTGGTCGAACGGCAGGACATGGGTGATCAGGTCATCGATGTTGATCCGGCCATCCATGTACCAGTCGACGATGCGCGGCACGTCGGTGCGGCCGCGCGCGCCGCCGAACGCCGTGCCCATCCAGGAGCGGCCTGTCACCAATTGGAACGGACGCGTCGCGATTTCCTGCCCGGCGCCGGCCACGCCGATAATGATCGACTTGCCCCAACCTCGGTGCGCGCATTCCAGGGCCTGCCGCATGACTTTCACGTTGCCGATGCACTCGAAGCTGTAATCCGCGCCGCCCCTCGTCAGGTCGACAAGGTGCGGCACCAAGTCGCCCTGCACCTCCGTCGGGTTGACGAAATGGGTCATGCCGAATTTTTCGGCGATCTGCCGCCGGCGAGGATTGAGGTCCACGCCCACAATCATCTCCGCCCCCGCCAGCCGCGCGCCCTGGATCACATTGAGGCCGATCCCGCCAAGCCCGAACACCACGACCCGTGCCCCGGGTTCCATCTTGGCGGTATTAATCACGGCACCGATCCCGGTGGTGACGCCGCAGCCGATGTAGCAGACCTTCTCGAACGGCGCGTCCTCCCGGATCTTCGCGACGGCGATTTCCGGCAGCACGGTAAAATTGGAGAAGGTCGACGTGCCCATGTAGTGCATCACCGGCGTCCCGCCGGAGGAGAAGCGGCTGGTCCCGTCCGGCATCAGGCCGCGTCCCTGGGTGGCGCGGATCGCCACGCAAAGATTGGTCTTGCGGCTGAGGCAGTATTCGCATTGCCGGCATTCCGGCGTGTACAACGGAATGACGTGGTCCCCCTTTTTCAGCGAAGTGACCCCGGCCCCCACGTCCACCACGATGCCAGCTCCCTCATGGCCGAGGATGGCGGGAAATATCCCTTCCGGATCGGCGCCCGACAGCGTGAATTCATCAGTGTGACAGATCCCGGTCGCCTTGATTTCGACCATGACTTCGCCTGCGCGGGGACCTTCGATCTCGACGGTTTCCAGGCTGAGCGGCTGGCCGGCCTGGCGGGCGACAGCAGCACGGGTCTTCATGTGAACATCTCCGTTATTCCATTGCTCGGGACGTCATCGCCGCGCTTGCGCCGGGCAGCCCGTGGCGGCCAGGCAACGTGGCGTCGATCGTCTATTGCTTCTTGGACCCGTCCGGGCCGAACTGTTCCAGATACGCGATGACATCCTTGCGCTTCTGTGCATCCTTCAGGCCGGGAAAGATCATCTTCGTATGGGGAACCACCTTCTGGGGACTGGTAAGATACTTGTCGAGTTCCTCGGGCGTCCAGACGATCCCCGAATCCTTATTGGCGGGTGAATAGGCGTAACCCGGATAGGTTCCGGCCTTGCGGCCCACCACGCCGCTCAGCACCGGCCCGACCGCGTTCTTCGCATTGGGACCAATCTGGTGACAGGCGCGGCAAACGACAAAGTCCTTTTCACCCGCTGCGGAGTCCTGTGCCATCGCGTGACCAGCCACGATGACAGACAGTACAAATGCGGAAGCATAAATACGTATCACGCGACCTCCGTCCGATTGACCGCAACACAGCTTCACACGCGCGGCGCCGTCATCGGGTGCTGCGAGCGCACGTCGTCAGATGTTCCCTGGCTCCTGGTCGGGCCAGGCGCAATGCCATCGCGCGATCCTGAACGACGGATGTTCGCCGGCCCATTGCGCAAGGTAGGGCTGGGCTTCCATCACGCAGCTCCGCAGCGAACCGGATGAGCTGAACAGCATATGGTATTCGTGGCAGGCTGCGGGATTTGTCAGGGTGCATGCCATCAGGACAAGATCAACCAGGCCCATGCTCCCTCCTGCTCATTTGCGGCTGTACCGGTCACGCCTGCTGCTTCATGAACGAACTTGCCTTGGCCAATCCTGCCGCCAGCCTCGGCGCTTTCACCATTGTGATGGATGCAGCCTGTCGCGCACAAGATAGGAAAGCCCCCGCGACCAGGATTCATCCGTATTTCCTCTTATGTCCACGCTGGCGGCGCCGATGACCTTCCCGTTCGCGACATCCCGCGCCACGACGTTGATGTTGAGGATCAGGTTGGAGACCTTCTGGACCCAGCCGATAACCGAGACGGCCGCGCCGGCCTGGCGCGCAAGGTCGATGTCGCAGCCGCCACAGGCCCGCAGATTGAGCGTCCGCGACTGGCGGGATGCCGCTGTCATATCCACCAGCTTGCAGCAGCCCGAACCGGCCAGCATCGCACTAAGCTGGTGGCCGAGCGCCGTGAGGCGGGCCGTTTCCTCCGGCCGAGGTCCCTGCAGCGAGCCTTGCAGGCTGGTGTCGTCGAACTCGAACGGAAAAATCGCCGTAGCCGCGGGTTCGCGCGCCGTCGCGCTGGCTGTCAGCAGGCAGCAGCAGGCAAATATCAGGCATTGCCATTTCTTCATGTAATAAGACCGGTTCTGAACGTCCCGCACACGAGCGGCTGTGTTGAAGCCCCTGCGTCGCCACTTCATACTCCGTCACATGAAACGTCCAGAGTGGCCGGCCGGCAGAGAGGTTGGCCGGCGTGCGGTTATCACGAATGCCGCCGTTGCGACGATCGCAGCGACCATTCAGCCCGCCCGCGCCGACACTCAGTCAGTTCGTGTGGGTTATCTTCGCTGGGCGGAGCGGCGCCAGACGATTTCTCTCCTGGACAAGCCCGCGCCCGATAACGGCCTTGCCGGTGCCCGTCTTGGGATCAGCGACAACAACACGACGGGCCGGTTCCTGAACCAGAATTTTACTCTGACAGACTCGCCGCTGAACGACGCAAGCGACGCCGGTGCCGCCCTGCACGCCATGATCGGGCAGGGCATCGTCCTGATCCTGACCGACGTGTCGGCAGATGTCCTGCTGGACCTGGCAGCCGAAGCGCAGCCGTCGGGCGCGACGCTGTTCAACATTGCCGCGCCGGATGACGCGCTGCGCCAGGAATCTTGTCGCGGCAACGTGATTCACACGGCACCGTCGCGCGCGATGCTTGCCGACGGGCTGGCGCAATACCTCGCCTGGAAGAAATGGACGCGCTGGATCCTGGCTTACGGGTCCCATCCCGGCGACGGGCTGCTGGCGGACGCGTACCGGCGGGGGGCCAAACGCTTCGGCGCGCGCATCCTGAAGGAGCTTGAGTATAAGGATACCGGCGGCGCTCGCCAGACCGATTCCGGCGTCGTGCAGACGCAGAAGCAGATGCCGGTGTTCACGCAGGGCCTGCCGGACTACGACGTGCTCGTCACCGCGGATGAGAACCAGGTTTTTGCCGGCTATCTGCCGTTCCGCACCTGGGACGCACGCCCGGTTGCCGGTTCGGCAGGACTGCGCCCGGTCGCCTGGAGTCCCAACAGCGAATCCTGGGGCGGCGCGCAGCTCCAGGACCGATTCATCCGGGCAGCCCATCGGCTGATGACACCGCTCGACATGCAGGCCTGGACTGCCTGCCGCATGATCGGCGAAGCCGCGAGTCGGAGTAGCTCCATGGATCCGGTGAAAATCATGCAGGACATGCGAAGCGCGGATTTCGGCGTGGGCGCCTACAAGGGGCAGAAGCTGACCTTGCGCGACTGGGACTGGCAGCTTCGCCAGCCGATTCTGCTGGACGACGGCCGAACCGTGGTCTCCATCTCACCCCAGCAGGGGTTCCTGCATCAGTCTTCGGAACTTGACACGCTGGGCTTCGATCGGCCCGAGACACAGTGCAAATTATGACGATGCGCCGGCGATCGCTGAGCCTCTCCCTCGCCGCCCTTGTCATGCTGTCGCCTCTTGCGGTCACCCGGACCGCCGCAGCCCTCACGGCCTATGTCACGAATGAGCGCGACGACACCATGAGCGTGATCGATCTCGATCAGATGAAAACGGTGAAGACCGTGCCGGTGGGCCAGCGCCCGCGCGGTATCACCATGACCAAGGACGGGAGCGAGATCCTGATCTGCGCCAGCGACGACGATACGATCAAGATCATCGATCCCAAGACTCTGCGGGTGGTCGGCGAATTGCCATCAGGCCCCGATCCGGAAACCTTTGCGCTGCACGTATCGGGCAATCCACTCTACGTATCCAATGAGGACGATAACCTGGTCACCGTCATCGACGTGCCGACCCGCAAAATGATCACTCAGATGCCGACCGGCGTGGAGCCGGAGGGCATGGCGGTCAGTCCCGACGGCAAGACCATCGTCAACACCTCCGAAACCACCAATATGGCGCATTTCTTCGACTTCGGGACCCGCAAGATGGTAGCGAGCGTGCTGGTGGGCGCCCGTCCGCGCATCGCCGAGTTCAAGCATGACGGGTCGGAGGTCTGGGTCTCCTCGGAGCTTGGCGGCACCGTCAGCGTCATCGATCCCGTCAAGCATGTCGTCACGCACGTGATCCACTTCGACGTGCAAGGCCTGCGCGCGGAATCCATTCAGCCTGTGGGCATTCGCTTCACCCCCGACGACTCGACTGCCTTCGTGGCCCTGGGGCCGGCGAACCGGGTCGCGGTGATCGACACGAAGACATATGCCGTCAAGAAATACCTGCTGGTGGGGCAGCGTGTCTGGCAGATGGCATTCACCCCTGACGGCAAGTTGCTGCTCACCACCAACGGGTTGTCGAACGACGTATCGGTGATCGATGTCGCCTCCCTGACCGTCGTGAAATCCATCCCGGTGGGGCGCCTGCCATGGGGCGTCGTGGTGGCGCCGAAATGAGCATGGGCGCCTTGCGGGATGCCGATCTTACGATGGCTGACCGGGGAACGCCGGCTGTGCCGGCCCTGGCGGTGCGGAACGTGAGCCACGCCTACGGTACGCACAAGGCTCTGCAGGATGTGAACCTGACGGTCCCGCAATCGCGCTTCGTCG
>DATNEJ010000546.1:0-5603 GCA_035606775.1 Acetobacteraceae bacterium | reverse complement strand
GAGCGGACAGCCGGCGAGGGTGACGCCGAACGGCGATTTCTGGAATGCTCCCGTCTTGCGATCCTTCAGCCCCTTGCTGCAAGAATCCTTGCCCTGCGCGTGGCACCAGATGCAGTAGTTGACCTGATCCAGCGCCTGCTGCGTGTTCATCCCCGCATCGGTCAGGCCAAAACCGTCCCGGTGGCGCCATTCGTGTTCCGGCAGGCGCAGCATCGTCACGCCGTTGCGCTCGATCGTTTCCACCGAAACCAGATGAGCGGGATCGAGGCGATGCGGCACATGGAACAGCGTGCCGCCGCGATGGTGCGCCTGTCCGGCGGGCGTGAGCGTTGCCCAGGCCGCATAGCGCAGCGCTTGGTCGATCGCCTCGGAGGCTCCTTCAGCCTCCCATCGTGCGACATGGGCAGCAAAGGCCTGCTCGGTCAGCGCTTCGCCGAAGCGCGCTTGCAGAGAGGCGGCCAGCGCTGGGCCATCGAAGCCCGTCGGGTCGGGATATTTCTTTACGGCCTGACGCTGCACGAACAGCCGCTTGCAGGCGTGGATCGGGTCCAGCGCGTGCGTCTGCCGCGCGAGGGCGAGAATTGGCGCCTCGATACCGAACAAGGTGCCGACAAACCCATCCAGGTGCGGGCCAAGCGCGACGATCAGGTCGGACTCGTCTTTGGCGGCCAGCACATCGGGTGCGGCGCGCGCGGCCATCAGGCGGGCGTGCAGCGCCGCATCGTCGTTCCGGAGCGTGTCCAGGAACAGGCGATCGAGCCTGACCAGGCCATCGCGGCCCGCGAGGTCCTGGAAGCTCAGTCCGAAGGCAAGCGTGTCGGCGGCAGGCATCATCGCTCGTTCATCTTTTGCAGCAGGGTCAGCAGCAGGCACTGTTCGCGGTGCGTCAGCGGCGAGAGCGCGGCGGCATGGGACCGGCGCGCGCTTGGCACCGCTCGGCCTATCAGGGCAATCCCCTCCCGGGTCGGGGTCAGGACGGCGATGCGCCGGTCCATCGGGTCCTGGGTACGCTCGATGAGCCCCCGTGCCGTCAGGCGCCGGACGACCCCCTGGATCGTGGCGGGGTCCATCGCGGTCAGCCGGCCCAGGAGGTTCTGCGTCGTGCGGCCCAGCGCCACCACCTTGCTGAGGGCAGCGAACTGGGTCGGGGTCAAACCATGGTCCGCGGCTTCGTCCAGGAAAATCGCGGCATGCCGCTGGTGCGCCTTGCGGAGCAGGAAGCCCACATGGTCTTCGAGCCGGAAGCCGTCCTCCAGCGTTGCGACGTCGCCACTATGCCGGCCCATATCATTTGTGTACGAACGAACGGCCGTCAGGTCAAGGTCGAAGCCAGTCGTGGCGGGTCTATTTGGCAAGCGTGTCGCGCAGACCTCGCAGGGCCAGGTAGTAGCCGGTGACGCCGAACCCGGTGACCATCCCCTGGCTCACCTGCGCGGTGTCGGAGACCGGACCGCGCCGGACCGGATTGGAGATATGCACCTCGATGGTCGGGAACTTCACCTGGCTGATCGCAGCGGTCAGGGCTGGGTAGCCGCGTGAAAAACCGGCCGGGTTGAAGATGGCCGCGGCGAAGCCTTCGTCAATGGCTGCGTACAGCCGGTTGACCACCTCGCCTTCGATATTCGAGTGGAAAATCTCGATGTCGAGACCAAGTTCGGTGGCGTAGCCCCGGATGTGCCGGTCGTATTCCGGAAGCGTCATGGTGCCGAAGATCTCGGTCTGGACCTTGCCGCGCATGTTCATGCCGGCGCCATGGATGATCAGGATCTTCGCCATGTGCAGTTCCCGGGAGGTTTGTTCCGATCGACGGTAGGTGAGGGGTTATCCTGTGACAAGGGATGCGGGCGCCCGGTTCAGCCCGGTGTGTCGAGCCGCACCGATACCGGACAATGATCCGACAGGCGTTCTTTCCAGCCCGGGCCGGTTTCGCGGTACTTCAGCACGCGCAGGCTGTCCGGCTCGACCCAGGTGCGGGCGGCGCCGCCGGCGAGGATATGGTCGATGAACGCCTCCCTGCCCCAGCAGGGGGAGCTGCGGCCTTCCGTGACACGGGTCAACGGCGTCACCGTATCCAGTGCGGCCAGGAATTTGTCCTTGCCGTCCATTTCCCGGTTGAAGTCGCCGAGTATGAGGAAGGGCATCCCTTCCGCCTGTCGCGCGGCGATCCATTGCTGGAGGGGATGGACCTGTTCGCGCAAGACAGCGCAGGACGTGCGCCGGCTGCGATCGAGCGGATCGAACTGACAGCCCTCCTTCAGGTGCACGGCGAGCAGGCGCAGCCTGCCTTCGGTCAGTTGCAGGGTGATGTCCGCACCGCTGCGCAAGTGGCCTTCCGACAGCGCGGTGACGTCGGGGTTGACCTCGTAATGCAGGCCACGGCGCACGGCGAACCCGACGCGCTGCACGACATGGTCGTGCGTCATGTGGATCGAGTATTGCTCGGGCGGAAAGACCAATGCCGCCGCGTTGCGTCCGTCCACTTCCTCGATCGCGATGACGTCGGCATTCAATGTCTGCGCATAGGCACGAAGCCGGTCAAAATCCTGGGGCTGCCTGGGGGTCACATCGGCGGGCAGGTGGCGATCGCCGGCGGCGCGCATCGTCAGCCAGTTCAGATTCCACGTCGCGATCTTCAACTGCTCGGCCTGGGCGCAGGCTGGCAGCAAAAGAAGCAGGGCGAGGATCAATCGCATGACAGGAGCAGACTCGGTTGTGCGGAGTTTGATGGGGAAGTGACGGGCTGAGTATCCAAGCGCTGTACGCCGCACGCCAGCAGAAAGGCGGCAATTGCATCGAACGTCTCCGGATCACGAGTCGCGTCCGCAGCATCCCCGTCCGGAATCCAGATCACCGTATCATAGCGCGCCCGTGTCAGAAGGACCCGGTACGTGTTGATTTGATAGGCAATCGCCGCTTCACCTCGCAGCTCTTGCCATCGCGTTCCGGCAAATGCCCGGGCCACCCAATCGGTGCGGCCATTTCGCCGGATCAGGTCATTGCTCCAGCACAACCCAACAAAGTCGAGTTCGAGACCCTGACAGGCGAACTGTGTGGCAGGAAGTTCAAGCGCATCGGAGGCACGAACATCCGGCCATCTGGAAAGAAACCAGTTGGCGACGGTGTCAGCCTCAAGGTGGGGGAAGTTGGGCGAGAGTCCGTCTGCCCGCAGCCGCTTGGCGCCGGCACTGCACACCAGTCCCGCCCGCCGGCTACCGCGCGTCAGAGTGCGCAGGCTATGGCGCATCGCGTTGAGCGAGCGGGTAAGCAGAAACGGAACGCCGCCTGCTTCTTCAGCGATCGTCCGCGCTCGGGTAGCGTTGCCTGTCAGAACGGCATCGACCCATGGCGCCGCTGCGCTGGAGCGGATCGAGCGAACCGAAACGTCAAGATGCAGGGTCGGGTCGATCGTCAATTCGGCCGGAGCGATGGCAAATAGAAGCTGCCGCGCATCAGGGCCAACGAGTACGCCGGGTGCCGCGCGCACTGTCCAATTGGGCCGCGCCAACAACGCCTCGCCCCAGGCAGACAAGCCAGCCTCGCCGGTGTTGATTTCCTGTCCATTACCGACCAGGGCCACAATCACTGACCAGTCCTGATGGCGAGCCATGATGTCGAGGAACAGAGCGGCCTCGCTCTGTTCGTGGCCGAATTTACGTCGGCCAAAGTCGGCATCCCAGGCGCGTTGTGCCTCATCAAAGACAATGACGTGTTCATGCGGTGGCGTATCGCGCGGCAGGTTGTCGCGCAGGAAGCCGATCAATGGCTGGACCGCGCTTTCCATCTCCTGTCGCGCAACGCGAATGCTTCGTCCTTGGTCACGCGCGTCCCGGGCCAGTGCCTCCCGCATGACGTGGACAAGAGGCAGGTTTCCGGTCAGGAATGCTGCCCCGCTATCGCTACCGAACACGGCATTCAGCCCGCACAGTGTCTTGCCGGCACCAGGGATCCCGGTGACGAAGATGACCATGTGCCATGAGTCGCCACGCGCATCGGCGATTGCCCGATGGATCGCGGTGGTCGTGCGTGTCAGATTGCTGACGTCGGCACGTGCCGCGGCGATATCTGCCACGCCATGACGCCCATACAGCATGCGCGCGGCTTCGACGATCGTTGGTACGGGCCGGTATGGAGCGGCTTCCCACGTCGCAATGTCGAGTTTGTGGGATGTAGCGGGAATATGCTGCTCAATCTCTTGCAGCAGTTGACCAAGCGCATCGGAACTGGTGTCGAAGACTTGCGTTACGCCGTGCCAGATCAGGGGCCACTCGATCGGTCGTGGCTGCCCCTTGGTCGCAACGAGGATCGGCACAATCGGATGGGCGCGCGATCCCGAATGGAAATCCAGAATGTCGAGGGCATAATCTTCCACCTGCTGTCGGTCCAGGTTGGTGAAGGTGATGCTGCCGACTTTGAACTCCAGTACGAGCACACAGCGATCAGTCAATAGGACAGCATCGATCCGTCGGCCGAGACGCAACAGCGGGTATTCCAACAGCAGGCGCCAATGTGCGGACGCGTGCGATAGCGCAGTTTGCAGGATATCGATTTCTGCACGCCAGGCTTGAATCTGGGTCGCACGATTCAGGGGATGGGTCTCGACAAGGCGAACCGAAAGGGCACCCATAATACGGGCCGGGTCAGCGTCTCGAAAATCTCCGACGGTACCTGACCACCAAGCTTGCATGACAGCCCACTGAAATCAGATGATAGCGGGCGGATGCTCGCGGAGCGCTACCATATAGACCAACCAATCGGTGCGCCATCCGTTCTTTCCGCTTTGCAAGCCTGTCGGCCGCGTTGCAGGCGAATTTAAACCGATGCAAACGCAGCGCGGACTAGCTCACGCCCTGCCTCACCAGCCTGCAGCGACCGGGCGTTGACGATCGCCAGCCGGAACCCGCCGGGGGGCATGGCGTGGTGTTCCGGCTCCTTATCCTCGTGGAAGGTGATCTGCACACTGGAGATCCCGGCCGTACCGCGAACCTCCTCGATCAGCGCGGCAGGCGGATGGCGGTAGCGCGGGCCGTGCAGGCCGAACAGCACGACGCTGAACCCATCGGTCCTGTCGGTGTCGGCGTAGCGCCAATGCCCGGTTGCGTAGAGACCCACCACGGCCTCCACCCATCCCGCACCGTAGAGATCCGGCCATTGATCGGCGAAACGCAGATGCGCCTCAATGATGCGCCCACCGATGGTTTCGAAATTGGCCATACCGGTGTAGCCACGCAGATGTTTGCGCGCCCACGCCCCGCACCACTCCTCGATCTTCAGGTCCGGTTCGGCGTGGATGTGCCAGTAATCGAATGTGCCTCCTGGCGCCGTGGCGCCGGTGGTATGGCGCCACCACCGTGCCTCCCCATCGACCAGGGCTACGTCAGTGCTGACGTGCCGGCCGGTCAGCAGCGTGCTCCAGAAATGTCCGGCGGTCAGTTTTGTCTTGTACTCCTCAGCCGATGCAATCACCTGGCTGCCGGTGCCCATGCCGCGCAGGTTCATGATCGGCTTGGAGAAGACCGGGAAGTGCGCCGGCATCACTCCGTGCGGTGCCGCCGCGAGTCCCTGCGACAAGGCAACCGCCAGCTTGTTGTAGATCCAGCGATGCG
>DATNEJ010000528.1:0-4869 GCA_035606775.1 Acetobacteraceae bacterium | reverse complement strand
CTGCATCGTCAGCCTGGCGCCCGCAAGATCGAGGCCGGCGGCCTCCGCCATCTCCAGCGCGTAGGACAGGTCCTTGATCGCATAGCGGGTGGAGAAAGCGCGCAGTGGAAAATCGCGCGGCAGCATCGACTTCATGCCGTGATTCCGCAGCACAAAACTGTCGCCCGAACCCATGGCCATGGTCGGCAGCAGCGTCTCGGGCGGCACGCCGTTGCGCCGGCCGATGGCGATCGCCTCCGCCAGCGCACCGCAGTGCTGGAACACCAGCATGTTGTTGAGAATCTTCACCACCTGCCCGCAGCCGACCGGGCCGCAATGGGTGACGTCGGTGCCCATCGTGTCGAGCATGGCGCGGACATGTGCGAACGTCGTCTCGGTGGCGCCGACCATGATGCTGAGCTCGCCGCGGGATGCGGCTTCCCGCGTGCGTGCGACCGGTGCATCGGCGAACAGCACGCCGGCGGCGGCAAGGCGCGCGCCAATCTCACGGGTGGCAGCGACCGAAGACGTGCTGGTATCGACGACGCATTGGCCGGGACGCAAATGCGGCTCCAGCGATGCCACAACGGACTGCACCGCCTTGCCGTCCGGGAGCGACAGCAGGATCACTTGGCACGCGTCGGCGATCTCCTTGATCGATCCGCTCCTGACGCCTTGCGCGGCAAGGCGCGCGAGCGGTTCGGGCCGCAGATCGAACGCCATGACGGGCCGCGCCGAACGGCGCGCCAGATGGCCGCACATCGGCTCCCCCATGACTCCGAGGCCGATGAAACCGATCGTGGTGATCGCCAGCGGCGTGGCGGCGCTTGCGGACATCCTGCTTCCCTTCCCGTCGTGCCGGCACTTTTGTGCAGCACGGTCCGGCTGTCAAAGCACGGAATGGACGGGGCTGGCGCCCCGCCCGCGCATGGTTATTTGAACAGAACGAGGGAGGCCATGTGCGCGGCATTCACCACCGGGGCGGGGAACAGGAAGAAGAAGGCAGTGAACAGTCCAGTCGCTGCGACGACAAAGGACAGCGATGCGGGACGCCGGTCGAAGGCGGCGGCCGGCGCGTCGAAATACATCACCTTGACGACGCGGATGTAATAGAAGGCGCCCACAACACTGGTCAGCACGCCGATGATGGCGAGTGTCCACAACCCGGCCTGCACGGCGGCCAGGAAGATATAGAGCTTGGCGAAAAACCCGGACATCAGCGGGATCCCGGCCAGGCTGAACATGAACACCGCCATCGCCAGTGCGAGCCCCGGATCGTTGACGCCGAGACCGGACAGATCCGAGATCTGCTCGACCGCCCTGCCCTGCCGGCGCATGGCGGCGATGCAGGCGAAGGCGCCGGCGGTCATGAAGACGTAGATCACCATGTAGACGAGCACGCCGCGCACGCCGTCCGAGGTGCCGACCGCAAGGCCGATCAGCGCGTAGCCCATGTGACCGATCGAGGAGTAGGCCATCATGCGCTTGATGTTCGCCTGCCCGATAGCCGCCAGCGCGCCAAGGACCATGGAGGCGATCGATACAATGACGACCAGCAACTGCCACGCGCCAACCAGATCGGCGAAGGACGTGCCCATGACCCGCAGCAGCAGCGCCATGGCCGCTGCCTTCGGCGCCGTGGAGAAGAAGATGGTCACAGGGGTCGGTGCACCTTCATAGACGTCCGGCGTCCACATGTGGAATGGCACCGCGGACACCTTGAAGGCAAGGCCGACGAGCACGAAGACGATGCCGACGACGAGGCCGGCGGACGCGGCTTCAGGGCGCACCAGCAGGGCGCGCAGCGCCTCGAGATCCATCGTGCCGGAGAAGCCGTAGATGAGCGATATGCCGTAGAGCAGAAGCCCGGAGGCAAGGCTGCTCAGCACGAAATACTTGAGCCCGGCCTCCGATGAGCGGACGTCGTCGCGGGCGAAGGCGGCGAGCACGTAAAGCCCGAGGGATTGCAGCTCCAGCCCGAGATAGAGCGTCATCAGGTTGGCGGCCGAGGTCATGACCAGCATGCCGACGGTGGATAGCACCACCAGCACCGGGAACTCGAAGCGCGCGATGTTGCTGCGGCGGTTCCAGTCCAGCCCCACGATGATGGTGAGCGCAGCGCCAGCAAGGATCAGTATCTGGTTGAAGGCACTGAACGAATCGGTGACGAACTGGCCATTATAGCCGATGCCGGTGGTACCGGTCAGGATCAGCAGTGCGGTGATCAGCAGGCCGCCCAAAGCGAACATCGTGCAGAGCAGCGTGCTGTCCTGCCGGCGCAGCACGCCAAACATCAGGATCGCCATGGCAATACAGGCCAGGACGATTTCGGGCAGGGCAATCGTCCAGTTCATCAGTGCAGCACCCCGGCGAGTTTCACGGTGGAGGACAGGGCCAAGGTGTGGTGCTGCACCATCGCGCCGACGCTGGCATCCCAGAAGCCGCTGAAGCTGGACGGGTAGATGCCCATCCACATGGTCAGGATGACCAGCGGCGCGAACACCGCCCACTCCCGGGGGCTGAGATCGAGGATGTTGCGCAGATCGTCCTTGGTCAGGCGGCCGAAGATCACGCGGCGGTAGAGATACAGCGCGTAGGCGGCGCCCAGGATCATGCCCATGCCGCCCAGCAGGGCCAGCCAGAAGCTGATCTGCAAGGAGCCGATGATGACCAGGAACTCGCCAACGAAGCCAGACGTGCCCGGCAGCCCGACCGAGGCCATGGTGAATAGCATGAAGGTGAAGGCGTAAGCCGGCATGCGGTCGGCAAGGCCGCCGTAGCGGGCGATCTCGCGCGTGTGGAGGCGATCATAGATGACCCCCACCACGAGGAACAGTGCGGCGGAGACGATGCCGTGCGACAGCATCTGGAACAGGGCGCCGGAAATCCCCTGCTCATTGAACGTGAACATGCCGATCGTCACGACGCCCATATGCGCCACCGAGGAGTAGGCGATCAGCTTCTTCATATCCTCCTGCGCCAGGGCGACGAGGGAGGTGTAGATCACCGCCACGATCGACAGCGTGTACATCAGCGGCGCGAAATACACTGAGGCGTCGGGCAGCATGGGGATGGAGAAGCGCAGGAAACCGTAGGCGCCCATCTTCAGCAGCACGCCGGCCAGGATGACGGAGCCGGCGGTGGGTGCCTCCACATGCGCATCCGGCAGCCAGGTATGCACCGGCCACATCGGCACCTTGACCGAGAAAGAGGCAAGCAGAGCCAGGAACAGCCAGAACTGCATATGCGCGGGGAACTGCGTGTGCAGCAGGGTTTCGATGTCGGTGGTGCCGGCGTGCAGCCACATGGCGATCAGCGCCAGCA
The DNA here is from genome assembly GCA_035606775.1 of Acetobacteraceae bacterium. GTDB lineage: Bacteria > Pseudomonadota > Alphaproteobacteria > Acetobacterales > Acetobacteraceae > Rhodopila. Next base: position 1,566 of record DATNEJ010000528.1, on the reverse strand, counting down.
GCATCAGCACCGACCCGGTGAGCGTATAGAGGAAGAACTTCACCGCCGCGTAGACCCGGCGCGGGCCGCCCCAGACGCCGATGATCAGGTACATCGGGATCAGCACGCCTTCGAAGAACATGTAGAAGACCACGAAGTCGGTGGCGCAGAACATGCCCACCATCATGGTTTCCAGGATCAGGAAAGCGAGCATGAACTCGCGCACCTTGGTACGGATCGATTCCCAGCTTGCCAGGATGCAGACCGGCGTCAGCACGGTGGACAGCAGCACGAACAGCACGGAGATGCCGTCCACGCCCATGCGGTAGCCGACCTTGTACTCCGGGAGCCAGGTCACGCTTTCGTTGAACTGAAAGCCGGGATCGCCACGGTCGAACTCGAACCAGAGCACGAGAGAAAGCACGAGGACGATCAGGCTGGTCCACAGCGCGGTCCAGCGGGCGTTGGAGGCGACGGTTTCCTCGTCGCCGCGGACGCACATGATGACCAGGCAGCCGACCAGCGGCAGCCAGGTGATGAGCGAGAGGATCGGAAATCCAGCCAGGTTTGTCGCGGCGTTCATCGGGTCACCGGATCAGCATGAAGATGCCGACCAGCAGAACGACGCCGATCAGCATGGCAAACGCATAGACAGCCAGTGAACCGGTCTGCACCCGCACCATCTGGCGCGAGCCGTCGGTGGCGAGCGAGGCCAGGGTATTCGGTACGCCGTCGATCAGGGTCGCGTCCCCGGTCTGCCAGAAGGCGCGCGCGAGCCGCAACGCCGGCTGCACCAGGACCGCGTCATAGAGCTCGTCGAAATACCATTTGTTCAGCAGGAACCGGTAGATAGGCCGGAATGTCTCGGCCAGCCGCACCGGCAGCAGCGGATTGGCGATATACATCACGTAAGCAACGGCAATGCCGAGCAGGCAGACAATGAGGGGAGCATACTCGACGAGGGCAGGCACGTGCTCGATCCGCTCGATCACCTCATTATGCGGGCCGTTGAAAATGCTGCCGTTCCAGAAATGCTGCCAATCGGCACCGATGAACCAGTCATTCAGCGCCCAGCCCGCCACGATCGCGCCGATCGACAGCGCAAGCAGCGGCACGATCATCACCGGCGGGCTTTCGTGCACGTGCTCCAGAACATGATGATCGGCACGCGACTTCCCATGGAAGGTCATGAACAGCAGCCGCCAGGAATAGAAAGCGGTCAGGAATGCGGCCGCTACGGTGCAGATGAAGCCATAGGTGCCGATGCCGGTGCCCGCCGCATAGGCCGCGTTGATGATCGCGTCCTTGGAGTAGGATCCCGCCAACGGCGGAATACCGGCAAGCGCCAAATTGCCGATCCACATCACCGCGCAGGTGACAGGGATGAGGCGCGCGAGGCCGCCCATCTTGCGCATATCCTGCTCATCCGACATCGCATGGATGACGGAGCCGGCAGAGAGGAACAGCAGCGCCTTGAAGAAGGCGTGCGTGATCAGATGGAAGATCGACGCCTGATAGACGCCCACACCAGCCGCCGTGAACATGTAGCCAAGCTGGGAACACGTGGAATAGGCGATCACGCGCTTG
>DATNEJ010000524.1:0-8998 GCA_035606775.1 Acetobacteraceae bacterium | reverse complement strand
ACCTCCGGGTTCTCGCGCAGCGCCGCGGCCTCGCCTTGCAGCATGATCCGGCCGTTCTCCATGACATAGGCATGGTCGGCGATTTCCAGCGCCAGCACCGCATTCTGCTCGACCAGCAGTACGGTCAGGCGCTGTTCCTGCCGCAGCCGGACAACGATCTGGAAAATGTCCTCGACGATCTGCGGCGCAAGGCCGAGCGAGGGTTCGTCGAGCATGATGACCTTGGGATCGGAGATCAGCGCGCGGCCGATCGCCAGCATCTGCTGCTCACCGCCAGACAGGTAGCCTGCCGGCTGCCGGCGCCGTTCCTTGAGGATCGGGAAGTAGGTGTAGACAAGATCGATTCCCTGGCGGATGCGCGCGGCGCTGGCCTGGATGTGACCGCCGACGATCAGATTCTCCTCGATCGTCAGGTTGATGAAGACGCGGCGCCCTTCGAACACCTGCACCACGCCACGGCGCACCACATCGTGTGGCTGCAGCCGGTCGATCCGCTCATTGTTCAGGGTGATGGTGCCCTTGGTCACCTGCCCGCGCTCGCTGCGCAGCACGCCGGAGATCGCTTTCAATGTCGTCGTCTTGCCGGCGCCGTTGGCACCCAGCAACGTAGTGATGGCACCTTCCTGCGCGGTCAGCGTGACGCCGCGCAGCACGAGGATCGCGCCGTCATAGACCACGTCGACATTGCTGAGCGAAAGCATGACGGCAGTCTCCGTTCCGCCCGGACCGGTGGTGCCGGCCCGGGCGGGAGTTCGTGGCGAGTCTTTGTTACCTCACGACGCGGCGCTGACCAGCTTCATCACCATGTCGCGGTAGCCGCGGAACCAGTCCGTCTCCTTGACGAGCTTGTCGCCCTTCACCTGGAAGATCTGCACCCAGCCGCCGCCTTCGTGATCGGCCGGGGTGATTTCCAGTGGCGGCACCAATCCGCCCAGAGTGAAGTCGTGGATCATCTCGAAGCCCTTCTTCACCTGCTCACCCGTCGGCTTCTGGCCGCCGGAGAGTTTCAGGGCGTTGCGGATCGCCTCGACATGGATGGCGATGCCAAGGATGCCACGATTGTAGTAGACGGAGGACGCCATCTCCTTGGGCGCGGGCTTACCTTCCGCCTTGTACATCGCGACGATGTCCTTCAGGACCGGGTAGTCTTCACCCACACCCGCGAACTGCATGGTGTTGTAGCCCTGCGCTGTACCCCAGCCGCCGGCTGCCATGATGTCCGCCTCGGCCGATCCCCAGACGAAGGCAACCACTTTGGACAGCGGGTAGCCGTTGCGCTTCAGTTCCTTGATGGACACCGACGGCGAGCGTCCGAACAGGTGGGTGATGACGAAGTCCGGACGATAGCGCTGGGTGATGTCGAGGATCTGTGCGCTCATTTCCAGGCCCGGCGGGGGCACCGCGAAGGTACGAAGCTGGAAGCCTTCGATCTGTTCAAGCTGCTTGAAGACCGGCATCGGCTCCAGTCCGGCCGGGTTGTCGTAGTAGAGATAGGCAATCTTCTTGCCTTTCAGGCTTCCCAGCTTCTCCTTCACGAACTGCACCGCGGCAGCGCCCTGCGACCAGTAGGTCGCGGCGATGGGGAACAGATAGGGATACTTTGCGCCGTTCGCGCCGGCGGCCGAACCGAAGCCGGGCGAGGTGCAGGGGATGTGGTCCGCCTCGAACTTCTCATTCAGCGCCTTGGTCTGCGGCGTGCCGTACAGCAGGCAGGAGATCATGCCCATCTGCTTGTGCCGCTCATACTCCTCGATCGCCGGCGGCACCTGGTACTGATTGTCCAGCTCATCGACTCGGATCTTCCAGCCGTCCACGCCGCCTTTGGAATTGATCAGGTTGACGTAGTCCTGCACCGCCGGGCAGAGCGTTGTGCCCACGAGCTGCGTCGGACCGGTGCGGTCGCATTGCTCACCGATCAGCAACTCTTTCTGCTGTGCCTGTGCGCTGCCGATCGGCAATGCCGTCACGACTGCCGAGGCCGCCAACCCCAGCAACCATCCCGTCAGATATTTCATCTCGGCCCTCCCTCGATTGCCACGCGGTTCAGTAAGAAAACGGCCACGCACGGAAATAGCCGCGGATTTTCCGCCATAGCCGGTCGAGTCCTTCCGGTTCGACGACCAGAAAGAAGATGATCAGCCCGCCGAACATGACGAGCCGAAGATTGGGAATAATGTTGGCGAGATCGGCGGCGGAGAAGAACAGACCGCCGCTGACTTCAAGCACGCGCCGCGTCACCACCGGCAGCAGGGTGACAAAGGCGGCGCCAAGCACCGGTCCGAGCTGGGAACCCATGCCGCCGATGATGATCATCGCCAGGAAGTTGATGGAAACGTCGAGCTGGAACTGCTCGTAGTTCGCGATGCCCAGATAGTAGGTGTAGAGCACGCCCGCCACGCCGGCATAGAACGACGAGATTGCGAACGACCAAAGCTTGTAGCGGAATATGTCGATGCCGATAATCTCCGCGGCGATGTCCTGGTCCCGGATGGCGATGAAGGCGCGCCCGATCCGGCTGCGCATGAGATTGAGCGAGCCGACAAGCGCCAGCACGACGAAGAACAGCAGGAAAAGGTACATCTCGGCCGGCGTACGCACCGCCATGCCGAACAGATGCGGTCGGCCGACCTGGATCGAAGCCTGGATTCCGCCCGAGATCCAGGGCACGTGGTTGATGGTCCATTCGATGATGAGCTGCGCCGCCAGTGTGGAGATCGCGAGGTAAAGCCCCTTGATGCGCAGCGACGGAATGCCCACTAAAGTACCGATGAATGCCGCCATCAGCCCGCCAGCGGGAATCGCCACCCAGAACGGCATGCCCGCACGAGTAATCAGGTTGGCGGCGGTATAGGCACCCACCGACATGAACGCGCCGTGCCCGATTGAGATCTGGCCGGTATAGCCCACCAATATGTTCAGGCCGACGGCGCCGACCACGGCAACGAGAATCAAGTTGAGGATCGACAGGTAGTATTCATCCAGCCCGAGCGGCACCACGACCACGAACAGCACCGCCAGCGCGATCATCGTCCGCCGTGCGATCGGCAGGCGGAACAGCGCGGCATCGGCCGCGTAGCTGGTCTTGAACACGCCCGTTTCAGCGTGGAACATCGGTGCGCCCTTCCCCGCTCAGATCCGTTCCACCTGCCAGCGTCCGAACAGGCCGTACGGGCGCACCATCAGGGCGACGATCATCAGCACATACGGGGCGAAGTCCTTGGTGCCGCCGCCCACCAGCGGATCGAGGTAGCCTGCGGCCAGGCTTTCGACGATGCCGACGATCGGTCCGGCGACCACCGCGCCGATGATGGAATCGAGCCCGCCCAGGATCACCACCGGGAAGACCTTCAGTCCCACCAGCGCAAGCTGCGTATCGACGCCAAGCATGGCGCCCCAGATGACGCCGCCGAGTGCGGAGACGATGCCGGTCAATGCCCAGGCGAGGGCGAAGTACCGCCGCACATCGATGCCCATCGCCATCGCCACGGTCTGGTTGTCGGCCACCGCGCGCATTGCCATGCCCATGCGCGTCTTCAGGAAGAACCAGGTGAACACGGCAAGAAACACCAGGCTGACGGCGGCGCCGATAAGCTGTATCGGCGGCAGCATGACGGGGCCGAGGAACAGTGGATCGTCGCTGACCGGCATGGTGATGGCGCGGGTGCCGGCCCCGAAGGCAAGCACGGCCACGCCGCGCAGCAGGGAGGCGATGCCGATCGTCGCCATGATCACCGAAACAATCGGCCTGCCCAGCATGGGGCGCAGCACGACGCGTTCCAGCCCGAAGCAGAAGGCGATCATGCCGGCCAAGCCCACCACGACCCCAAGCCAGAATCCGCCGGTAGCGGCTGCCGCGGCGATGAAGCCGCCGAACATGACGAATTCGCCCTGCGCGAAGTTGATCGCGTCGGTCGCCTTGTAGACCAGCACGAAACCCAGCGCGATCAGCGCGTACATCAATCCGATCAGCAGCCCGTTGGCGAGCAGGATCAGGGTGAACGTCAGGTCGAACTCAGGCATGGGCCGGCTCTCGTTGCGGGACGGTGGTGTCGACCTCTTCCACCGTGAGGTCGGCGCGAGCGACACGGCCGCCGGCGTCCGGCACCTCAGTGTCACCCGTCGGATCGAGGAACAGGCGTTCGATCTGTTCGGCCAGGCGCGCCGTGGCGAGGCGTCGCAGGCGCGCGCGATCCAGCCGGGATTCGATATCCGGCGTGTCGATCGGACGGTCGAGCAGCACGAAGCGGCGGACCTGCGCCGCCGCGGGCAGGACGGCGTTGCAGGCGCGAATTTCCTCGCGGATGGCTGCACGTAACGCCGGCAGCGCCACCAGTTCGGCGAGCGGCACACCCGGCATGCCTTCCCGTGCCGCCCATTCCGCGATGCCGATGCGGCTGGGCGCAATGATCGCACCGACGAATGGCCGTCCGTCGCCGAAGACGAGCGCGTCGTCGATCAGGCGGCTGTGGCGCAGCCGGCCTTCGACGGTACGCGGCACGAAGCGCGAGCCATCCGCGAGGGTGCCGAGATGTGCCATGCGGTCGAGCACGATTAGCCGGCCGCGCTGGTCGAGTTCCCCGGCATCACCGGTGTGCCACCATCCATCCGCGCCGAGGGCCGTGTCCGCCGCGCCAAGGTTGTCGTAACCGCGGCAGACCGTGTCGCCACGCGCCAGCACCTCCCCGTCCGGGGCGACGCGCAGTTCCACGCCAGGCGCGGGCAGGCCGAGCGTGTCGGGCGCCACGGGGTTGTCCGGCTGCACGGTGGCGATGCCCGCAAGTTCCGCCGGTCCGTAACTCTGCTTGAGATTGATCCCCAGCATGCGCACCCGCCGCCACAGATCGGGGGCGAGCGGTGTGCCGCCGGTATGCGCCCAGCGCACCCGGGCCAGGCCGACGCGGTCGCGCATCGGTCCGAACACCAGCCGTTCGGCTGCGGCCAAGCCGAGGCGCTGGCCGAACGTGGAGGGTTCGCCGGCCGTGCGCCGAAGCTCCGCGGGTTCCGCCACGGCGCGGGCCGCCGCGAAGGCCGCGCGCTTCAGGTGCGTGTTGTTGGTCGCGCGGTCCTCGATATCCGCCAGGAATCCATCCCACGCCGCCGGCGGTGCCGCCAGGAAGCTTGGCCCGATCTCCCGCAGGTCGCGGCGTGCGGTCTCCGGATTCTCCGGGCAGTTGCAGGTGAAACCGACGAACAGGCCCAGGGTGAAGGTGTAGAGCGCATCGCCGATCCAGGCCATCGGCAGCCAGCACAGCGTCTCATCCTCCGGGCGTACCGTTTCGGCGGCGGCGATCGCGCGCGCGGCAGCGATCAGATTGCCATGGGTCAGCAATACGCCGGGGCCGCCCGTGCGGCACAGCAGCAGCGCCGGATCATCGGGGCGGCCATCGCCAAGGGCCGCGTCGGTACCCGTGCCGTCAGCCGTTTCGCCGGTTTTCTCCAGCGCGGCAAACTCTGTCAGCCATGGTGCCGCATGCTGGCGCGCCGCGCGCGGATCGAGCGAAACGATCAGTTCCAGCGCCGGCAATTGCGCCTTGACGGCGAGCAGCTTGCCCAACTGCTCCCGGTCCTCGGCCACCGCAACGCGCACGCGGGCCTGGCGCAGTTCGGCGGCGACCGCCTCCGGTTCCGCATCGGGCCACAGCGCCATGCCGACCCCGCCGAGGCTCTGCGCGGCCAGCAGCGCCGCATAAAGCCGGGTCCGGTTGTCGCCCATCACCGCGAGCCGGTCGCCGGGTGCGAAGCCGTGCGCCGCAAGACCCAGGGCAAGGCGGCGCACCAGGGCGTCGTATTCGGCCCAGGTCAGGGTCTGCCAGATGCCGTGGCGTTTTTCTCGCATGGCCGGCTGCCCGCCCATGCCCGCGGCGTTCCGGCGCAGCAGGCGGGGCAGGGTATCCGGCGGAATCATGCCGCCGCTCTTTCCCGGCCGGTGCCGAGATAGGCGGTGATCACCGCCGGATCGCGCTGCACCTCCTCGGGCGTGCCTTCGGCAATCTTGCGCCCCCGCGCCAGCACGCAAACCCGGTCGGAGATGTCCATGACCACCGCCATGTCATGCTCGATCAGGATGATCGTGGTGCCCCATTGCTGGTTCACCTCGAGGATGAAGCGGGCCATGTCCTCTTTTTCGGCCTGGTTCATCCCGCCCATCGGCTCATCCAGCAGCAGGAGCTTAGGTTCGAGCGCGAGCGCCCGGGCAAGTTCCACGCGTTTGCGCACGCCATAGGGCAATGCTGCGCTGGGCTGCTTGCGGAGCGGCTGCAGTTCGAGAAACTCGATCAGTTCCTCGACACGGGCGCGATGGGCGATTTCCTCGCGCTGCGCCTTGCCCCAATACGCAAGGCCGGCAAGCACCCCGGTACGCATATGGACGTGGCGGCCGAGCATAATGTTGTCGAGGACGGTCATGCCGGTGAACAGGGCGATGTTCTGGAAGGTGCGGGCGATGCCGAGCACGGCGATCTGCGAAGGGCGCAGGCGGGAGATGTCGCGTCCGTCCAGCCGGATGGCACCACTGGAGGGGCGATAGAATCCGCTGATCATGTTCAGGAGCGAGGTCTTGCCGGCGCCATTCGGACCAATGACCGCAAGGATCTCCCCGCGACGGACAGACACCGTCACGTCTTCCACGGCAATCACACCGCCGAAGTGCTTGGAGACACCGACGACGGCGAGCTGCGGCTGGTCAGCCGCGCCCACGGACGCATGGACGGCCTGCGCCGCCATCAGTTTTTACTCCCTGTATCGCCCAGACGTGCCCGGGCTTCGCCCGGAGCCAAGATTATTTTGGTTATCTGCCATGATATGAGAGCGGGTTCTGGTCCGCAAGGACCATCTTGACGATTGTCGTGCGTCGTTTCGCCGGACCGTCAATCGCCGGGCGCAGCGTCGGCACCGCAGGGCCAGCGGTGCGTGCAGTTCGGATTTCGGCTGCTACGGTTGCGCGACATGGTGTGCGACGCGCGCCCATGACGGACCGTGCGATGTGCGCTTTGCCTCACAAAAGGAGACACGGGCGACAATGTTCGGCGTGGTGCGTTCATGACGCCCGGCTTGACGCTCTATTACCTTTTATCAATCAGCCGTTAGGCGCCGGCTGCGCCTGCGACCTGGCGTGGATCGGACGCGCGTTGTGTGCCCGCATGCCCGATCCTTCAGGCGACCGACGCCAGGGTCAGGTCTTTTCGGGAACGTGGGCTTCCAGGAACCACAACGCCTTGTCCAGATCGCGCGATGCGGCGGTGAAGATGTCCGCTGTATCCGCGTCGCCGGCTTCGGCGGCGGTATCGATGGCCTTGCGCAGGGCATTCGCGGCAGAGCCGTAGCGTTCGATCAGTGCCGCCAGGTGGTCCGGGATCGCGTAGATGTCGGTGGGATACGGCGCCAGTTGGGTGGCCTTTGCGACGGCCTGTGTGGTGCCGAGAGCGGTTCCGCCAAGCTGGACCACACGCTCCGCCATCGTGTCGACGTGGCCGTCGATCTGCGTGCGGAATCCATCCAGCATTTCGTGCACCGCGATGAATTGCGGCCCGCGCAGATTCCAATGCGCCTGCTTGGTCAGCAATGCCAGATCGATGCTGTCCGCGACCCGTGCGTTGAGCAGCGTGATCGTGGCCTGCTTCGCATTGCTGTTGAGATTGTTGGCAGTCTGGTGCGTTTTCATGCGAATGGATTCTCCCGACACAATGATTGCCGTGTTCAGGCAGATCAACGATACCGGCTTGCAGGGGTCGCGCGCAAACCGGCCCGATCGTCTGGTTGTGTATCAGCCTTGCAGGTGGAGGATCCATTGCGCCACGACGGCCTGACAGAACCTGTTCGGTGCAAACAGAAGCACCGAACAGGCTCTGTCTTCTTGTTTGACCGCGTAACTCACGTCTTCGGCGATTCCGCCTGCGACGATCACGCGCCAGATACCGCCGCCGCATGAATCGTCTCGCATGGCTTCCGCTGACCGTTACGATGCTGGTGTCCGCGTGTTCGTCGCCGGCCCCGCCGCTGCCGGCGCCCACGCCATCCGACAACGCCACCGTCTTTGTGATCGAGCGGGGCTGGCACACCGATATCGCTTTGCCGGTGGAGGAGATCAGCGGGAAGCTGGCGACGCTGGAGCAGAGCTATCCAGGCGTGCGATTCCTGACATTCGGATTCGGTGAGCGGCAGTTCCTGCTGTCCCGGCGGGTTACGTTCGGCGGCATGCTGAGCGCGCTGCTGCCCAGCCACAGCGCCTTGCTGATGACCGCGCTAAGTGCGCCGCCGGAAGCCGCGTTCGGGCAGCAGAATGTGGTTGTGCTGCAGCTCACGCGCGAGGGGTTCCGGCGCATCGAGACACGCATATGGGACGAGATCGAGAAGCCGGCGGGCGGCGGACCGCCGGTGCCTCTTGCAGACGGTCCGTATGCCGGCAGCGTGTTCTATGCGGCTCTCGGCACGTATGACGCATTCGATACGTGCAATACCTGGACCGCGTCGGTGTTGCGCACCGGCGGATTGCCGATGCCGGTCGCCGGCACGCTGTTCTCCGGTCAGGTCATGGGTGCCGCGCGGTCGCTCGGCGCTCGGCAGGCGTCATCTGGTCTCCACCGTTGAGTTGGGCGGCACCACCACGGTGTTGTGCTGGGGCGGAGACGGGTTGCTGCTGCTGAACGAGCACGCGCCGAGTGCTAGCGGCAGCAGCAAGAGGACCAGGGCCAAGCGCATTCGGAGCTCCCTTCAGGACGTTGCGGAGAACGCAAGGTAATCACGGGATGTCGCCAATGACATTGCACCATGGCACACAACTCCGTGTGGCGTTGATGGCCATTGGGAGTGTGGTCACCGCGTGCGACAGGGCACGTCGTGGAGGCTGTGCACGTGATGCGGGTGGTTCGCAGCCACGCAGGTGCGCAGGCAGTCAATGCGGCAACGCGGCACTGCCTGTGGTAGTGCGCTGAGACAATGCCGATGGGCGCACCTCGAGAGTGGAGGTGACGAACCGCCGGGTGATTGTCGCGAAAGCCAT
>DATNEJ010000513.1:0-17544 GCA_035606775.1 Acetobacteraceae bacterium | reverse complement strand
GGCGGCGAACCGCATCCGCGACGAGGTGGATGAGGAAGCCAATGTGATCTTCGGATCGGCGATCGACGAATCGCTGACCGGCCGCATCCGGGTTTCCGTGGTTGCAACCGGCATCGATTCACCGCGGGCCGACGCACAGCGCCCGCGTCTGGTCGCGGTCGATGGCGGCGCGCTGCCGGCGCCGCAGCCGATCCCGGTGCCTGCCGCGATGGCGGCTGCGGGTGGCGCCGCGGCTGCCGTTGCCGTCGCCCCCATGCCGGCCGTGGCTTCGGTGCCGCTCCGGCATGTCGCCCCGCAGCATGACCACGCTCATGACCTGGCGGTGGACGCACACGCCCAGGCCCACGCCGCGGCGCATGCGGCGCCGCAGACTGTTCCGTTGCGGGCCGCCATGCAGGCGCCATCGCTGGCGGCGCATCTGCCGGCACGGTCCGGCTTGTTTGCTGAGGCACCGCGCCCGACCGCCGCGCCGGCCGTACCCCCCGGGTTGCCGCTGCAGGGGGCCGACTTACCGCGGCAGAGCCTGTTCAGCGCGGTGACCGGGCATTTCCGACGCCGTCAGGTCGCCGGGATGGCAGCGCCGGCGGAACAACCGGCAACTTTGCCCGTCCGGCGGGAGCCGGCAATGACGGACGGTCCGCGTCCTTCCGTGCGGCAGGCGACGTCCGGCGACGAGGTCGGGCTGGAAATCCCGGCCTTCCTGCGCCGGCAGTCTTCCTGAGTGCCGCCGGCGACGCGCCAAACTAGAGCCTGTTCGGTGCAAATAGACGCACCGACCAGGATCTAACTCATTGTTTGTTCGCGTGATTCACGTCTCCGGCGATTCCGCCTGCGACGATCACGCTCTAAGGACGCATACTTCCAATCATCCTTTATGACCGAGGTATGCGTCACCGCGCTGTGTCGGGCTGCCAGTATTTCATCGAATTCGTGCGAGACCTGCCGTGTCGGTTTTCGCGCATGCCAATCAGTCGTTGGGGCTGTCGGCAAGAGGCGTTCTGACAGTGCTGCTCACAGTGCCATCAAGCCGGCCGCGCTGCATCGCAACAAAACATGTGAGATCAATGAGTTATGGTGATACACTGAGCAACAATCCTTGACTCGCCCGACGCGGGTGGACCGGGTATGGGCGATCATGGCGTAAGCGATCCCCGCTGTCGCGCCACGGGAACCCGAGCCGATGGATGGGCTGCCGCAGCGCCTTGATCTGGATACGACGGCCACATGGCAGCAGCAGACGCTGAAGTCGCCGATCGACTGCGTGGGCGTCGGCCTGCACTCCGGACGGAGGGTTCGGTTGACGCTGCGGCCCGCGGAACCGGGTCATGGGATTGTTTTTCGCCGCATCGACCTCAATCGCGATATTCCGGCACGGTTTGACCGGGTGACGGATGGCCGTCTTGCCACGGTTATCGGAGACGGGTCGGCCCGGGTCGGCACCATCGAGCATCTCATGGCCGCCCTGGCCGGCGCCGGCATCGACAACGCCCTGATCGAACTGGACGGCCCGGAAGTGCCGATCCTGGACGGTTCCGCCGCCCCCTTGCTGTTCTTGCTCGACTGCGCCGGCATCGTCCGGCAGCGGGCGCCGCGTTCGGCGATCGAAATCTGCCGTCCGGTACGGGTCCGCGAAGGCGATGCGTTCGCGGAGCTTCGGCCGGCGGAAACACGCGCCTCCCTTGGTGCCTGCCTGGACATGAGCGTGTCGATTGACTTCCCGGCGGCCGCCATCGGCCGGCAGTCCTGCTCGCTGCGTCTCTCCCCCGCCAGCTTCCGCCAGCAGCTTGCCGGCGCGCGCACCTTCGTGCTGGCTGCCGAGGTGGAGCAGTTGCGGGCCTCCGGCCTCGCGCTGGGCGGCAGCCTCGACAATGCGGTGGTCGTGGATGGGGCGCAGGTGCTCAATCCCGGCGGGTTGCGCATGGAAAACGAATTTGCCTGTCACAAGCTGCTGGATGCGGTTGGCGACCTGGCGTTGGCCGGCGCCCCGCTGCACGGGTGCTTCATCGGCCATAAATCCGGCCATGCGTTGAACAACCGGCTGCTGCGGGCGTTGTTCGCCGACGCCTCGGCCTGGCGGGAAGCGACGGCCGAACCCGTGACCGCGGCAGCCGCCTGATCAGGCAGAATCCCGCTTTCCTCATGGTCTTCGCGTCCGCGCGGCGCATGCTATAAGCGGCGCGATGGAACAGAGTCGCACCGCCTTGTACCGCCGTACCGCGTTTGCCGCGGTGATGCTGCTGCCGCTACTGTCGGGCTGCTCAAGCTCCTCGGACGATCAGGCGGCGACGAACGTGCCAGTGGCCCCGGTCGAGGATCTCTACAACAACGGCATCGATGCGCTGCACGCGCAGCGCTATGCCAGCGCTTCCGATCAGTTCAATGCGGTGGAGCAGAACTATCCCTATTCGTCATGGGCATCGAACGCCCAGTTGATGGCTGGCTACACGCAATACCTGCAGAACAAGTACACCGACGCGATCGGCACCCTGGACCGGTTCATCCAGCTTCATCCGGCGCACCGGGACATTGCCTATGCGTATTATCTACGCGCCCTCTGCTATTATGAGCAGATCGCCGACATCCAGCGCGACCAGAGAGGCACCCAGCAGGCGATGAACGCGCTGCAGGATGTGGTCAACCGCTTCCCGGAAACAGCCTACGCCCGCGACGCCAAGCTCAAGATCGACCTTTGCCGGGACCATCTGGCCGGCAAAGAGATGGAGATCGGCCGGTGGTATGAGGGGCAGCACCTGTATGAGGCCGCGATCGGCCGCTTCCAGCGCGTCGTCGACGACTACCAGACCACCAACCATGTGCCGGAGGCACTGCACCGGCTGACCGAGATCTACCTCGCGCTGGGTTTAAAGACCGAAGCCGAGAAGACTGCGGCCGTGCTCGGCTACAATTATCCCGGCAGCTCGTGGTACGAGGACAGCTACCGTAACCTGGCGCGTGACGGCATCGCCGCGAAGGGTGCCGAACCGGCGGACGCTTCCAGCCCGGGGTTCTTCTCGCGTGCCTGGAACTCCGTCTTCTGACCCGGCCGGCGCGGGCATACAATGCTTACCGCGCTATCGATCCGGGACGTCGTGCTGATCGACCGGCTGGACCTGTCTTTCGGCGCAGGGCTGACAGTCCTGACCGGCGAGACCGGGGCGGGAAAATCCATCCTGCTTGACAGTCTGGGGCTTGCCCTTGGCGCCAGGGCAGAGGCCAGCCTGGTGCGTCCCGGCGCCCAGCAATCAACGGTGACGGCGGCCTTTTTGCCGTCCGAGACACATCCGGCACTGACCCTGCTGCGGGACCATGGGCTGGAAGCCGAGGACGAAATCGTGCTGCGGCGTGTGGTCGCCAAGGACGGCCGATCCCGTGCATTCGTCAACGATCAGCCGGTCGGCGTCGCGCTGCTGCGCCAGATCGGCGCGTCGCTGGTGGAGGTGCAGGGGCAGCACGAGCAGATGGGTCTGGCCGACCCGGCCAGCCATGTCGCGCTGCTGGATGCATTCGGCGTACCGGCACCCGGACGGCTGGCGGTAAGCGAGGCGTGGCATGGCTGGCGAGACGCGTCGCGCGCGCTGGAGGCGGCGCGCGAGGCGATCGCCGCGGCCCAACGGGATGAAGAATGGCTGCGTCATGCCGTGGATGAGCTGGCCGCATTGGCACCTATGGATGGTGAGGAGGAGCAGCTCGCCGAGCAGCGCCAACGCCTCCAGCAGGGTGAAAGGCGCGCGGAGGCCATCCTTGCGGCCCAGGCGGAGCTCAATCCCCGCGACCGTCGGGGCACCTCGCCCGCCGCCGCCTTGCGGGCCGCCTCCCGGGTGCTGCACCGGCTGATTCCGGCGGCGAAGTCCGATGACGGACAGTCCGATGCGACGAACCCGGCTGGGCCGGCGCTGGCTGCCCTGGAGCGCGCGGAAGAGGCGCTGGCGGAGGCGGAGACACTGCTGACCAGGCTTGCCGGCGAGGCGGAAGCCGATCCCCGGCTGCTGGAACAAGCGGAAGAGCGGCTGTTTGCGCTTCGCGCTGCCGCCCGCAAGCACGGGGTCGCGGTGGCGGAATTGCCGGCACTGCTCGACACGCTGGCTGCCCGCCTTGCCGCGCTTGACTCGGGTGCCGCGGAGATTGTCGCGCTGGAGCAGGCGGAAAGCGCAGGGCGCCGCGGCTTTGCGGAAGCAGCGGCCGCGCTGTCCGCACTGCGGGCAAAGGCGGCAGTACGGCTGCAAGAAGCGATCACCCGGGAATTGCCGCCGCTGCGGCTGGACAAGGCCCGGTTCATCGCCGACGTGTCCAGCCAAGGCGAGTCCGCGTGGGGGCCTGGCGGCACGGATGCAGTGCGGTTCCTGATTTCAACCAACCCCGGGCAACCACCCGGACCACTGGCGCGCATCGCGTCCGGCGGCGAATTGTCACGGCTGATGCTGGCGCTCAAGGTCGTGCTGTCGGCGGGATCGGTTGTGCCGACCCTGGTGTTTGACGAGGTGGATTCCGGTATTGGCGGCGCGACAGCCGCGTCCGTCGGTGAACGGCTGGCGCGCGTGGCGGAACAGGTGCAGGTGCTGGTGGTAACCCACAGTCCGCAGGTCGCGGCACGCGGAACGGCGCATCTGCGCGTTGCCAAGGCGAGCACGCGCAGCCGTACCGCCACAACGGTCGAGGCATTGGATGCCTCGGTGCGGCGGGAGGAGATCGCACGCATGCTCGCCGGCGAAACCATTACCGAGGCGGCGCGTGCGGCAGCGGACGTGCTGCTGGGAGCAGGCGCATGAGTGGCGGGCAAGGTGCGGCGATCCCAGTCGAGGACCTCATCGAAGCCGATGCCATGGCGGAACTTGCGCGCCTGGCCGGGGAAATCGCCCATCACGACCGCGCCTACCATCAGCGCGACGCGCCGGAGATCGCCGACGCGGACTACGACGCGCTGCGCCGGCGGAACAGCGCAATCGAGGCGCGGTTTCCGGCGCTGATTCGTGAGGATTCGCCGTCCAAACGTGTGGGGGGTGCGCCGGAGGGCGGCTTTGCCAAGCTGCGCCACCGGGTGCCGATGCTGTCGCTCGACAATGTGTTCGACGCCGCCGAATTCGCCGAATTCTGCGCCCGTGCTCGCCGGTTTCTTGGCATTGCCGGGCCGCTCACGATCGTCGGCGAGCCCAAGATCGACGGATTGTCGATCAACCTGACCTATGAAAGAGGCCATTTCACGCACGGATCGACCCGCGGAGATGGCAATGAAGGGGAGGATGTCACCGCCAACCTGCGCACCATGGCGGGAGTGCCGCCGAGATTGAAAGGTTCGGGGCCGGCGCTGATGGAAATCCGCGGCGAGGTCTTCATGACCAAGGCGGATTTCCTGGCGCTTAACGAGGCACAGGCGGCGGCCGGGGCGCGTGTTTTCGCCAATCCGCGCAATGCCGCCGCGGGAAGTCTCCGGCAACTTGATGCGAAAGTGACGGCCGGGCGTGCGCTGTCCTTGTTCGCCTATGCGCAGGGCGAGTCCAGCGAGCCGGTTGCGAAAACCCATTGGGAGTATCTCCAACGTTTGCAGGCCTGGGGTTTCGCCGTGAACCCGCTGTCCCGCCGGTTGGACAGCGAGGAGGATGCCGCGGCATTCCAGGCGGAAATCGGCGAACAGCGAGCCGCCTTGGGCTACGACATTGACGGTGTAGTCTACAAGATCGACGACCTGTCCTTGCAGCAGAGGCTGGGATTTGTCGGGCGTGCGCCGCGCTGGGCGATTGCGTGGAAGTTCCCGGCAGAGCAGGCGACGACGACATTGCAGGCCATCCGTATCCAGGTGGGACGAACCGGGGCGTTGACGCCGGTGGCGGAACTACAGCCGGTGAATGTCGGTGGTGTGCTGGTTGCACGCGCGACGCTGCACAATGAAGACGAGATCGCCCGCAAGGACATTCGCCCGGGCGATATCGTTGTCCTGCAACGGGCGGGCGACGTGATTCCGCAGATCGTTTCTGTCGTGCTGGAACGGCGTCCGCCGGGGACGGAGCCCTACGCATTTCCGGACCTTTGTCCGGCCTGCGGCAGCCATGCCGTGCGCCCGCCGGGAGAGGCTGTGCGCCGCTGCACAGGCGGCCTTATCTGCCCAGCGCAGCGGGTCGAACGGCTGATTCACTTCGTCTCGCGCGGCGCCTTCGACATTGACGGGCTGGGCGAGAAGACCATCCAGGAATTCTATGCCGAGGGCTGGTTGAACAGCCCCGCCGATCTGTTTCACCTGCCGGAGCGGGAAGCTGAAATCGCTCAGCGGGAAGGGTGGGGGAAGCTGTCGGCGCGCAATCTATCGCGAGCCATTGCAGCTCGCCGCCGCATTTCCCTCGAGCGCTTCATCTACGCGCTCGGCATTCGGCGGATCGGTGAATCGAATGCAAAGTTGCTGGCCCGCCACTATGGCGGCTACGCGAACTGGCGGGCGCAGATGCTGGCGGCAACCACGATCGGCTCCGAAGAACGCAGCGAGCTTGGCAGCATTTTGGGTATCGGCCCTGCGATCGCCGAGGAACTTGCAGATTTCTTTGGTGAGCCACGCAACGTGTCGATTCTGGACGAACTGGCAGCGGAACTGAGGATCGAGAATGCAGAGCAGGCTCAGACGGCCGACAGCGCCGTTGCGGGACAGATTGTGGTATTTACCGGGACGCTGGAAACCATGACGAGGCCGGAGGCCAAAGCACGCGCTGAGGCGCTGGGCGCGAAAGTTACGGATACGGTTTCCAAGAAGACCGATATCGTGGTCGTCGGCGCGGACGCCGGATCGAAAGCGCGCCGAGCGGCGGAGCTTGGCGTGCGCACCATGACAGAACTGGAATGGCGGGCCCTGATTGGCCTGGTGTGACACGGGCGGCGCCGCTTTCACCGAGTAGTGAACAGAAAATTTTCTCCGGACCCTATATGGCGTCGCGTATAGGCGGCCGTATCGTGTTGCGGCAGTCTCGGGCTGAAATTATGTTGGCTTGAGCGTGATCGTCGCAGGCGGGATCGCCGGAGACGTGAATCACGCGATCAAACAAAGACTTAGCGTGATCGTCGCAGGCGGGATCGCCGGAGACGTGAATCACGCGATCAAACAAAGACATGGAGCCTCTTCGGTGCGTCAGTCCGCGCCAAACCGGCGCCATGGCGCAATATCCGGCGGAAACCGTGGCTGCGGCCTGTTTTTTGTCGAATACGAAACAGGCTTATCCCGGAATCATCCGGAGAATTGGCAAAGCGCAATTCGCGCTTTAATCCGAATTCGAAAGGAAGGCGGAGATCGCACATGAAGTGCGCGGCCTGTCAGGCGGGGATTCTGGACGGTGCAAAATTCTGCAGTGCCTGTGGCGCCCCGGTCGCCACACGGTGCGCCGTGTGCGGCACTCCCAATCCGCCTGGGGCAAATTTCTGTTCCGAATGCGGCGCGAGTCTCGGCACCGGCCGGCCCAGCCCCGCACCCGCGCCGCAGCCCGCGGTTCCCATCGTCGTGTCTGCCGAACGGCGCCAGCTCAGTGTGCTGTTCTGCGATCTTGAAGGTTCCACGGAACTGTCTTCACGGCTTGACCCCGAAGACCTGGGCATCCTGACCAGGGACTACCAGCGTCTCGTCGCCACCGCGATGACGCGTTTTGGCGGCTTCGTGGCGCGATATCTGGGTGATGGCGTGCTGGTCTATTTCGGCTGGCCTCGCGCAACCGAGGCAGACCCGGAACAGGCATTGCGTGCCGCCCTGTCGGCGGCTCAGGCGGTATCGGCGGCGCCTATTCGGGGCGAGACGCTACGCGTGCGCATCGGGGTTGCCACCGGCCTTGTGGTCGTCGGCGACACCGTCGAGGGCGGGGAGGCGCAGGAGCAGACAGCAATCGGCGAAACGCCAAATCGCGCGGCCAGGCTGCAAACCCTTGCCACGCCGGGCGGCATCGTGATCGACGCCGCAACGCGGCGGCAGGTGGCCGGGCTGTTTGATCTCCATGCTTTAGGCAGCGTGACCCTGAAAGGACTGCCCGAGCCGATCGAGGTATTCGAGGTGCTGGGCGAGCATCCGGAGGAGAGCCGGTTTGAGGCTCTGCACGCGACGGAACTCGCGCCGCTGATCGGGCGTCAGGAGGAGCTTGATCTGCTGCTTCGCCGTTGGCATCAGGCGCGCGAGGGCCAGGGACGGGTCGTGCTCATTGCCGGCGAACCAGGGATCGGCAAATCGCGGCTGCTCGCCGAACTGAATGCTCGGTTGAGCAGCGAATCGTTCAGGCGGATACGGCTGATCTGCTCGCCACATGCGACCCACACGCCGTTGCATCCGGTTATGCGGCAGATCGAGTTCGACGCCAGGTTCACGCGTGACAGCCCGCCCACCGAACGGGCACAGAAACTGCGCGCTCGTTTGGAGGCCGTGGACACCTCGGCCGAGGATATCGCGCTGTTTACATCTCTGTTGCGACTCCCCAATGAAAACCTGCCACCGCTCAATCTGAGTCCGCAGCGGCGGAAGGAGCGCACTTTCGTTGCGCTGCTGCGCAGGGTGGAGTCGATGAGTGCGGCGCGCCCTCTGCTCATTGTTGTCGAGGACATGCATTGGGCGGATCCCAGCACGCGCGAATTGATCGATCATCTGATCCGGCGCCTGACCGGTCTCCGCGTCCTGCTCATCATCACTTACCGGCCGGAGTATTCCGCCCCCTGGGCAGGCCATGCAGGCGTAACGTCTCTCATGCTCAGCCGGCTCGAGCACAAGGAAGCGGCAATGCTGGCCGAACAGTTTGCGACGCATCTGGTGCTGCCGCAGGCGGTGATCGATCAGATTATCGTGCAGTCGGATGGCGTGCCGCTGTTCATCGAGGAGTTGACGCAGGCGATCGTGGAAGCCGAACCGCATGCGACTTCACCGTTGTCGCAGGTTTCCGTCCCGGCGACACTGCAGGCGTCCTTGCTTGCGCGTCTGGATCGGATGCCGACGGCGCGTCATGTCGCGCAGATCGGCTCGGTCTTCGGCAGGGAGTTTCCGCGCGCCTTGTTCGGGGCTGTTGCCGACATGCCGGCGGAGACGATCGATGAGGGGCTCGATCGGCTGGTTGCAGCGGGCCTTCTGTTTCGCCGTGGGGAAGGCGCGGAGGCGGACTACGTCTTCAAGCATGCGCTGGTGCAGGATGCCGCCTATGACAGCCTGTTGCGCACCAGGCGCGCGGCGCTGCATGCGGCGATCGGTGCGGTGATGGAGAGCGATCCGGAAACGCAAGCGATGCGCCCCGCCCTGCTGGGACATCACTTCGCCCAGGCCGGCAACGCCAACCAGGCCAGCCGCTATTTCCTTCGTGCCGGGGAGCAATCCGTTGCTGCCTCCGCGATGACGGAGGCCGAGGCGCATCTCACACGGGGCCTGACCTTGGCCGCGGACATCGCGTCCCCCACGGAGCGCAACCTGCGCAAGGCGGAGTTGACCTTGACGCTTGGCAATGTGCGCATGGCCGTGCAGGGGGTTGGTTCGCCGGGACACCGCGCAACGTTTGCGGAAGCAGCCGAACTCTGCCGCGCGCTCAGTTCGCAGGATGCGATATCGGAGAGGCTGCTTGCCAGGACGCTGTTCGGGCAATGGACCTATGAATTGCAGGTCGGAAACCTCGCGAAGGCGCTGGAGACGGGCCGGCATCTCTACGCGGCGGCGCGCAACAGCCTGGATCCGGGACTGCGCGCGGCGGCTGCCGGTCATGCGATCGGCTACACGTTCATGGGTCGGCTTGAGGAGGCGATCGCCGCTTTCGCCCCTGCCATTGCCGATACCGGCATACGGGCGAACCGGGTGCCCGCGCGGGAGTTCGGGTTCGATCCCACGTGCCATCTTTATGCGCAATATGCGCGGTCCCTGGTTTTGCGGGGCTACGCCGAACAGGCGCAAGCCCGCCTGCAATTCGCCCTGGATCGGGCCGCAGCGCTGCAGCATCTTCCGACCGTTTCCGTCACGCTGATGATTGCCTGCACCACGGCATGGAGCATGCGCGATCGGGCGGCGCTCAACAGGCACTCGCAGACACTGGTTCGCATTGCGTCGGAGCAGGGCTATGGCTTCTGGCATGCGAGGGGGCTGAGCTACGCCGGCTGGGTCAAGGCGGCTGAAGGTGCGCATGACGACGGGCTGGCGATGATCGACGAGGCAATACGCCGCTTCGACGCCATGCAGATCGAGCTGAGTGGGCCGCACACGCGTGCCATGCGGGCCGATGTTCATGCGTGGATGGAACGCGCGGACCTCGCCGAGGCGGATATCGATGAGGCGCTTGCCATCTGTACGCACACCGGTGAGATCTGGCCGGTCGCCGAATTGCACCGGCGCAAGGGCGAGCTGCGGCGAGCGGACCCGGCAAACGCGGAAGCTTGCTTCCGGCAGGCTGTGACGGTGGCCAAGGAGCAAGGGGCCAAGCTTTTTGAGCTGCGCGCTTCGGTGAGCCTGGCGCATTTATGGCATGAACAGGGACGACACCCGGAAGCGCACGGGCTGCTAGCGCCGATCTATGGCTGGTTCAGCGAAGGATTCAACACACCTGACCTGCTTGACGCACAGGCGCTGCTGGCTGAAGCCGAGACCGGTTGAGGGCTGGCCAGTCGGTCCGCCCGCAACCGGCTTGTTGAACTGCTGTCTCTGCTCCCAACTAGAGCCTGTTCGGTGCAGATGGAAGCACTGAACAGGCTCTATGTCTTTGTTTGATCGCGTGATTCACGTCTCCGGCGATTCCGCCTGCGACGATCACGCTCTAGCCTGCCGAGGGTGCCATCTCGACCGCAAGCGACGGTGCTTCGCCAAGCGTGTGCCGGGTCAGGACAAGCGACAGGACGGCGCCGAGCAAGGCCAGGAGGCCGGCCAGAACGAAGGCGGAGGAGAAGCTGCCGGTCGCTTCCACGATGTAGCCGGTGACGATTGGCGCAAGCAGGCCGAACAGGTTGCCGCCCAGCACCAGAAAGGCGAAGGCTCGCCCCGCATCGGCCGGGGAGCGCAGAAGATCGCTCGTCAGCGCCGCGTTGGTCGCCGTCGCGGTGTTGCTGAACGCCACTGGCAGGATCGTCAGGATGACCACAAGCGTCAGCGATTGGACATAGGGGATCAGCATGCCCCCGGCGGCCAGGACAAGACAGGCCGCCACCACGATGCGGCGCTTGCCGCTGCGGACTGTGCCCGGCGTCAGCATTGAGTCGCCGATCCAGTTGACGATTATGATCATCACGGCGCCCACCAGGAATGGAACGGAGGTGAACAAGCCAGATTTCACCATCGACACGCCGCGCGCGGTTTGCAGATAGTTCGGCAGCCAGCTCAGGTACAGGTACAGCGAGTAGACCGCGCAGCCTTGCGAAATCGCCAAACCCCACATCGACGGAGAGCGGATCAGTCCGCGATAACCGATGCCTCCTTTCGTGGGTACATCCTTGGTCGCATGCCGTTCGGCCAGGATCCTCTTCCGCTCCGCTTCCGGCAGCCATTTTGTCTTTTCCGGTGTGGAGACGAAAGTGACCCAGACGAGGACCCAGATCAGGCCGATCGCGCCGGTGGCGTAGAATGACGTGCGCCACGACGTGGAGGCGATGAGCCATGCCACCAGCGGGGCACCGAGGGCCGGGCCGAGCAGGGTGCCGGCCTGAATGGCGCCTATCGCGGTTCCGTGTTCGGTGAAGGGGCCCCAGTCGCGCACGCTGCGGTAGCTGATCGGGGACACCGGTGCCTCACCGATGCCAAGCCCGAGGCGGGTCAGCAGCATGGTGACGAAGCCAGTTGCGGCGCCGGTGAGAGCCTGTGCGACCGACCAGATCGTTGCGCAGATCGCAGCGACGCGATGCGCGCCCAATCCGTCGATCATACGCCCGCCGGGCAGCATCATCAGCACGTAGGCCCAGAGGAAGGAGGAGAACAGGTAGCCCAAGGCCACCGGTGACAGGCCGAACTCCTCGGCGATGGGGTGGCCCGCGAGGGACATGTTCACCCGGTCGGTGTAGCTGATCGTGTTGAGCAAAAACAAAAGGAAATAAACCCAGAATCGGCGGTAGGTCATGTCTTGCGTCCCGTTTCCCTTGGACCTTGTCGTTTTCGCCAATGCTCCGAGGCTTCGTCGATATCCCGTGCTCCGGCGCATGGTATTTGGTCGCGATGACAGCTCCGTGGTGGTGCCACGGGTTCCGAGCTTCCACGATCATTGGTGAATCGGCAAACGGCGGCCATGGCGGCAGCCGGTCGCGCGATCAAATTCCAGGCCGCCAGTGGTGCATCTCACAGCGCAACGCCGGGATCGCCGCCATCCTGGCTGTGCAGTCAGGAGACGGCACCATGCGCGCCTATATCACCGCTACCGGAATAAGCCTGGGTCTGGTGAGCCTGTGGGCTGCGCTGGCGCAGCTCATTGCGTAGCGGCTCATGTATCTACGGCGACCGCACGCTTTGTCAGGCCGCGCGATTCACGTCTCCGGCGATGCCGCCTCGACGATCACGCTCTAATTTGCCGGAGCTGGAGCACCCTGACGAATGCAGCGGAGGTACTCGCCAAGCATGTCCGGCGTGGCGACCTCGATCATCAGATGGTTCTCTACCCAGAATTCGATGACATGAAATGCCGGCGGTCCGCCCGGTGCGCCACGGCCGAAATACCGCGTCCGCCAACCTTCACGCTGTCCGATTCGCTCCACCGTCTGGCGGTCCGTCGATACGGAAAGAAGCAGGTGGAACGGCCCGTATTCCGCGGTCGAGTCATTCTCGAACTGCCCCGGCATGTCACCCTTGCCAGGCTGCAGGGTGACTGTCCTGGGATAAACCTCGATCATCGTGCCGTGTTCGTCGCTGTCGATGGCCATGAACGCGCCGGCGACCGGACCTGGAAACGGAAAGCTGCGGCCGTTCATTAATTCGGCAAGCACCTTGGCCACGTGCTCAGGGTCGTGCGCGGAAATCGAAACGTGATGGATCATTGACCTCAGCTCCTCTCTGACGATGCAGGGGGCTTACCTGTTGTTGCTTGAGACACGCCCCAGCCCGTGATCATCCACCCATAGCACGAGGCTGCCAGCCAGGTAACGGGCGTAATCGTGGCTCGATATGAACCGGTCCGGCTTGGCCACTGGTAAACCAAGCCGGACGCGCCGCTGTCCTACCGGCTGGAAAGCTTTTCCTTGGGTGCGGCGGGTTTCGATCCCGATGGTCGCGGCATGAACAGGATCTTGCTCCAGACGGCGCGCTGTTCCGCATGGTAGCCGTTGGTCGTCGGGTTCCAGCCGTGTTGCAGCACGCCCTGTGGCACCTGGCCCGGCAGGTCACCCCACGCCCACCAGCAGCCGGAAACGGGCTGCTCGTCGTCGCCAAACCGAGGCCCATCCGCCGCCGTCCCGCTCATGTAGCTAATCAGCGTGCTGGCCCAGGCTCGGCTTTCCTTCGTCAGCATGGAGCTGCCCATCTCGCCGATGAACACAGGCGCGACATTGTTGATGACCAGGTGCCCCCAGGACCGGTTCATGCGCGCGATCGCACCCGGGCCGGAATCCGGTGAGACGTCGGCGATCTCGCGCGGAAACTCGTGCACCGAGTAGACGACCTTGTTCGGCACCGGCAGCGCCACCGGCATCTCCTCAACGCCGCGCAGGTCGCCGTCGGGAAAGCCTGCAGCGTAGTCCTGGAACCCCTCGCAGATCACCAGTGGCCCCGGGTTCACGGCCTGAATCGCCGCGCCGACCGTTGTACACATGGCGTGCAGATCGGTTGGCCCGCCCTTGCCCCAGTTGATGCCGTTATCCTTCGGTCCCGATGTCGGCTCATTGTGCAGATCGAAGCCGATCACGGCGGGCTTGCCGGCGTAGCGCTGCGCCAGGATCACCCAGTTCGCACGGAACATTGCCGCGGTCACGGTTCCTGGATTGCCGGTGCCATCGCCGTTGTCGTCATTGGTGCTGCCGGGTCCGCGATCGAACCACAGCCCGTTCCGCTGCTGTCCACCCAGCCGGTAAGGCCGGCTGCCGCCTTCGTTGTTGTGGTGGTCCAGGATCACCTTCAGGCCGATCTCGCCCGCATAATCGATGATACGGTCCAGCACTTCCAGGGCGCTGAGGCCGAGCAGTTCGGGATTCCGGCGATAATCGATGGCGTTGCGCTGCGGGTCTTCGGTGAGGATACGGTCGCTGAAGGCGATGCGCACGGTGTTGAAGCCCGCGTCCATCATCTGGCGCATCGTGGTGCGATAATTGATCTTGTCGAGCCCTTGCGGGGCATAGCTGCCCCCGTCGGCGCCATTCCAACCAACGGCCGCGATGCGTACCGGAGTGCCCTGATCGTCGACGATCTGGTTGCCACGGGTCGAGAGATACCCGTCCGGCAGCGTCAACGGTTGTGCAAACGCCAAGGAGAAAGGCAACAGCATCAGCGCGGCCGCGGCAGCGGCACGCTTCAGGACATGATTCATTGATCGCAAAACCCGATTGCCGAAACGTCAGCCAGCCCGTCGCGCTATCGCGGCAGTCTTCGTCGATCTGCCCCGCGTTGAAGCCGGCAACGCGAACCTAGTGACGCCATCCGTTGCAAAACAAGACCGTTGCGGGTGCGGTCTCCATCTGTTGATCAGTCGAAAGATGCAGTGCAGAAATGGTGGGCCGGGGAGGATTTGAACCATCCGACCTCACGCTTATCAAGCGTGCGCTCTGGCGCTGAGCTACCAGCCCATCCGCATGTATCCTGCCAGATGCGCATCGATGCAGGAAACGCACATGTTCGCTAGCGAACGGCTTGTTGCGCTCCAGCAATTCCATCAAAGCGCGATCGCCGAAGGCCAAAGGCGTAGATCACGCCGTCATAATCTAGGCTCGCGCAAGGCCCGACATCTGGCGTTCCACCAGCCGGGCATAAGCGCCACGCCGCGCCGTCAACGCAACGTGGCTGCCGGACTCGATCACCTGCCCGTGCTCCAGTACCAGGATCATATCCGCAGTGCGGATGGTTGACAGGCGATGGGCGATGATGATGGTCGTGCGATTGGCCATCAGCGCATCCAGCGCATCGCGGACCGCGCGCTCGCTGATCGTGTCGAGATGAGACGTCGCCTCGTCCAGCACCAGCAGGGGCGCATCCTTCAGAAACGCACGGGCAATCGCGATGCGCTGGCGCTGGCCGCCGGAAAGCTGCACGCCGCGTTCCCCGACCCGCGTCGCTAATCCGTCCGGCAGGCTGGCGACGAAGGACGCGAGTGCCGCACGCGACAGGGCCTGCTCGATCTCGGCAACCGAGGCGTCGGGGCGCGCCAGGCGGACATTGGCTTCCAGCGTGTCGTTGAACAGGTAGGTGTCCTGTGCCACCAACGCGATCCGGGTGCGCAGGCCGTCCAGGGTCAGGTTGCGCAGATCGGCATCGTCCAGCCGTATCGTGCCGGAATCCGGGTCCCAGAAGCGCAGCAGCAGGTTGGCGATTGTGGTTTTGCCCGCACCCGACGGCCCGACCAATGCCACCGTCGCGCCCGCCGGCACGCCGAAGGAGACATCCCGCAGCGCCGGTGCCGATCGGCCGGGATAGGTGAAACGCACCTTCTCGAACCGGAGCGACGAACCGCCGCTCCGCGGAGCCGGCGTCACTGTGCCATCGGTGATGGTGACCGGTTCGGCCTCGACAACATGCAGCCGCCGTGTCGAAGCGATCGTATCGGCAAGTTGCCGGCCCACTTGGGCGATCTCCGAGACCGGCAGAAAGGCGGCCACGGAAATGAGCACCAGCAGGGGCAGGGCGGTCGGTGGGATCGTGCCGTGCGTCACGGCAAGCGCGCCGACCGCCGCGACCGCCAGTCCACCGAACCCGGTTGCCACTTCCAGGGCATTGGCCTGGAAGGTGAGGTCGGCAAGCAGCGTAAGGCGCATCTTCTGATACTGGGCGACGGCCTCGGCGAAGCCTTTCCGCCGCAGATCCGTCGCATTGAAAGCGACGAGGTCGGCCAGCCCCTGGATGGTCTCGGTGGCGTATGCGCCGATCGCGCCGAGTGCCCCGCGCGCCGCGGAGCCCAGCGCGTCGATCCGCCGCCGGCCGAACACCGGCGAGGCACCCGCATACAGGAGGAACGGCGCCAGTACGGCGGCGAGCGGCCAGGCGAACCAGCACAGCGCCACCAGCACTGCCGCGGGCACCAGCCCGGCGACGATGGCCGGGGCGATGGTATGGGCGAAGAAATACTCGACCGTCTCCACATCCTGCGTTGCCAGCGCAACCAGGTCGCCGGAGCGGCGCCGCAGCAGATAGGCCGGTGCCAGCGCATCCAGCTTGCGGAACAGGTCGATCCGCATCTCGGCCAGCAGCGCGTAGGCCATCGCATGAGCGATCCAGGACTCCAGCCAGTGCAGCACCCCGGCGAGCGGCGCGGTCACCAGCAAGGCGATGACCAGGCCGGAAATCGGCGCGCCGTTGCGAACCGCGGCGAGAATCAGCGCGCCGAACACGCCGACGCCGATGAACGCGACGACCCGTCCGATGCCGCACAGCGCGGTGACCGCAAGCTGGCCGTGATAGGGCCGCACCACGCGCATCAGCGTCCGCACGGTTTCGGCCCAGCCGACCTGCGCGGCATCTTCGGACAAGCTCGAGACCAGCGGGGTCGCCGCCTGGGTCTCAGGGCGCGCCGCTTCCTCGGGCGTGCCCGCCGCCCCGACCTCGAGCTCCTCGCGTTCGGCGATCTGCGGCCCCATCAGGCGGCGGTACGGACCCTCCTGGGCGATCAGGGAGGCGTGGCGTCCCGATTGCACCACGACGCCATCGTCCAGCACGAGGATGCGGTCGGCGCCGATCACGCTCGACAGCCGGTGCGCCAGGATCAGGGTCGTGCGCCCGGTCATCAGCCGGTCCAGCGCCTCCTGGATCACCGCCTCGTTTTCCGCATCGACGGAGGAAAGTGCTTCGTCGAGGATCAGGATCGGTGCATCCCGCAGCAGCGCCCGTGCGATGGCGATGCGCTGCCTCTGACCGCCCGACAGGCGCGCACCGCGCTCGCCGATGACCGTGCCGTATCCTTCAGGTAGTGCCGTAATGAACCCGTGCGCGTTTGCCGCGCTGGCGGCGGCGATCAGTTCCTCCTGCGTCGCATCGGGCGATCCAAGGCGCAGATTTTCCTCGACCGTTCCATGGAACAGGTACGTGTCCTGCGCGACCAGGGCGATCATGCCGCGGGCGTCATCGGGGTCCAGGTCCCGCAGATCCTGTCCGCCGATGCGGATCGTGCCGCCCTGCGGATCGTGCAGCCGCAGCAACAGGCGTGCGATCGAGGTTTTGCCCGACCCGCTGGGTCCGACAATTCCCACGCGTTCGCCGGGCGCTATGGCGAACGACAAACCCTGATGCGCCGGTCCGCGGCCGCCGGGATAGGCGAACCGGACATCGTTGAACGTGATGCCTGGCGTGGCGACCGCACTGTGCGTCGGCCTGAGCGGCGCGGCGGGCGCGGTGACCGGCTCATCCAGCAATCCCAGGATGCCGGCTGCCGCCGCCTGGCCGTTCAGTCCCTGGTGCAGCACGGCACGCAGGTCGCGCAGCGGGCGAAAGATTTCCGTGCCGGCCATCAGCACGATGACCAG
>DATNEJ010000510.1:0-5442 GCA_035606775.1 Acetobacteraceae bacterium | reverse complement strand
AATGGCGGTGGCGCTGGATGGCACGGGGGACGCGCAGGTCGCACCGGGCAAAAACATCGCCAACGAGGCGCGCGACACGCTGACCTTTACCGGCCTGCGCCTCGCCGCCGATGCTGCCGCACCGCTTAGGAATGGGGTCTCTCGCGCCGCCCTGTATCGCCGCGGCGCGTTGGCGCGCGCGACGATGATGTCCGGCGCGCTCGAGAAGGCGATGGACCTTGCCGTGACATACGCGCAGGAACGCGTCCAGTTCGGGCGGCCGATTTCCAAGTTCCAGGCCGTGCAGCAGAACCTTGCAGTGCTGGCGGGGCAGACGGCCGCAGCCGTCGCAGCCTCCAATGTTGGCATCGAGGCGCTCGAAAAGGGTGACTCGGAGCGGGAGGAATTTCTGATCGGCGTTGCCAAGACCCGCGTCGGCGACGCCGCCACTCTGGCCTGCGAGATCGCCCATCAGGTGCACGGCGCGATCGGCTTCACAAAAGAGTATGCGCTGCAGCTTTCGACCCGAAGATTGTGGTCCTGGCGCGAAGAATTCGGCTCCGATGCCGAATGGGCTGCAAAGGTCGGCGCCTATATTTGCGCCAAGGGTGCCGATCAGCTTTGGCCAGTGCTCACCGCTGCGTAGACGCGGTCAGTGCCGGAAGTGCCGCATGCCGGTAAACACCATCGCCACGCCGGCATCGTCGGCGGCATTGATCACCTCGGGGTCGCGCTTCGATCCGCCCGGCTGGATTACCGCAGTTGCGCCCGCCGCGATGGCGGCTTCCAGGCCATCAGCGAAGGGAAAGAACGCGTCGGAGGCGACGACGCTTCCTTCGGTCAGGCGACCGGCAAGGCCAGCAGCCTTGGCTGCTTCCTCGCTCTTCCAGGCGGCGATGCGAGCCGAGTCGACACGGCTCATTTGTCCGGCGCCAATCCCGACGGTCGCCCCGCATTTCACGTAAACGATCGCGTTGGACTTGACGTGCTTGCAGACCCGGAACGCGAAGATCAGGTCGGCCAGTTCCGCGTCGGTCGGCGCCCGTTTCGTCGCCACGGTGAGGCCGGCGCGCACGACCCGGCCGGCGTCGCGGGTCTGCGCCAGGAACCCGCCTGACAGGCTGCGGAACATGATCCCGGGCGCTGCCGGATCGGGCAGCCCGCCGGTCAGCAGCAATCTGAGGTTCTTCTTCCGCGCCAGTGCCGCGATTGCTGCCGCATCAGCGTCGGGTGCGACAATCACCTCCGTGAAGATCGCCGCGATCTTCTCCGCCGCCGCACCATCCAGCGTCCGGTTCACCGCGATGATGCCGCCATAGGCGGACACCGGATCGCAGCGCAAGGCGCCGTCCCAGGCTTCCGCCAGCGATGCAGCGGTCGCCACGCCGCACGGATTGGCATGCTTGACGATGACGACGGCAGGGTCGTCGAACTCCGCCACGCATTCGAACGCGGCATCCGTGTCCGCGAGGTTGTTGTACGACAGTTCCTTGCCCTGGATCTGCCGAACGGTCGCGACGCCGGGGCGGCGGGCCATCGCGTAGAAGGCTGCGGACTGGTGCGGGTTCTCACCATAGCGCAGCGTTTGCCGCAGCGTGCCACCGAAGACGAGGCGCTGCGGAAATGTCTCCTCTCGCTTCTCTGCAAACCAGGCGGCGATCGCGGCGTCATAGGCAGCGGTTCGCGCATAGGCCAGCCCCGCCAGTCGCCGGCGCAGCGCCAGGGTTGTGCCGCCTTGCGCCACGATATTCGTCAGCACCGCCTCGTACTGGTCCGGGTCCGTCAGCACCGCAACGAAGTCGTGGTTCTTTGCCGCGGCCCGGATCAACGCAGGTCCGCCGATATCGATATTCTCGACGCACTCGTCATCGGGCGCGCCCTTTGCGACGGTTGCCTCGAATGGATAGAGGTTCACCGCGACAAGATCGATGGGCGCAATCTCGTGTGCCTGCATCTGGGCGACATGCTCCGGCACATCGCGGCGGCCAAGGATGCCGCCATGAATTTGCGGCACGAGGGTCTTGACCCGGCCATCCAGGATCTCCGGAAACCCCGTATGCTCCGATACTTCCTTCACGGGAACGCCGGCATCGCGCAAGGCGCGGGCCGATCCGCCGGTGGAGAGGATTTCTACCCCGCGCGAGGCCAAAGCCTGTGCGAACGGAACCAGCCCGGATTTGTCGGACACGGAAATCAGTGCGCGGCGCACAGGAACGATGTCGGTCATGGTCGGATCCGGCGGTTGACGCGGCGCGGGATAAACCTACAGCCGCAGCAGGTCCAGGGTCCGGTCCAGGACCTTGGCTTCATCGTAGAGCTCCAGCGCGCGTTCTCGCCCGGCCATCCCCATGTGACGGCGCAGTGCGGGATCGCCGACCAGGCGGTTCAGTGCTGCGGCAAGCGGGGCAGACTGGCGGGGCGGGACCAGCAGACCGGTCACACCGTCCACAACCTGCTCCTCCGGTCCGCGGATCGAGGTCGCCACGACCGGCAATCCGGTCAGCATGGCCTCGATGACCGACATCGGCAGGCCCTCAAAGTGACTGGGGAGCACGAATACGTCCGCGGCGGCCAGGATCGCGGCGACATCGCGGCGGTAGCCCAGGCGCCGCAGACGTCCGTCAAGCCCAGCGGCATCGAGCAGTCCGCCCATGTCTTCGCCGCGGTCGGTCGGCAACCGCTCCCCAACGACCCATAGGTCGGCGTCGGTCACTGTCCGCATCGCGGCAGCGAGTTCGCCATAGCCCTTTATGGCGATCAACCGGGATACCGCGGCCACAACCACCCGGTCCTGCGGCGTGTCCAGTTCCTGCCGAATCCGCTGCCGTGCCTCCGCATCGGGGTGAAATACCGCGACGCTGCGTCCATTGCCGACCGGCACCGCATGACGGGCGATCCCCAATCGTCGGGCGTCCCTGGCCTCTGCGGTTGAGACGGTCAGGAATATGTCGGTGACGCGCCCGGCCAGCCATTCCAGGATCAGGCTCGCGCCGCGCCTCGGCCATGACCCGGTCTGATTGAACAGGAATCCGTGGCATGTATAGGCAATTGTGGGTACACCGGCGATCCACGCGGCCATCCTGGCGAGAAACCCGCTTATCGGCATGTGTGCATGCACGATATCGGGCTTCTCAGCCCGAAAGATCGCCACCAAGGCGCAAAACGCCCGCAGATGGGCGAGGGGTGAAACCCTGCGGGCGAACGGCACGGGGATGACCCGGAACCCTTCGGCCCGTACCTCGGCCAGCAAGTCTCCTTCGGCACAGGCGCCCACAACGTCATGCCCGCGGGCGCGCATCGTGCGCATCAGCGGCAGAAGAAACTGCCGCAGCGAGAAATCCACGTTGGTGATTTCGATGATCTTCACAGAAGGGGCACGCGATCGCCGCTATACCAGCGGCCCGAAATTTGACTCGTCAGTCGATTGTCGGGCCGCTGGTATCTCATTGATCTCGCGCGCAGCCGCCACACCAACCCTGCGCGCATACCAGTCAGCCCTGCGGGCTGCTGGTATCACCCGACCTTGCTGATCGCCCACTTGATCTGCTGCGGTCCGTCCACGTGGCCGCTCAGCACGACCTGCTCACTGCGGCGCGGCTCCGCTCCACCCAGGTAGATGCTTTCTTCCAGGCTCATTCGCGCGCCATCGGCCCGCAGTCTCCACCCGCTGCCGGAACGAAGCCGCAGCAGCACCGCCTCCCGGTCCTGCTGCAGGTTGGCCTGTACGTCCGGGTGCAGATGAAACCGCAGGCTGAAAGGCTGCGGTTCGGGTGCTTCGATCACATCCTCCCCACGTATGTCATCGCCGCTTTCCGCCAGGTAGAGACGCCGCCGGTGCACGGCGTTGAACGGCTTGCGCCAGCCATCGTGATTCGCTTCCAGCCAATGTGCGCCGTTCGCCTCTTGCCGCTGTGCCTCCACCAGCGTCGGGCGCCGGCCCAGGCCATCCGGCTTCAGTTCGCTGCTGCTCACGTCGGCAATGACCAGGGTGGAATGCGCAGCGGTCGCCCTTGCCGCATTCCGCCATTCCGGCGGTCCGGCGGGGAATGCGCCGCAGTTGACGATCAGCCGGTCGCGGCCGACCGAAAGCTCCATCGACAGCGTGCCGGCATGTGCGTAGCGGTCAACGCCGGGCGGCGGCGGCGCGCCGCAATCGACGATCAGCACACTGCGGCCCGCCTGAAGACGCTGAAAGCCGCCGTCGGTCAGTGTCAGCGGTCCCCTGCCGCTGCGCCCGGCCTGGGTCAGCACCAGGTCGACCAGGGCGCCATTTTCCTCCCGGCTGCCGTTGAACAGCGCGAGCCCCCCATCGCCATGGCGGAGCACGCGAAGCGCGGGTGCCATCCGTTCGATGGCACTCGTCAGCGCAAGCGGCGGCTGGGTCTGGGCCGCCTGCAACAGCGCGCGGATTTCGGTCAAATCCTGCAACGAGGCAAGCTGTGCCGCTGGGCTTCGTTCGGCATGGCAGCCATCCGGCAGCACTTGCCTGGAGATCTCCTGGGGCAGAAAGCGCAGGGCGCGAGTCAGAAATCCGGCATGGTCCGGCAACGCGACGGCCGCGGCGATCAGGCCTTTCAGGGCCGTCAGCGCGCGGGCGTCCAGTTCTTCCGCCGGCAGTGCCGCGGACAGGCCGCGCGCATCGGATACGAGGCGGGCCATCAGCCGCTGCCGAAACGAATCGTCGGCTGTGGCGGCAAAGAAGTCATAGTGTCCCAGCCAGGCTGTGATCCGGGCGCCCACCACGTCCGGCCGGTACGCGATCGGATCGGGCGGCGGGGCGCTGATCCATTCGGCAACCAGGGCACGGGCACGCAGGCGGGCGGCATCGGTGCCCAGCGCGCGAAGGTCGCGCAGCCATGAAAAGCTGTGCGCCCCGGCACGCAGCAGGCTCGATCCTGAACTGTCGTACCAGCCGCCCGGTTTCAGCGGCCGCGTCGCCCCGCCGATTTCCAGCTCACCTTTCAGCAGGCGCGCGCCGCCTGCCGGGTCGCCGGGCCAGGGGTCCCTTACCGGCAGGGCCGGCGCATCCGGCACGCGGCCGATGCGCAGGCTTGGCAGACGGGCAATCGCTCGGCGGGCGTCACGCAACCAGCGGCGGGGATCGGTCCCGCTCACGCGCCGTGCTTTCCACGCAACGCAGCGATAGCAGCCGCATAATCGGACGCGCCGAACACGGCGGTCCCCGCGATCAGCGTGTCGGCACCGGCAGCCAGCACCTGCGGTGCCGTGTGCGGCGTGATGCCGCCATCAACGGCAAGCGTGATTGCGCGGCCGGCCGCGCCGATCATCCGACGCAAGGCAGCGATCTTGGGCAATTGCGATGGCAGGAAGCTCTGCCCGCCGAATCCGGGATTGACCGACATGACCAGAATGATGTCCGTCAGATCGAGCACCCAGGCAACCGCCTCCGGCATCGTTGCCGGATTCAGCACGACTCCGGCTCGTTTCCCTGTCGAACGAATG
>DATNEJ010000508.1:0-2221 GCA_035606775.1 Acetobacteraceae bacterium | reverse complement strand
TGCTGCGGGCGCCGGGGCCGGTGGCGTACGCGGAAGCGGAGCACAACGCGCCCGACCGATTGGCGATGGAGCACCAATTGGCCAAAGCCCTGAAGCCGCGACGGAAGGGGGAGCGGGTGCTGATGTACTACGGCACGTATCCGGGGGCGTTGGCCGACGACGGAATCGCGGTGCGCGAGGTGGTGCAGGAGTCCAATTTCCTGTTGTGGCAGGATGCGCTCTTCGCGCCGCATCGGCAGGTGCAATGGGTGGTGGTGGAGGAAGGCAGCCCGGTGGCGAAACTGGTGAACCGGCGCGATTTGCGTCAGTATTTCCATCAGGTGGCGGCGCTGACCGCGCCCTACCAGCATGCGATCGAGGTATACCGGCGCAATGACCCATGACGGCGCGGTGCGGTTCGTCAAGGCGGAAGCCAACGGCAACGATTTCCTGATCGTGGACGCGGAGGCGGTGGCGCACGAGCAGCGGAGCGCATTCAGCCGGTCCATCTGCGATCGGCATCGCGGGGTCGGCGCCGACGGGGTGGAGTTCGTACGGCCGCACGGGACGGGATTCGAGCTGGAGTTGCGCAACAGCGACGGCGGCGAGGCCGAGATCAGCGGCAACGGCACGCGCTGCGTGGCTGCGTTCTACGCCAAGCACGGGTTCCGCGAGGGCGTGCTGCACACCGGTGCGGGGCCGCTTCGGGCCACGGTGCTCGACGGCGAAGGCGCGCACTGGTTGATCGAACTGGAAATGGGGGTGCCGGCGATCGCGGGGCGCGAAACGATCACCGCGTTGGGTCGAACCTGGGACGCAACGGTGCTTTCGGTGGGCAATCCGCAGTGCGTGGTGATGGTCCCGGAGTTCCCGGAGAATTGGGAAGCGGCGGGGGCAGCGCTGGCGTTGCATCCGCGATTCCCGCACGGGACCAACGTCGAGTTCGTGCAGGTGCACAACCGGCACCATCTGGAGGTGCGCATTTTCGAGCGCGGGGTGGGGCCGACGAATTCCAGCGGCACCGGGAGCTGCGCGGCGGCCATCGCGGCCATCGTCGCGGATGCGGCAGGAACTCCGGTCGAGGTGGCGACGCCGGGCGGCGTGCAGAAAGTGGTGTGGGCCGGGCCGGGCGCGGCGGTGCGGCTGGTGGGGCCGGCATCGGTGGTGGCCGAGGGCATGACCTGGTGGCACGGGTGAAGGCGTGATCACGCTGCGGTCGCTGGCGGTGTGGGGGTTCGCCTGGGTCTACATGCTGGCGGCGGGGGTGATCTCGCTGCCGTGGCTGCTGTGCCTGCGACGGCTCGATTTCACCTATGCCTTGGCGCGCGCGGGCATCCGCGGGCTGCTGGCGCTGGCCGGGGTTCGGGTGGAGATCACGGGACGGGAACATCTGGCCGGCATCGGGCCGCGCCTCTACATGGCGAACCATCAGAGCAATTTGGATCCGCCAATCCTGCTGGGCGTATTGCCCGGGGAAATCGCGTTCCTGGCAAAAAAGGAGCTGTTTGGCGTGCCGCTGCTGGGCGCAGTGCTGCGGATCGGCGGGCTGGTTCCGGTGGATCGGAGCAATCGCGCCGCGGCGCAGGCGAGCATCGCGAGCGCGGCGGAGGCGGTGCGCGCGGGCAGGCCGTTCCTGATTTTTCCCGAAGGCACGCGCTCGCCCGACGGGCAACTGCTGGAATTCAAGAAGGGACCGTTTTACCTGGCGCAGCAAGCGGCGGCGCGGGTGGTTCCGGTGGCGGTTCGCGGCAGCGGGGCGTGCATGCCGAAAGGGCGATGGCGGATTCGGCCCGGCCGGGTCGAGGTGCGGATCCTGCCGCCGATCCCGACCGAGGAGTGGGGCGGCGCCGCCGAGCCCCGCGCCGCGCTGGCGGAGATCGTGCGCGCGCGGCTGCAGCAGGCTACTGGTCGTTGATCGGGCTGGCTTCGGTGAGAATGGCGATGGAAACGGACATATAATGACTTTCTAGCTTGGAGTGCGGACATGCGGAACGCTTGGATCGGCGGAGTCGTGATCTTGGGGCTGGCATGCGCCGGCGGCCTTGCCCAGCAGCCGGCGCCGCCCCGCAACTTCGAGGTGGCCACCCTCAAGCCCAACGTGGGCGGCGGCGGCGTCATGGGCGGCTGCCACGGCGTGGACTCCAATCCCGACCCAGGCTTTTCCATCCCGCTGGGCCGCTGCGTCATCGTCGCCGGCCGCCTGAGTCACATGATGAGCATCGCCTTCGATCTGCCCATGCAG
>DATNEJ010000504.1:0-2239 GCA_035606775.1 Acetobacteraceae bacterium | reverse complement strand
CGCCTACCGCCATGCCATGCAGGCGCTCGGCGTGGCGCCGCACGAGACCTGGATGATCGGCGACAACCTGGAATGGGAGATCGCCGCGCCGCAGCGGCTGGGGATTTTCGCCATCTGGCACGATGCCATCGGGCAGGGACTACCGGCCGGCACCACCGTTCGCCCGGACCGGATCGTACGGTCGCTGTCCGAATTGCTGGCATGATCGCCGCAGGCGAAAACGCCGAAGACTCGAACCACGCGACCAATCAAAGAGTCAGAGCGTGTTGGGTGCTTCCGCGCACCCGACACACTCTGGACTGACCGGCCGCTGCCCGCCCGACGAGCGCTGTCAGCCGCCGTGATCCAGCCCGATATCCAGCACCGTCGCGCTGTGCGTCAGCCAGCCCACGGACAGCAGATCGACGCCTGACGCGGCGATTGCAGGGGCGGTGTCGGGGCGGATGCGTCCCGACGCCTCGGTGATGGCGCGCCCATCCACCATCGTCACAGCCTGGCGCAGCATGTCCGGCCCCATATTGTCGAGCAGCACGGCATCCACCCGCAGGGTCAGCGCCTGTTCGAGCTGCGCCAGCGTGTCCACCTCCAGCTCGATCTTCACCAGATGGCCGACGCCGGCGCGCGCCCGCTCCACCGCCTCCCGCACACCGCCGGCGATGGCGACGTGGTTGTCCTTGATCAGCACCGCGTCATCCAGGCCGAACCGATGGTTGGCACCGCCGCCGACCCGCACCGCGTATTTCTGCGCGGCACGCAGGCCCGGCATGGTCTTGCGCGTGCAGCACACCTGCGCCCTTGTGCCGGCGATCGCATCGGCGATGCCGCGCGTGGCCGAGGCGACACCGCTCAGGTGGCACAGGAAGTTCAGCGCGGTGCGTTCCGCAGTCAGGATGCCGCGCGCCGGCCCGCGAATGGTGGCGATGCGGTCGCCCGGCTGGAGGCGGGTCCCATCCGGCCGCTCCACCTGGATCTCGATCGCCGGATCGATCAGGCGGAATGCCGTCGCGGCGAAATCCAGGCCAGCGACCACACCTTGCTGACGCGCAGCCAGGAATGTCTCCGTCCGCGCATCCGCCGGGACGACGGCATCCGTCGTGAGGTCGCCCGCCCGGCCCAGATCCTCCAGCAGGGCGGCGCGTACCACGGGCTCGACCATGACGGCGGGAAGCGGCGGGATCGGCATCGCTTGTCTCCTGAAGCGCAATCCCCGCTGGCCTGATGAGGGCAGCGAACACCGCGCCTGGTATCGGTGAATGTCAGACAGCCAGCATCCGCTCGACCGCGCGGCGGGCGCGGGCGGCAAGCGCGGGATCGATGGTGACCTGGTGCGTCATGGTCTCCAGCGAGCGCCTGATCTTCGGCAGGGTGATGCGCTTCATGTGCGGGCAGAGATTGCACGGCCTGACGAAGTTCACCTGCGGATGGTTGACCGACACGTTGTCGGCCATGGAGCA
Source organism: Acetobacteraceae bacterium (assembly GCA_035606775.1). Classification (GTDB taxonomy): domain Bacteria; phylum Pseudomonadota; class Alphaproteobacteria; order Acetobacterales; family Acetobacteraceae; genus Rhodopila. The sequence goes on along the minus strand of DATNEJ010000504.1, from coordinate 785 downwards.
CTCGGTCAGCAGCACCACCCGCGCCGGCTTCTCCCGGCCGACGTAATTCGACATGTCGGACGTCGAGCCGGTGTAGTCGGCTTCCTTGATTACCTCCGGCGGACACTCCGGATGCGCGAGGATCGTCACGCCGGGATAGTCCGTGCGCAACGCGCGCACTTCCGCCGCCGTGAACCGCTCATGCACCTCACAATGGCCGGCCCAGGCGATGATCTTCACGTCGGTCTTCGCCGCGATGTTCTGCGCCAGGTACTCGTCCGGCAGCATGATCACCGTGTCCGTGCCTAGCGATTCGACGATCTTCTTTGCGTTGGCCGAGGTGCAGCAGATGTCGGACTCCGCCTTCACGTCGGCCGAGGAGTTGACATAGGTGACGACGGGAACGCCCGGATGCTTCTCCCGCATCAGGCGCACATCGGCGGCGGTGATCGAGGAGGCGAGGGAGCAGCCCGCTTCCAGATCGGGGATCAGCACGGTCTTGCCCGGATTGAGCAGCTTGGCGGTCTCCGCCATGAAATGCACCCCGGCCAAAACAATGACCTCGGCATCGGCCTTCATCGCCTCCCGCGCGAGCGCAAGGCTGTCGCCCACGATGTCCGCCACACAGTGGAAGATCTCCGGCGTCATGTAGTTGTGCGCCAGGATGACGGCGTTGCGGCTGCGCTTCAGCGCCAGGATCGCGTCGATGTCGTCGGCGAAAACCGGCCATTCGATCGGCGGGATGACGGATTTGACACGCTGATAAAGTGGGGCTGTACGCTCCAGTGCGAGGGCAGCGGACATGG
>DATNEJ010000501.1:0-41024 GCA_035606775.1 Acetobacteraceae bacterium | reverse complement strand
CTCCCGCGGCGCAGGCGGACCTCGCCCCAAGCGCGAAAATACGACCGACGTCTGGAAAACGGCAGCGTCGAACGTCCACTGGTCAACACAGCCGCGCTCCGTGTTGACCATGCCAAACGCGTCGGGGCCAGTTCCTACAGAACTGACCAGAACGCCTTGAAATCTCTGAAGATTCTGGAGCGGGCGAAGGGATTCGAACCCTCGACCCCAACCTTGGCAAGGTTGGAGATCATCAGCCAGTCAGTAGCAAATTAAGGTGGTTGCATGTCCCCGCAACCATCTCCACACGACACACTCAGCCCAAACGCGCAAGCGTCAAAGACGTCAACCGCGTCGCACGCAATCAGGCCGCCAGGGCCACGGAAACCCCTCATGCAACCCGCTGCCCCCCAGGCGGTGCGCTGCTGCTGCTCCGTATGATCAACTCCGCCTCAAGCGATGGCGGACGTGCCGTCCTGCCGTCTTCCAGGTGGCCAATGATGTACTTCGCAATCTCTTCGCCCATGCGGCGGCTGGGCACGCGGGCTGTCGTCAACGGCGGATCAAGATGCGCCGACATATCCGTGTCGTCGAAGCCAACAATGCTGAGGTCTCGCGGGATCGCCAGCCCAAGCTCTTTGGCCTCAATCATGGCGCCCGTGGCTATATAGTCATTCGTGCATACCAGAGCCGTCGGGCGCAACGTGTCGTCCGCAAGGATCCGCCGCATTCCCTCCCGACCGCTGGCGATATGACGGCTGTTCACCCGCACGAAATGCTGCGGCCGAATCGCGAGGCCCGATCGCGCCAACGCATCCTGGACGGCTGCGATCCGAAGCTGGATGCGATCGTTTTCCTCTCTATCATGCGCGATCATGCCGAAGTTGCGATGACCGAGTTCCAGCAGATGCTCGGTCAGCCTGGCGGATGCCGCGTAATTATCGAAACCGATGCAGGTGTGTCTCTGATCCTGACCACGCGTGTAGGTGATGACGTATGGGACGTTCTGCGATCGCAGGAGCTCGAACAGCGCATCAGGGTGCGCCTCGCCGACCAGTACGAGATATTCCACACCGCGCTCGACGAGCTTGCGCGCCTGCTGAAGGCGCATCTCCTCCGTCACATCCATGCAGCACAGGATCAGGGTATAGTGCGCAGTGGCCAGGTCCTGCTGCAGCGCCTCGATCAGTATGGCGAAGTTCTGATGACTGAGGGTCGGGATGATAACGCCAACGGTACGGGTACGCAGCGAAGCAAGCGCCTTGGCGACACCGTTTGGTACCCATTTCAGATCCTGCGCCGCTTGGGCAATGCGATCGCGCAGCGCCTGCGACACCAGATCGGGGGTGTTCAAAGCGCGCGATACGGACGCGGTCGAGACACCGGCATGACGTGCCACATCCTCCAACTTCACCGCCGCTCCGCCGGACCTGCGCGATCGGCGGTGGGTCCTTGATGGCGAATCGGCGCGGTCGCTCCTGATCACGCTCCCCTCTCTGTTTCGGTCAAACGGTGATCACGATATAATTCTGTTCCACGGCCACCGGAACGGTCTCAGCCTCGAATGGTCCTTTCGCCAGCTCGGCACCAGGCTCCACTTCCACGGCATAGGTGCGCGCCTGCACGCTGTCGGGATCGCACCAGGACTGGCCGGTGCGGATATCGAATTCCCAGCAATGCCAGGGACAACGCAGCATCTCCCCTTGGCGCGTCAGTCGGTATTCTCCAGGCGTCGGCGATTCCAGTCGGCTGAGCAGCGCGCCACGACAAAGCTGCGCACCTTGATGCGGGCACCGGTTGATCAACGCAAAGAACTCGTCATTGACATGGAAGATGCCGATTTCCCTGCCCTTCACGGTGATGATCTTGCAGGTACCGGGCGCGATCTCATCCACCGTGGCGACGACATGGCGGCTCATGCTCAGGTAAGACCGTACAGGGCGCGCGCATTGTCGTGATAGATCTTGCGCTTCCACGGCTCCGGCAGCGCGACCTTGAAGGCAAAGCGTGGATCGTCCTGATCCCAGTGCGGATAATCGGTGGAGAACATCACCCGGTCCACGCCGATCCACTCCAGCGTTGACAGCATATCGTGCGGACGTTCCGGCTCCTCGATCGGCTGTGTGGTGACCCAGATATTCTGTCGCACATACTCCGACGGTTTTTGGCGCAGGAACGGCACTTCCGCGTGCAAGCGCTTCCACGCTTTATCGAGCCGCCAGCACAGCGCCGGCAGCCAGGCGAACCCGCCTTCCACCAGCGCGATCTTCAGGTTGGGGATGTGCTCGAACACGCCCTCACAGACAAGGCTGACCACCAGGGTCTGCATCGACTGCACATAGGACGGATGTTCCTCGTGGTAGAAGGACGGCCATCCGCCGCCGGTGGACGGATGGCCGCTGCTGCCGCCGAGGTGCAGCGAGACCGGAAACCCATTCGCCGCGCAGGCTTCCAGGATCGGCCAATAGCGACGGCGCCCCAGCGGCTCCAGCCCGCGTGGCGGGATCTGGACCTGAGCGAACCGCCGATCCCCGGCGCGTTTCTCGATTTCGGCGATCGCTGCCGACTGATGTTCGATGTTTATCTGCACCGCGGCCTTCAGGCGTGGATCGGGGTCGCACCAGCGTGCGAGCTGCCATTCATTCACGGCGGTCGCCATTGCCGCACCGAACTCGATATTCCGTTCACCCCCCGCGCCGCCGACCAGCGGCGCCAACAACCCGTAAGACACGTTGAACAGGTCGAGCAGTTGCTGCTGCATGAACGGCAGGTCGGAACCGGGATGCGAACCATCCGGTGGCCAGGCGTCCATGCGCTGGCCGTTGCCCGGCGAGATGCGCGGATAATTAGACGCCCTGGCCAGACCCTGCCGCGTTCGCCCGCCGATCGCACGACGGTGCTCGCGCCAGCGCTGCGGCAGGAATGCGTCGAACTCGTCGGGCGACTTGAAGAACGGATGCACGTCGCAATCGATGAAGCCCAGATAGCTTTGACTGATAGTACTGGGCTTGCGATCCAGGACCGTCATGTTCATGTCGGCGTCTCCGTCTCGGCGGCGGGTTGGTTCAGGCGCGGATAGGTGGCGAGCGCGTTATCCACCAGCAGCTTGCCCAAAACCCTGTCAGGCAGACCGGCAGGAACGGCGTCGATTCCCTCGAAGTGCCAGTGTGGGTAATCGGTCGAAAACAGCAGCATCTCATCGGCACCGATTTCCTCTATAATGGTCTGCACCTGGGCCTGTTCCGGTGGATCGTCGAATGGCTGCACGGTCAGGCGCACATGCCTGCGGATGACTTCCGCTGGCGGGCGATCCAGCCACGGGGTTTCCGCCCGCACGCCGCGCCAGGTTTTGTTGATTCGCCAGAAATGCGCCGGCAGCCAGGTCACACCCGACTCGAGCAGCACGACCTTGAGGCGCGGAAACTTGTTGAACACGCCCTCGGTCACCAGGCTGTTCAGCACGCCGGAAAACCCCGGCGCCTGCGAGACATAGTCCTCGATATAATATGACGACCAGCCGAGCGCGCTTGGCGGATGGCGGAAGCTGCTGCCGGCATGGATGCCGATCGGCAGGTCGTGGTGCTCAGCGACTTGATAGATCGGCCAGTGCTGTCGCCGGCCCAGCGGCAATTCCGTCATCGCGAGCATCAGCACCTGCACGAAGCGCCGGTCGGCGGCGCACCGCTCGATCTCCGCGACCGCCAGCTCCGGGCTGTGCACCGGCACGACGATGGATGCCCGCAGTCTCGAATCCCGATCCAGCCACTCAGCCGCGATCCAGTTGTTGATCGCTCGGCAGAGCGCGGCGGACAGGTCTTCGCTGAACATGATCTGCGAACCGTGCAGCGCGTTGCAGATGACGAAGCGGGGCCGAAACGGCTCCAGCACGTGATCGCGTAGCTGCTCGAACTGCGAGCCCGGCAGGCCCTTTACGGGGCGCCAATCCGGCCGGCAGTTCAGGGGCGCATTCGGCGGATAGGCGCTGAGTTCGAGGTTATCGCCGTCGATGCCACGGCGAAGGATATGCTCGCGCCAATAATCATCGAGATACGGCAGCAGGACGCGCGTATTGGGAACGGCCAGGTGTACGTCGCAGTCGACCGGTCGGGTTGCCGCAAGCTTCACCGTGTTCCACTTTCGATCTGTAAGTTTGCCGCGTGCCAAGCTAGTAAGCGATTACACCACCAGTGTCCAGCCCACGTCAGCGAGTAACACTGTCTTGAATAAGCCATATGTAAACGCTTACTCAATCGCATCCTCCATCAGGCAAGGCTACAGCCGCGCTTCGCTGGATGGATCGAACAACGACAGGTGGTCGGCATTCAGCGACAGCCTGACGCGGCCGGAAAGTCCGCGCGCCACCTGCGGGATGAGGCGCGCGGACAGACGGTGCTCGCCGAACTGGAACCAGCCCAGCGTATCCGCGCCCATCGGCTCCATGAACAACGCCTCGGCATCAAACGTGGGCTCGCCCGGCTCGTCGCGCGCAAGCACAAGGTGTTCCGGGCGGATGCCGATCACAACCTCCTGACCGGCCGCGGGCGGTGAACGGAATCGGTAGCCATTGAGCGGCACTTCGGCCGAACCGACCTGAACGGCGCCTGTCGTCAGACGCCCACGCAGGAAATTCATCGCTGGTGAGCCGACGAAGCTGGCGACGAACAGGGTCTCCGGCGCCTCATAGAGTTCGTTGGGCGCGGCGTACTGCTCAATGCGGCCGGCGCGCATAACCGCGATGCGCGTGGCGAGTGTCATTGCCTCGATCTGGTCATGCGTCACGTAGATGATCGTGGTGCCAAGGTCCTTATGCAGGCGCTTAAGCTCGACCCGCATCTCAGTGCGCAGCTTGGCATCGAGGTTGGACAGCGGCTCGTCGAACAGAAACACTTTCGCCTGCTGCACCAAGGCTCGGCCGATGGCGACACGCTGGCGCTGTCCACCGGACAACTGCGAGGGCTTGCGATCAAGCAGCTCGTCGATCTGCAGAAGCTTCGCGGCCCAATCCACACGGCGCGCCACTTCCTGGCGCGGTACTGCGCGCACGCGCAGTCCAAAGGACAGATTCTTGCGCACCGACATGGTCGGATAGAGGGCATAGGATTGGAACACCATCGCGATACCGCGTTTGCTCGGCTCGTGGTGGGTCACATCAACGCCGTCAATCTCGACGATGCCGGTGTCGGTATCCTCAAGGCCGGCAATGGCATTCAGCAATGTGGACTTGCCGCAGCCAGATGGCCCAAGCAGCACGGTGAACTCGCCCGTCTCGATAGGCAGGTGGATGTCCTTCAGGACGCGCAATGGGCCAAACGACTTGGAAAGCCCGGAGACAACGACCGCGGACATGTCAGCCCTTCACGGCGCCGGCGGTGATGCCGCGCACGAAGTAACGCCCGGAAAGGAAATAGATCAGCAAGGGAGGCAGTGCCGTCAGCAGGGCCGCGGCGGTGTTGACATTGTACTCAATGATTCCAGTCGAGGTGGTAGCGATGGCGTTGAGCTGCACCGTCATCGGCATGTTGTCGCGGCCGGCGAAGATCAGCCCCAGCAGGTAGTCATTCCAGATGCCGGTCGTCTGCAGAATTGTCGCGACGATCAAGATATTGACCGACATCGGCAGCATGACGAAGACGAAAATGCGCCAAAAGCCGGCGCCGTCGATCCTGGCAGCCTTCACCAGTTCCTCTGGTAGCCCCACATAGAAGTTGCGGAACAGCAGGGACATAACGGGAAGGCCGAAGATGACATGCACGGCGATAATGCACGGCAGCGAACTGTAGATGCCGATCGTGCTGAAAGTCTTCACCAACGGATAGAGGATGACCTGATACGGAATGAAGGCGCATATCAACAGCAGAAGCATGATCATGTTGGCGCCACGGATACGCCAATGTGACAGTGCATAACCGGTGATCGCGCCTGCCAGGACGGAAATGGCGACGCTCGGCACGAGGATTCTCACTGAGTTCCAGAAACCGACACGCACGCCGCCGCAATTCAGGCCAGTGCAAGCGGATGACCATGCTTTGATCCAGGCTGCGATGCTGGGTGCCGTCGGCAAGGTAAAGATCGAAAAAGTGCGTACTTCGTCGGAGGTCTTCAGGGAAGTGGAAATCACCACGAGCAGTGGTATCGAGAAAAACAGGCAGATCCACACGAGCAGCGTGTAGAGGCCGATACGGCCGATGCGGGCGTGGCGGCGCGCTGTTGTCATCGGTTTTTCCGCGCCAGCTCGAAATAGAGGTAGGGGGAGATGATTGCGACCACGGAGCCCAGCATGACGGTGGCGGCGGCGGAGGCCTGACCGATATTGGCACGCTCGAATTCGAAATCGACGACGAACTTTCCGGGAAGATCGGAGGAGAAACCGGGACCACCGTTGGTCATCGCCACGACAAGGTCGTAGCTTTTCACCACGGCGATGGCGATCAGCACGACGCAGGTGACAATAAGCGGGCGCAACATCGGCAGAACGATACTGATATAGGTGCGCCAGGTCGGGATGCCTTCGACGCGGGCGGCGCGCCAGATCTCGCGATCGACGCCGCGTAATCCGGCCAGCATGATGGCCATGATCAGGCCTGACTGATGCCAGATGCCGGCGAATACCAAGGTGTAGATCGCACGGTCCGGCTGGGTGATCCAGTCGAATACGAACCCTTCCCAACCCAGGCCGCGCACGAACTGCTGCACGCCGATTGTAGGGCTGAGCACCCATTGCCAAGTGAGCCCGGTGACAATGAAAGAGATCGACAACGGATAGAGCAAGAGGGTGCGAAAAATGCCTTCGAAGCGCACCGCGCGATCAAGCAACACCGCGAGCAGCACACCCAGGCAGAGCGTGCCGATGATGTCCAATGCACCGAACAGGAACATGTTGCCATAAGCAACCTGCCAGCGCGGCGTGGCGAACAGGCGCTCGTATTGTGCTATGCCGGCGAAACGATAGACCGGCAGCAGGAAGGACCGTGTCATGGAGATGTACACGGTCCAGGTGACGCTGGCGTAGTAGCACCCCACCATCACCAGGATCGTTGGAATCAGGGCGATCTTCGCGGCAAGGCTGCGCGTGCGATAGGCCCGGCCCGCCCGCGGCGCGGCAACACTCGCCAGCGCGCGAGGCGCTGGCGATCTGGCAGCCGTCTCGCCCTGCAGCCGGGCCGGCATGGAATCAATGCCCGGCGGCGGCGATAACGGAGGAGAGCTGCTTCGCGGCGTCCGCCGCCGTCATCGACGGATTGCTCCAATAGTTCCCCAGCAGGTCTTCGATCTGCCCCTGGGTGTCCGGACTGAACGCCAGCGCGAAGTTCGGCAGCTGGTTCGCGGCGCCACCCGCCATCACTTTCTTGCCAAGTTGTCCGCAAGCATCCACTTCGGCGACTTTGGCATCCAGCCGCGACGGTATCGAGCCTTTGAATTTGTTGAACTCGGTCTGCACCGCCGGGTCCATCATCAGCGTCGCCAGCTTGTCCTGCGCCGCCTTCTGATCCGGTTTGTTGTTCACCGGGAATACGAACACATCAACCGTCATCACGTAGGCGTCCTGGTTGCCGGGCGCCATTTCGCAGCCGAAATCCTTGCCAACGACCTTGTTTGCTGCGGCAAAGTCTCCCTTTGCCCAGTCGCCAACCACCATCAGCGCGGCCTTGTCGGTTTCCACCAGCGCCAGTGAATCATTCCATTTCCGATTGGGACTGCCGGCATCGACGTACTGGCGAATCTGCCCCATCACGCCGAACACGTGCTGCATGCCCTCGCTGCCCGCGGCCTTCGCGTCGTGATCGACAAATACCTTGCGATAGAGGTCTTTCCCGCCAGCACCCGCCAGAATTGCTTCATACAGCCAGTCGAGCTGCTGTGCGTTGGCGCCGAACGCAATCGGGATGAAACCAGCCGCCTTGATTTTCGGTGCGTCGGCAAGGAACTCGTCCCAGGTCTTCGGCGGTTGCATCTTCAGGTCGTTGAACACCTTGATGCTGTAGAACTGGTAATTCGCCCCGTGGATGTTCACCGGCACCGCGATGACGTGGCCGTCATAAGTCATGTTCTTGACCAGCAAGGGCGGCAGGTTGGCCAACCAGTTGCCCTTTTTTGCCTGCTCATCGAGCGGCGTGAGGATACCCTGCTCCGCCAGTTGGCGAACTGCCACACCGATATTCCACTGCATCGCAGTCGGCGGATTACCGCCGGCGATGCGGTTCAGCGCGGCTGCGTGCTCGGCCTGCGGCCCAACCGACGCATCATCGACCCAGGTCCCGCCGCGCTTGTTGTATTCCTTCGCGAAAACCGCCACGGCGCGGGATTCTCCCCCGCTCGTCCACCAATGCATGACATCGGCCTTCTGCGCATGGGCCTGCGGTATGCAGGACAATGCGCCCATGAAGGCAACGGCGATGGTCAGTGGCTTCCACATGCTTCTTCCTCCCTGCCCTTTATGATAGCGGTTACATCAGAGCATCTTTGGCTGCTGCAACGTCTGTCAAGCGACCGCGGCCTGCTGCGCCGGACGTGCCGCCGGTTGCGCCCGCAGGATATCGTCGGCGATCTTCTCGGCAACCATCATGGTCGGGAAATTGGTGTTGGCACACGGAACCGCGGGGAAGATCGAGGCGTCCACCACGCGCAGTCCATGCACGCCGCGCACCCGGCCCTCGTTGTCCGTCACTGCCATTGGATCATCGACGGCACCCATTCGGCACGAGCAGGAACAGTGCCACACGCCGACCGCCGCGCGCTTGATATAGGTTTCCAGGGCTTCGTCGTCCCGCAGCGCCTGCACGAGCCCGGCCGATTCCATGACAAAGCCGCGGATCACAAGCTGGCGCACGAAGGCCGGACCGTCCATCAGCGTTGCGCCGATCCGGGTGAGGATGCGGTTCTTCGTGTTGTAGGTCCCGACGCGGCGGATCTTGTCGGTGAAGCTCGCCGGAAAGGCATCGGATGCGACGGCCTTCAGCGGCGGCAACTCGTGCAATGCGGCGATCTGCCGGAAGCCGCGTGCGAGACGCTGAAGATCGCGATGATCAGCGAGCAGGTTGAAGTCGACATCCGGTTCCTGCCGCCAGTCAGCCGACGCGAGACGCACCTGGCCGGTCTCGGAGAAGGTCTTGTTCACCCAGAGTGTGATCACTGCGATCCGATCGCCGATGGCATGCCAGGCGGACTTGTTCGACACAGTGAGCGCCATATCACCAGGCGGTGCGCCCTCGATGCCGGAAGAGAAGCGCATGCCGAGATGCAACGAGCGCTTGCTGTAGGGGTTCTTGCGAGCTCTTGGCTTGAGGAAGGACGCGACGGAGATGGAGGGATGGTCCATCAGCCGCTGCCCGACGCCCGGTCGGTTCGCGCGCACCGCGATGCCGAGATCGCGCAGATGCCCCACCGGCCCGATCCCAGCCCGTAGCAGCATCGCCGGCGAATGGATCGCACCGCAGCAGATGATCACCTCGTTGGCGCGAAACTCGGCCGTCTGGCCCCGCACAACGGCGCGGATACCGATGCAGCTCGTGTCCTCGAACAGCAGCTCACTGACCTGCACCTCGGTCATCACTGTCAGATTGCCGCGCTCGCGGACAGTGGGGCCGAGATAGCCGACGGCGGCGGAGACGCGCCGGTCGTAGAGGTTGGACATGGTGAGAGGGTAGTAGCCGTCCTGAAACTCACCATTCTGATCCGGCACATAGCGATAGCCGGCGGACTTGAACGCTTCGGCGACCGCCTTGGCATAGTCGGACCAGTTGTCCGGAAAGACGCGACGCACTGGGATTCGGCCGTCCGAACCGTGCAGGGGCCCGTCGAAATCGATGTCGCGCTCGATCTTTCTGAAATAGGGCAGCACGGTCTCCCAGCGCCAGCCGCTGGCGCCGCGCTGTTCCCATTCGTCATAATCATGCGGCGCACCGCGATTGGCGAGCTGACCGTTGATGGAGGAGCCGCCGCCGAGGACGCGCGCCTGCTCGTAGCGGACGAGGCGCGGACGCGGCGCGTCGGGATCGTTATGCGGCCTCGCCTCGGTGGTGACCCGCAACTGCTTCCAGATGAAACGAGGATCGCGCGAGGCATAGCCGGAGCGGCTGTCGAGAATAGGCTCGGGGACGCGGCCATCGGGCGTGTCCTCGCCGGCTTCGCACAACAGGACCCGATTGGCGCTGTGTGCGGAAAGCCGGCTGGCAAGGATCGATCCGGCCGAACCGCCGCCCACGATGATGTAGTCGTAGATCTGCATGCGTCCGTCCGAGATATGTGAATCGCTGATAGTAACCGCTTACATAGATGTCAAGGGAAGCGACCCGTTGGCCCTTCGTGAAGAGGGGAGGTTCGCGATAGATTCTGTCCTGCCGGTATGACGCCGGCCGGAAATGCCGCACCGGACCGGCGCGCCGAGCAGGTGGACGCAGGCAGCCCGGTGAAGTAGCCCTGGAGTCCTGGCACACGCACCGGATGGCGCCCCACTTCCAGCGGGGCAATCCCAACACTTGAGGATAACGTCATGGAGCCTCAATCGATTCTGGGCAGCGGCGACTTCCGCTACCGTCTTGTCCCCGACTGGGCACGCCTTCCGGACGGCTGGGACTTCCACGAGGTCGCCGCCGTCGCCGTCGATAGCCGGGACCAGGTCTATGTGTTCAGCCGCAGCGCGCACCCGCTCACCGTGTTCGACCGCGACGGCAACTTTCTCCGTTCCTGGGGTGAGGGCGTTTTCAAGCGCGCCCATGGCCTGAGCATGGCGCCCGACGATACGATCTTCTGCACCGACGACGGCGACCACGCGGTGCGCCGCTGCACGCCAGAAGGCAAGGTCCTGCTGACCCTCGGAACACCCGGTAAGCCGAAGCCCTATATGGGCGGCGAGCCCTTCTGCCAATGCACCCATACCGCGCTGTCACCCAACGGCGACATCTATGTCTCCGACGGCTACGGCAACGCCCGCGTGCACAAATACTCACCCGACGGCCGCCTGATCCTTTCATGGGGCACATCCGGCGTTGGCAAGGGCGAGTTCAACCTGCCGCACAACGTCTGCTGCGACGAGGATGGCTGGGTCTACGTCGCCGACCGGGAAAACCACCGCGTGCAGATCTTCGACGGCAATGGGAAGTACGAAACCGAGTGGCGTGACTTGCACCGGCCCAGCGCGCTGTTCCTGCCGAAAAACCGCTGCCCTTATTGCCTCATCGGCGAGGCTGGACCGACCTACGGGTTCAGCCGCAATGCCTCGAACCTCGGCCCGCGCGTTTCCGTCGTCAGCAGGCAGGACGGCAAAATCCTTGCCCGGCTCGGCGACCGGACCCCGGCAAACTTCCCGGGACCATTTACGTCACCGCACGGCATTGCGGCAGATTCCCGCGGCGACATCTATGTGGGCGAGGTCGCCAAGACCGGATGGGGCAACCTGTTCCCCGGCGTGGCGGCATCGCCTCCACGGGCCGTGCTGCAGAAACTTGTGAAGCTGCCATAAGACGGACCAAAGAATGACCGACTGGGCCGAGACCTACCGCGGCGCCGTGCCACCCTGGCAATGCGACGTGACCGAGCATTTCACCATCGCCTACTATTTCGATCGGTTGGAAGAAGCGGATGCAAACCTCGCCGACGCAATTGGCATCGGCGATACGCTGCGCCGCGCGGACCTGCATCGCCGGATCGATGCCCGCTTCGCACACGAATTGCGCGCCGGCGCCAGCTTTCATGTGGAGAGCGCGGCGCTGGGCGTCCATGGCGCGGACCGTCTGCGCCTGGGCCATCGCGTCGTCGATTCCGCCAGCGGTGACGTCGTCACCTGGTTCGAGGAACACTGGGACCTCTCCACTACGCCGCTGACGCTCCAGCAGCGCGGCATGATCGAAAGCCGGGTCGCGGTCTGGGACGGTCCGGCTGCCGAGGCTCGGCAGGAACCGGTCACGACCGATGGTTTCATCCCGACCGCGCGCGGGCGGGTCAAGCCTGGCGACGTCGACGCAGCCGGCCATTTCGCGCTCGGCGCCATCGTGCATCGCTTTTCCAACGCCTCCGGCCAGCTTGGTGCTGCGCTCGGCATGGATGCCGCATTCATGCAGGCGCAACGGCGCGGTTTTTCGACCTTTGAACTGATCCTGACGATGTCCGGCGCATTGCCGGTCGATGCACCCTATCTGGTCGAAACCGGCATAGCCCAGTTCGGCAATTCGTCGCTGCGAATGATCCATCGCATGACCGACCCGCGAACCGGCGGTGAAATCGCGCGGCTCAGTCAGTTCGGCGTCAACCTCGATCTCGACGCACGCCGTCCCGCACGCTGGCCGGACGAGGTCCGCGGCAGAGCGGCGGCACTCGTCGTGCCGGTCGGCTAGCGTGATCGTCGGAGGCGGGATCGCCGGAGACGTGAATCACGCGAGCAAACCCCGAGCGTGATCGTCGGAGGCGGGATCGCCGGAGACGTGAATCACGCGATCGAACCCCGAGCGTGATCGCCGGAGACGTGAATCACCCGATCGAACCAACAGGTTCCTGGATTACTCCGCGGCGAGCTCGTATCGCTCCGGCTGCGGCACGGTCGGCCCGTCGCCGCGCACGGTGGTTCGTTGCATCAGGCGCTTGTGGCGGACCGTGTCGTACGCCGTCGCGCGGTGCAGCGTGGCGCGGTTGTCCCAGATCACCAGGTCACCCTCCTGCCACGCATGCGCGTAGCAGAAGCGCGGCTGCGTTGCGAATTCGTTCAGCCACTGAATAAAGGTTCGCCCCTCAGCGCGCGGCCAGCCGATGACGTGTGACGCATGGGCGCCGGCATAAACTGCCTTTCGGCCGTTGACCGGATTGACCCGCACCATGCTCTGCCACGCGCCCGGTAGCTCGGCCTTCATCTCCGGTGTCAGCACGCCCTCGGAGACCGTGCCGCGCGAATAGATCAGGCTGTGCTCCGCGATCAACCCCTCCAGCTTCCGCTCTACGTCGTCGGGCAGTTCATCATAGGCCGCACGCATCGAGGCGAATTCGGTGTTGCCGCCTTCCGGCGGAACGACCCGTGCCGACAGCAGGGAACACAGCGACGGCACTGCCCTGAAAGAGCTGTCCGAATGCCAGAGGTAATTGCCCTTCTGGTAGATCATCCGGCGATCCTCGGGCGGGATCACCGCGCCGGTGCCAATATCGAGGTTCGACTGCCGCGCGAAATGCGTCCCGGTCGCCGGATTGGCCTTTCCGGACACTTCCAGCGGGCCGAAGCGTTGGCTGAAGGCGATCTGCCGCTCGTCGTCGAGGCTCTGCTCGTGGAACACCAGCACGGAGTATTCCTCAAACGCCGCGCGGATTTCGGCGAAGGTCGTAATGTCCATCGGCCGGCCGGTGTCGACGCCGCCGATTTCGGCACAGAACAGCGGATGCAATTGCCGGATCGTGATCGCCATCGCGGCGTCTCCTCGTTTCATGTCGGCTTGCCATGACTGTACTGCCGGGCGTTCCCGGTTGGAACCCACGCGTCCGCGGTTGCGCTGCACGGGTCCGCCGCAAAGGATACGCCAGGCTTTGCGCCATTTATGGGGGAGGCATACTGCCACGGAAGCGACGGGAAAGATCGCGGTCATTACAGGGGCCGGCCGCAGCATTGGGCGGGTAAGCGCGCTTGCATTATACGCGGATCGGTTCTCGGTGGTACTTGCGGGGCGCCGCCGCGACATGTTGGAAGAGACTGCCGCGACCGCCAAGGCGTCACCGACAGCACCCGCGAAAGGACAGCCACCATGGACACCGCAAATCGTCGCCTGCTGTTGCGGGCAAGGCCCGATGGGATAGCCGGCCCCGAGCACTTCCTGGAGGATGCCGTGCCTTTGCGCCATCCAACCGACAATGAAGTGCTGGTCGAGACGCTCTACATCTCCATCGACCCGGCGATGCGTGTGTGGGTCAGCGAGAATCCGGGCTACGTGCCGCGCGCGGAAATCGGTGACGTCATGCGCGCCGGCGGCATCGGGCGAGTTATCGAGAGCAAGTCGGACTCATTGAAGCCCGGCGATCTCGTGCAGGGACGCATGGGCTGGCAGACTCATCCGACATTGCGTGCGGCCGAAACCCAGAAACTCGACCCGCAGATCGGCTCGCCCGAGGAGTGGATCGGCCCACTCGGAACGACCGCGCTCACCGCTTATTTCGGTGTGCGCGATGTCGGTGCGCTGCGCCCGAACGAGACGCTGCTGGTTTCCGGCGCGGCCGGCGGCGTCGGACAGATCGCCGCACAGATCGGCAAGCTGGATGCGTGCCGCGTTGTGGGTATCGCCGGCGGCGCCGAGAAATGCGGGTTTCTGCGCGAGAGCTTAAACCTTGATGCTGTGATCGATTACAAATCGGAACCCGATCTGGCCGCGGCGATCGGCCGGGCCTGTCCTGACGGGATCGACGTGTTCTTCGACAATGTGGGCGGTCCCACCCTCGATGCCGCGCTGCTGCATCTGCGGATCGGCGCCCGCGTCGTTGTCTGCGGACGCATTTCCCAGACTGCCTCATCCTCCTTGTATGGCGTGCGTAACCTGGGTCTGCTGATCGGCAAGCGCGCCAGGATGCAAGGGTTCGTGGTGTTCGATTACCACGACCGCTATCGCGAAGCCCGGTCCTGGCTGGCAGCGCAGGTGCGAGCCGGACGGCTGCAACAGCGCCTGCATGTGATCAACGGATTGGAGCGTGCCCCAGACGGCCTTGGCATGCTGTTCCGTGGCGAAAACCACGGAAAGCTGGTCGTGAAAGTCGCGGAATAGAGCGTGATCGTCGCAGGCAGAATCGCCGGAGACGTGAATCACGCGTTAAGACAAGGAGCCAGGCGGCGCTGGGTCATACCAGTAGCCCGCCGGGCTGACTGGTATGCGCGCAGGGTTGGTGTGGCGGCTGCGCGCGAAATCAATGAGATGCCAGCGGCCCGACAATCGACCGATGAGTCAAGAGTCCGGGCCGCTGGTATCAGACACCCAGCACGGCGCGCGCTTCCTTCACCACTTCCGCCAGCGCGCCATCGGCAAAGGGCGATACGAGACCGGCCGAACGCACCAGCGCCTGGAACGGCATGGACCCGCCGCGTGCACAGAGGGACACGTAGCTGTCCAGCGCCGCCCGGTAATCCTGCCGGCTGCGCACCCAGAACTGCATCGCGCAGCATTGCGCCAGTGTGTAGTCGATATAGTAAAATGGGCTGGCGTAGATGTGGTGCTTCGCCTGCCATCGCCCGCCCTTCGCCGGATAGGCCAGGTCGCCGTAATCGGTCCACGGCATGTAGATCCGTTCCAACCTCTGCCACATGCCATGACGCTCAGCCGGCGTTGCATCCGGCGCCGCGTAGACCTCGTGCTGAAAATGGTCGACGCAGGCCCCGTATGGCAGGAACGCCAGTGCGGCGATCAGGTGCATACGGCGAAACCGCTCTGCCGCTGCGTTGCCGACCATCAGTTCCATCTGCGGGTAGCTCAGGAATTCCAGCCCCATCGAGTGGATTTCCGCCGCCTCCATTGTCGGCCAGAGATAATCGACGCCCGGCAGGGCGCGGCTTTCCCAGTTCTGGAACGCGTGCCCCATCTCGTGCGTGAACACGCCGATATCGTGATGCGTGCCGTTGAAATTCGCGAAGATGAAAGGGACGCCGAACGAAGGGAAAGACGTGCAGAACCCGCCGCCGGCCTTGCCTGGCCGGTTGCGCAGATCGAGAAAGCCACCCTCGTTCATCAGCCGGTAGAACGATCCCAGGCGCGAATCCATGCGATCGAACATGGTCTGCGCCCGTGCGACCAGGAAATCGTATCCGCCGGCCGGCACCGGATTGCCGGCCGGATCGATCAGCGCCTCATCCCAATAACGCAGCCGGTCCCAGCCATTGGCAAGTCGCCGCTGCTCCAGCAGGCGGGCAACCAGCGGCACGACAAGGGCGACGATCTGATCGCGATAGCGGGCGACGTCCTGTGGTCCATAATCCACGCGATGCAGGCGCCGATATGCAAGATCGGTGTAGATCGGATAGCCCAGCTTGCGCGCCATCCCGTGGCGCAGGCGCACGAGCCGATCGTAGAGATCGTCCAGCTCCGCGCCGTGTGATGCGAAGAACGCCCACCGCGTCTGTTCGGCGCGGTGACGCGTCGCCCTGTCGGGGTCCTGCGCAAAAGGATCAAGGCCGGCCAGGTTCACGGTCACGCCGTCGATTTCCAGTTGAGCGGACGCCAGCAATTCGGTGTAGCGCGCGGCGAGGCGCGACTCCGCTTCCAGATCCGCCTTGATGGCCGGCTCGAATGTCGTGATGTCGGCTTCCCACAGGCGCAGCGCGTGCGCCCCCGCCAGCGCGGCGATCTCATCTCTTGCCGGATCGGCCAGAACCCGGCGCTTGATCGCCACATCCAGTTCCGTTGCCTCCGGTGTCAGGGCATCGGCGTAATCCCGCGCTGCCTTCGCCGCCGCATCCGTGGTGTTCTGCGCGAAGCGCAGATCAACCAGGGCGCTCCAGGTATCGAATTCCCGGCGCAGCGTGTCCCAGGCGGCCAGCGCGGCCTTGCGGTCGTGGCGATCCAGCAGCGCATGGACCGCGGCGTGACGCTGCTCCAGGCCAGCCTTCGTCGGCTGATCCACGACAATGTCGTTGAATCGAGTGGATGTGGGTTCGGTCATCGGGCCGACTTTCGTGACATTGTCTACAGATCAACTGCCGGCAGCGGCGGATGCTTCGGACGCCGGCACCAATCGGCCTGGCCTGCCTTCCTTCCGCTCGAACACAAGACGCTCCTCATGGAACAGTGCCACCGACGGACGATGGGCGATCGAGACCAAAGTGGTATCCGGCAGCCGCGCCCGCAAAGTCCGGTACAGCTCGGCTTCGGCTTCCGGATCCAGATTGGCGGTCGCTTCGTCCAGGAAGATCCAGTCCGGCCTCGCCAGCAGTGCCCGTGCAAGGGCGACACGCTGCTGCTCCCCGCCCGACAGGCGTTGGGGCCAGTTCTCGTCCTTGTCCAAATGGTCCACCAACTGGGGAAGCCCGGCATCTTCCAGCGCGCGTGCAAGTTCCGATTGTTCAAACGCAGTAGCCGGTTGCGGATAGCTGACGACATGCCGCAACGTGCCGAGCGGGATATAGGGCCGCTGGGGCAGGAAGAAGGAGTTCGGTGGGACATGGACCTGGCCCTGGCCGAATGGCCAGATGCCGGCAATGGTGCGGAACAGCGTCGACTTTCCTGATCCGGAGCGTCCGGAAACAACGACCGAGTGGCCGGGCGTGAATGTCAGATCGGCCCCGTCCAACAGCTTTTCGCCGTTCGGCAGAGACACCGTCACGTCGCGAAGGGTAACCGCGCCGTCCGGCGATTCGGCCGCATCGAATCCTTCGGCGTGCGCCGCGCGCGCGGCGACGACGGCCCGATGGAAGGTGGCGAGACGTTCGACGATGGCACGCCAGTTGGCCAGGGACGCATAAGCCGACACGAACCAGGACAGCGATCCCTGCACCTGTCCGAAGGCGCCCACGGTCTGCATCAATCCGCCAAGCTGCATGGCACCGGCGAAATAGCGCGGCGCCGCAACGACGACCGGAAAGATCACGGCCGCCTGGTCGTAACCGACGACCAGGGTGTTCAGCAGCTTCATCCGGGTCATGATGGAGTACCAGTTGCCGATCACCGCGCCGAACCGGTGCAGCAGCGTGCTCTTTTCCTCTTCCTCACCGCGATAGAGGGCGATGCCTTCCATGTTTTCACGCACGCGCACCAGCGCGTAGCGGAAATCCGCTTCCACCCGCTGCTGGCGGAAATTGAGCGCGGTCAGCGGCCGGCCCACCAGATGCGTGAACCAGGTGCCGATCACCGCATAGATCACGGCCACCCAGACCATGTAGCCGGGGATGGACACACCGAACGCTTCGAATGCACCCGACAGGCCCCAGAGAATCCCGACGAAGCTTCCCAGCGAGACGATATTGGAGAGAAGGCCGAGGCTGAGAGAAAGTGTGTTATCGGTGAAATCGCGCAGGTCTTCGGCCACGCGCTGGTCGGGGTTGTCCGTGCCGATCGCCGCCCGATCGGTCGTCAGGCTGATGCGGTAATAGGCGCGGTCCGCAAGCCATTCGTCCAGAAAGCGCGTCGTCATCCAGCGGCGCCATCGGATCTGCAGCCACTGGTTCAGGTACACCGCGTAGACCGCGACGAAGATATGCACCGCGGCAAGTTCGCAGAAGCCGGGCATCAGGCCACTCGGCGTGCGCCGGTACACGAACAGAAGGTCCATGAAGACCGTCCAGTTCTTGTCCTGCAGCGCGTTGTAGAACTCCCGCCGCCAGTAGCTCAGCACCACGCTCAGGCCGACCAGGCTGAGATTGAGTACGATGATCGCCAGCAGCAGGCCACGCGCGGACCACCGTTCCTCCGATCGAAGGAAATAGGGTCGCGTGAGGTGCCAGGCATCTTTCAGGAAGGGGCCGAGACCGCGCATGACCGGACTATCTTTCAGAGGTTGGAGTGATCGAGTGTTGCAGGGCCGAGAGCCAGGTTTCCAGGCGCTTGTGGTTCACGCCGAGGTCCGAACGGCCGTAGACGCTGCGCGAGTACAGCACCAGCGTGCTCGACCCGGCCGCCGCCGGCGCCACCTGGACCGTGACAAGGTCTGGAAAGTTGAAAATCCTGCTGCGTGCCACGTAGTGGACCTGCATCTGCCTGGGAAACTCGGCCGCCTGGAAGGTGCGAGGCTGCGCGCGCGCAACCAGCATCACCTTCGCCAACAGGCTGGAGGCGGTGATTGGAAAGACCGGCGTGACGATGTCAGGTGGCGGGGAATACCCCGCAGGCGCGGCCAGGGCGGTGTTCGGCGTGTCCGGCCGGGTTATATGGGTCATGTCCATCAGTCTTGGCACCGGCAGGCCGCTGATGCCGGGATAGCCGCACGCCGGCAGGAACAGGCCAAGCAGCCAGGCAAGCGGCGTCATCCGGGCAGGGGCCTGGCAAGGAGCATGCTGCGGACATGCCCCGAAAACCGCCGCCGGGGCAAGCACGGCGCGAATCACGCTGCGGCCAGGCGCATTTTCTCCCGCAACCGGCCGCCCGTATAGAGCCGGTTCACTGCGGATAGAGGCACCGAACCGGCTCTACCACCTTGTTTGATCGCGTGGTTCACGTCTCCGGCAATTCCGCCTGCGACGATCACGCTCTAGAATCCCGCACCCGGTTCAGCCAGGTAGGATTGTTCCTCTTGCGTGCTCGCGCGCCCAAGAACCGCGTTGCGATGAGGAAATCGTCCGAACCGGCGAATGACGTCCTGATGCCGATAGGCATAGGCGACCGAATCGGCGCCGATCGTGTCCCGCAGTGTTTCGAATAGGGCGACCGAGGTTTCCTGATCGGCAAGGTCTTCGGAATGTTCGAACGGCAGGTACATGAAGATCCGTTCAACCGGTGTCAGCATCGCGTCGAAGCCGCGCCTGATAGCCTCCTTCGCGATCTGCCGCGCCTTTGGATCGGCCGCGAATGCCAGTGGGGAACCCCGATGAATGTTTCGGCTGAGTTGATCCAGCAGGATCAACAGCGCGAGCGCACCGCGCGGCGTTTCCGTCCAGGCATCGAATGTCCCTTCGCGGGCGGCGCGCAGCGCTTCACGGAACCGGCCGCAGGACTCGTCGAACGCGGTATCTTTGGTGAACCAAGCCTTGCGCCAGGCAGCCGGTTCACCGGCGAACCAAAAATCCAGTATGTCGTCCGGCGTCACCGCATGCCTCTCGCTGCCTGTCGCCGCTTCCCCGCCGCTCATGCGAGCGCCCTTTCCAGAAGCCGCACCGAATGTACCGCGTCGCGACCCGACAGGTCGCGAATCTGGTGACGGCAGGAAGTACCGTCCGCGACAATGAAATCATGCGCGGGTGCCTGCCTGACAGCGGGCAGCAACGCGGCCTCCGCCATAGCGCGCGACACGTCCTGGGTTTCCGCCTGGTAGCCGAAACTGCCGGCCATGCCGCAGCAGGATGACGCGATCGGCTTCACAGCCAGCTTGGGGATCTGCCCCAGAGCGACCAGCGCATCGGGGAAAGCGCCAAAAGCCTTCTGATGGCAATGGCCGTGGATGTGCGCGGCGCCTGCCAACGGCTTGAGCGGCAATGCCACGCCTTCCCGTACCAGAAATTCGCTCAACAGAAACGCTCGCCCGGACAACGCCCTGCTTTCGTCACCCGGCAGCAGGGAACGAAATTCATCGCGCAATGTCAGCAGGCATGATGGCTCCAGGCCGATGACCGGCCGGTCACCGGCAAGCCGCCGCATGGTGCGGCGCGCTTCCTCGCGCGCCTTGTCGATCAAGCCGGCAGACAGCCAGGTCCGGCCGCAGCACAACGGACGGCCGCGCGTCGGCGGCACGATCGCCCGGTAGCCCGCTGCCGCCAGGACGCGGAGGGCTGCACGCAGGTTCTCCGGCTCGAAATATCGGTTGAACGTATCCGCGAGAAGAAACACCTCCCCTCGCGGCGCGTCAGGCGCGGCCCGTTCGGCTTCGGCATCCAGAAACCGGTCGCTCCGCCACGCGGGAAGCGTGCGCAGCCGAGACAGGCCCAGCAGCCGCTCCCCCAGGCGGCGCAGCGGCGGGAGATGGTTGCGAAGATTGGCCAGCGACGGCACGCGAGCGACGATGGGTGCATAGCGCGGCAATTCGGCGATCACCGCTGCTCGACGGTCCGTGCCACGACGGTCAACGCGCGCAGCCAGGACCTCGATCTTCATCTTCGCCATGTCGACGCCGGTCGGACATTCACGCCGGCAGGCTTTGCACGACACGCACAGCGCCATCGCTTCCGACACCGCATCCGATGCCATGGCGTCGGCGCCGAGCTGTCCGGTCAACGCAAGGCGCAAGGTATTGGCCCGTCCACGCGTCAGATGCGTCTCATCCCTGGTGACCCGATAGCTGGGGCACATCACGCCCGCATCGAAACCCCGGCACGTGCCATTGTTGTTGCACATCTCGACCGCGCCCAGCATGCCGCCCAGCGGGCCGGGATGATCCGACCAGTCAAGCTTCGGCATGAAGTCGGCAGCCGCGGTATAACCAGGCCCATAACGGAACAGCGTGCGGTCATCCATGCGCGGTGGACGGGTGATCCGGTTTGGATTCATCAATCCCGAGGGATCGAATGCGTCCTTCACCGACTCGAACGCGCGCACGATCCGTTCACCGAACATCGGCTGATGGAATTCGCTGCGCACCAGACCGTCCCCATGCTCCCCGCTGTGCGAGCCTTTGTATTTGCGTACCAGCGCGAAGGCTTCCTCGGCCACCGACCGCATCCGCACGACGTCCGACGGGTCTTTCATATTCAGGACCGGTCGGACATGCAGGCATCCGACGGAGGCGTGCGCATACCACGTGCCCTTGGTGCCGTGCCGTTCGAACACGGCGTTCAGCCGTTCCGTGTAATCCGCCAAATCTTCCAGATCGACCGCGCAATCCTCGATGAAGGAGACCGGCTTTCCGTCGCCCTTCATCGACATCATGATGTTGAGTCCCGCCTCTCGCACCGCGGCGATATCGGCCTGGAACGCGGGATCCGTTGCACGGACGATGTCGGGATGGCCGAGGTCGCCCATCAGGGATTCCAGTTCGCGCAGCTTCGCAAGCAGCGCCTCATCCTCGTGACCATGGAACTCGACGATCAGCAGGCTGTCAGGCTCGCCGATCAGCATCTGGTCTATGGTCGCGCGATAGATTGGGATGCCGCGGCCAAGATCGATCATGGTGCGATCGACCAGTTCGACCGCTTCCGGGTCGAGCTGCACGATATGGCGGGCGGACTCCATGGCCGAGCGGAAGGTGGAGAACTGGCAGATACCCAGAACCTTGCGCGGTTTCACCGGATGCAGCGACAGTTCGATCGCTGCTGAGAATGCCAGCGTACCCTCCGATCCCACCAGCAGGCGCGCCAGGTTTTCCCGTCCGGCCGTGCGGGCGGCCGGTGTCAGTACATCGATATTGTAGCCGCCGACGCGTCGCAACTGGCGAGGGAACCGGGCCGCGATCTCATCCGCTTCCGTCGCGCCCAGCGCGCGCAGCCGCTGGATCAGTTCGGCCATGGAAGCCGGTATGTCGGCACCGAGGTTGTCCGGCAATGCGCCGAACCGGTGTCGTGTGCCGTCCGCCAGGATCGCGTCGATGGACAGGACATTGTCCGCCATCAGGCCGTAGCGGATCGACTTGGAGCCGCACGAATTGTTGCCCGCCATGCCACCGATCGTGCAGCGCGCATGAGTTGAGGGATCGACGGGGAAGAACAGCTTGTGGGCACGCAGCGCCGTGTTCAGCTGGCCCAGCACAAGACCGGGCTCGACCAGCGCGGTCCTGGTTTCGGCGTCAACATGCAGGATCCGGCGAAGATGCTTCGAACAATCGATGACCAGCGCCCGGTTCACCGTCTGTCCGCATTGGCTGGTACCGCCACCCCGCGGCAAGATGGGGATACCTTCTTCGCGGGCAATCGCCAGCGCGGCGGCCACGTCGTCGATCGTCTCGGGCACGATGACGCCCACAGGCTCCACCTGATAGATCGACGCATCCGTGGCGTAGCGTCCGCGGCTGGCGCGGTCGAACAGCACGTCGCCCTTGATATTGCGTGCAAGTCGCAGGGCCAGGCTGGAATCGGCTGCCGGGGTGGAGACAATGGTCGAAGCGCTCATGCTATCCTGGCTGGCGTGAAAGAAGGCGGGATTGTGGCCTTACACGGCAGGCGGCGCCAGTCCGGCCCTGCCGATTTCCGTTGTGATGAACGATTGGCAATCTCACCAATCCGTCCGAAGTTGGGATAAAGACAGGCAGGAGGCTCATCATGGTCCGAACACGCGTCGCGGGTCGGCATTTTCTGCAGATACCAGGGCCGACCAATGTGCCGGACCGCGTACTGCGCGCGATCGACAACCCGACCATGGATCACCGTGGCCCGGCATTCGGTGCATTGGGAACCGAGATCCTGGCGAACCTGCGGACGATTTTTCAGACTGCGGGATCGGTCGTGGTCTACCCGGCTTCGGGCACCGGCGCGTGGGAAGCAGCGCTGGTCAATACGCTGTCCCCGGGTGATACGGTGCTGATGTGCCGGACAGGCTGGTTCGCCAGCTTATGGAAGGAGATGGCGGAGCGCCTGTCGCTCAAACCCGTCTTCGTAGACACCGACTGGCGGCGTGGCGCCGACGTTGTCGCGCTGGGCGAATTGCTTGCCAAGGACAAGGCACATCAGATCAAGGCGGTTTGTGTGGTCCACAACGAAACCTCGACCGGATGCACATCGCGGATCGATGAGGTGCGGGCGGCGCTGGATGCCGCCGGACACCCGGCGCTGCTGATGGTGGACACCATCTCCTCCCTCGCCTCGATGGATTATCGGCACGATGCGTGGCGGGTGGATGTCACCGTGGCGGGTTCGCAGAAGGGCCTGATGCTGCCGCCGGGCCTTTCCTTCAACGCGATCAGCGACAAGGCGCTGAAGGCGGCGGAGACGGCGAAGCTACCGCGCAGCTATTGGGATTGGCGGCCGATGCTGGAGGCGAACAGGACCGGCTATTTCCCATACACGCCCGGCACCAACCTGCTCTACGGCCTTAATGAAGCGCTGACGATGCTACTGGAAGAGGGGCTGAACAACGTCTTCGCGCGTCATGACCGCCACGCGGAAGCAACCAGGCGCGCTGTGCGGACCTGGGGCCTGGAAATCCAGTGCGCGGAACCGCGCCATTATTCCTCATCTCTGACGGCCGTCCGCGTGCCTGAAGGACACAGCGCCGACGCCTTGCGCGCGGCCATACTGGACAGGTTCAACATGAGCCTGGGCAACGGACTGGGCATCTTGAAGGATCGGGTCTTCCGCATCGGCCATCTAGGCGACTTCGGCGATCTGCAACTGGTGGGCACGCTGGGCGGTGTGGAAATGGGGCTGCGCGCGGCCGGCGTGCCGCACAAATCAGGCGGTGTGCAGGCCGCGCTGGATTATCTCGCCGGCAACGCGTGATCCGATCCGCCATTGCCGAACGCGGTCTGCGCATTGGCGGCGCGAAATCCAAGTCTCACCCTGGAGTTTCGCGCCGCCCAGAGCCCGTTCGGTGCAAATAGACGCACCGATCAGGCTCTAACTCTTTGTCTGATCGCGTGATTCACGTCTTCGGCGATTCCGCCTGCGACGATCACGCTGTACCAGGATGTCAGCCTGCTCCACCCGGGCCCCAGTTGTTTTGGAATGGGTCGGCCGGGAGGATGCGGAAGTGACGCGGCGCGACGGGCGCGGGTGCTGCGTTGTCTGCCGGGACAACCCGGCCGGCGAAGCCGGTGGCATTACTGCCGGCCATCGCCGATTGCGGACCAGCGTCTCGCGGCATGACGGTTGGCTGCGTCGCGCGTGCCGCCGGCGTTGTCACGGCGGCGAACGCGGCCGGGCCCGCCAGACCGAAAGCGAAGAGACTCGCAAGCAGAACGGTTTTCATTCCGATCACTCCATGCTCTGCGACCGGCGCCAAGGACAAATGGCGAAACGGACGAGCGCGGGTCGCGTGTTCTGTGTGTCCGTCGTCGCCGGCGCATATCGGCTGGAGGACAGACATGAAAAGCCGCGCTTTATGCCGCTCAGGCATGTGCCGGCTGATCGGAATAGATCGCCTTCATGGCAGGTCTTGGCCCGGATGTGGCGTGCCGAACAGCCGGTCCGTTGCCCTTCCGTTTGCCACCCACAGAGTTCGCGTGGGTTATTGCCCCCGGGCAGAGTGTGCCATAGTCGCTGCGGGAGACACGTGCATCATGTGCCTGTCGATAGCCGCTTGCGTTCCGGTTGTCATTGACCAGTCATGCTGCCGGCCTTGCCGGGATCGATGGCTGTCCCAAATGAATCGTGATCCGCGCCGCACGGGTGCCGCAATACGAAACAAAAGGAGGAAAGCCGATGATCGAAGTCTGGACCTGGCCGACACCCAACGGACACAAGGTGCACATTGCGTTGGAGGAGCTGGGGCTTCCGTACACGGTCATCCCGATCAATATCGGCAAGGGTGATCAATTCAAGCCAGACTTTCTCGCAATCACGCCGAACCACCGCATCCCCGCCATCGTCGATACGGAGGGACCCGGGGGACAGCGCCTCACGCTGTTCGAGTCCGCGGCAATCATGATCTACCTGTCCGAAAAGACCGGCGGGAAGCTGATTCCGTCCGATCCGGCCGGCCGCTATGCCTGCCTGCAATGGATGATGTTCCAGATGGGCGGCACCGGTCCGATGTTCGGTCAGTACAATCATTTCGCCAACTACGCGGTGGAGAAAATCCCCTACGCGATCGAGCGCTACACGAATGAGGTAAAGCGCCTGCACCGTGTCCTGGACAAGCGCCTGTCACAGGCACCCTATCTTGCCGGCAATGACTACACGATGGCCGACATCATCAACTTCCCCTGGATCCGCAACCCGGAGCGGCGGAATGTCGATCTGAACGACTACCCGCACGTGAAGCGCTGGCATGACACGATCGCGGCCCGTCCGGCGGTGCAGCGCGGCGTTTCGGTCCTTGCCGAAAATCAACGCAAAGGTGCGATCACCGACGCCGAGCGGGAGGTGATGTTCGGAAAGACGCAGTTTGCAGTGCGATAGGGTGAGGACCGTTGCCCGCCGTCATCTGCGGATGGCGGGCACTTTGTGCAGATTGACCAGCCAGCAACCGATGGACGACACGACAAGGCCGAGGATGGTCAGGACGGAAAGGCTCTCCCCCAGCAGCAGCCAGGCCATCAGCGCCGCAGTGCCGGGCACAAGATAGAAATTCGCGGTCACGCGCGCCGCGGTGCCCCGGTTCAGCATCACGAAATACAGCGCCATTCCGCCCAGCGACACGGCGCCTGCGTTCCAGGCGATGGATGCAACAGCGCCTGTCGTCCAAACCGCGCGCGGCGTTTCGAACAGCACCATGCCCAACACACAGGCCACCGCGGAGGCCAGGAACTGCACGGTGGTCCCTTCCAGCACCGGCACGGTGCGGCAGAAGCGGCCGTAGTACAGCGTGCCGCCGCACAGGCACACGACGCCGCCGGCCGTGAGCAGCAGGCCGGCGAACTGCACGTGGCTCTCCATCGCCGCCAGCCCGACAATCAGCACGACGCCGGCCGAACCCATGAACAGACCCAGCCATTGCAGCGGTTTCAAGCGCTCCCCCAACAAAGGCCAGGCAAGCGCCGCGGTCAGCAGCGGATTGAGCGTCTGCACCAGCGCGATCGGCGCGGCGCTGATGTGGGTCATCGCGACATGCGCCGTCATCAGCAGCATGGCGTTGACCAGCACGCCGGCCACCGCGCAGTGCACCCAGTAGCCGCGCAGCGTCCGCCAGGACCGCCGCAGCACGACCATCACCGCTGTCAGGACGATGGCACAGGCCACCATGCGCAACGCGACGAACAGCAACGGCGATATCTGCCGCAACCCGACCCGAGCGGCGATGAACGAACTGCTCCACAGCAGGACAAACAGAAGCGGTGCTATCCGGCTCAGCATGGACCCATCCGGTTCAGGCGGACGGGTGTCCCCGCCTCGGCGTGCCGCAGTGTAGCGCCCGACGCCGGCGGGCGGAAAAATCCGTGAGGTTCGTGCCTCGTGGCGCGATCGGTCGGTCGCGGAAAGCCGGCTGCCACGGATAAGCCGTCGGGCCGCGAGCCGCCCTCACCTCGGCTGGCGTGGACAGTAGGCAAGGGGTCAGAGGTGCTCCACGCCGGGTTCCGGCGCGGCCTCATCCATCCGGCGGATCCGGCGCACAATCCGTCGACACAACGCAATCGCGAAGAAGAACGAAACCTATTTGCAGTGAATTGGCCAAGAGCCGGAAGAATATGCCCAAAATTGGCGATCCTGCCGCCAGCAGGACCCGGAAATCATTCGGGCCGGGCTGAGCAGTCTCCCGTTGTTTTTGTCACCTGTTTGTCATAGCCACCCTGTTATTTTGACAGTTCGTTCTTTTGCCTGCCGCGCCGCGCTGATTCCTGTCACTAGAGAAATGAACAGACGCTTAAAATCAACGACTTGCGGCAAAATAGAGACGGCTGGACCACGGCAAGCGGGGCTTCCGACAGTCTGATTGGGATGAAATAGTTGCTCAGTTTGCTTTCATGGACCCCAATGGTTCTGTATGGTGATCCACGTCCGGCGAGCGAGCGCCGGTGCGATCCGGGGGGCGAGACCATCGTCGCATGACCGCGCGAATACTGATTGTCGATGACGTGCCTGCCAATACCCGCTTGCTGGAAGCCAAGCTGTCGGCGGAATATTACCAGGTCGCAAGCGCGCGTGACGGGTTTGAGGCGCTGCGCATGGCGCGCGATTGGCAGCCCGACATGATCCTGCTGGATGTGATGATGCCCGGCATGGACGGGTATGAGTGCTGCCGCAAGCTGAAAGCAGATTCGGCGACCCAGCACATCCCGGTCGTCATCGTCACCGCGCTGGGGGAAGCCAGCGAGCGCTTGCGCGGCCTTGAATCCGGAGCAGACGACTTCCTGACGAAGCCGGTCGAATACGACACGCTGATGGCCCGCGTCCGCAGCCTGGTACGCCTCAAGCGCCTGCTGGACGAATGGCGCGCGCGGGGGGAAACCGCGCGGGCGATGGGTTTGGCAGCCGACCGCGACGTTGCCCCCTCCATCGAGGGCGCCCGCGCCCTGGTGATCGACGATTGGGAACTCGGCGCCCAGGCCGTCCAGGCTGCACTGGCGCAGGACGGTATCGTCCTGGCCTACGCGCGCACCGGCGACGACGCGATGCGGCTTTGCGGGTCCGATCCACCCGATCTGATCGTCCTCAGCCTCTCCCTCATCGACGAGGACCCGCTGAAGCTGGTGTCCAGCCTGCGCGCATCGGACATGACGCACGAAACGCCCCTGCTTCTGGTCGCCGAAGCGGGAGAGCGGGAGCGTATTCTCCGCGGCTTCGAGCTCGGCGCCAATGACTGGCTGACCGTTCCGGTCGATGACCATGAACTCAGGGCACGCGCCCGTAATCAGATCCGCCGGAAATTCTACCAGGACCAGTTGCGGCTTGACCTGGGCACGGCCCTGCAGATGGCCCTGACCGACCCGCTCACCGGTCTATACAATCAGCGCTACCTGCGCCGCCATCTCAGCGGGTTGATCGAGGGGGGCCAGGGACGACAGCTTGCCGTGCTGATGGTGGATGTCGATCATTTCAAGACCGTCAATGACCGGTTCGGCCACGCCACCGGGGATCGCGCTTTGCGCCTCATCGCCGACACCCTGCGCGTCAACACCCGGGTCTTCGACTCGCTCGCGCGCTATGGCGGTGAGGAATTCGTGGTTGTCATGCCGGGAACCAGTCCGGAGGACGCGCTCGCGGCCGGAGAACGCCTGCGCGCCGCCGTCGAAGCCTTGCCATTCGACACGCCGGACGGCGACGCGATCGGCCTGACGGTCAGCGTTGGCGTCGCCTGTTCAGTGGACCAGTCCTGCAAGCCGGAAGCATTGCTGCATGCAGCCGATCTGGCGCTCTATGATGCCAAGCGAGGCGGGCGCAACCGGGTGGAAACGGCGCCGCCAGTGCCGGTCAGCTGATTCCCCGTTACTTGATCTTGGCTTCCTTGAACGGAACGTGCTTGCGCACGACCGGGTCGTATTTCCGGAACTCGAGCTTGCCCGTCTGGGCGCGCGCATTCTTCTTCGTCACGTAGAAGAAGCCGGTATCCGCCGTGGAAACCAGCTTGATCTGCACGGTATTCGTCTTGGCCATCTGCCTGGTCCTCGAAATCAGGCATGCCGGGACGCAGTCCACGGCACGCAAGGGCCGGAACATGCGCATCCGAGCCAGCCCGGTCAAGCCTGAACCGGCACGCCGCGCGCCGATCCCGGATCGGCGTTGCGGCTTATCGTGCCGGATTGCCTGACATGGGCCTTTGCTTACATAGTATCCCAATGAAATTGCTGATGAAACCAGCGTCGTCGCGCACTCGTTGGAACGGGTCGCGCGCGAACGCCGGCTGCATCGGCTGACCTGGAGAGATCGCCATGGCCCACTCACCCCCATCCTTGGACGCCCTGCGCGGCCTGCTCTACACCCCGGTGGTTTCCGACGTGCTGGACAGCATGGGCCTGCCCCATCAGGCGCTCCGGCCGTTCGTGCGGCCGCTCGACGAATCGCTTGTGCTGCTCGGGCGGGCGCGGACGGGCCGCTACGTGCCGGTCGTTGCCGGCTCCGCCGGCGAGAACCCCTATGAACTGGAAATGGACCTCATCGACAGCCTGCGACCGGACGAAGTGCCGGTGCTGGCATGCGGCGGCCCGACCGACGTGATCGCCCCCTGGGGCGAGCTTCTCACCACCGCCGCACGCGCCCGCCGTTCGGCCGGTTGCGTGACCGACGGCCTGGTGCGCGATGTCGCGCGGATCCGGGCCATGCGCTTTCCGGTGTTCCATGGAGGGATCGGACCGCTCGACACCCGAAACCGGGCAGAGATGGTGGAGCGAGACGTTCCGGTTGAGATCGCCGGCACGCGCGTTGCGCCGGGCGACTGGATACTGGGGGACGTCGATGGCGTGGTCGTCGTGCCGGCCGATCGGGCGGACGCCGTCTTTCGCGCTGCACTGGACAAGATTGCCGCCGAGGACACCACCCGCGCGGAACTGGAGGCAGGGGAGACCTTGCGGGCAGTGTTCGCGCGTCACCACGTGTTGTAAACGGCGGGCGGCTTGCTGAAGCCCGTGCGTGGCACGCAGAAGGAGCTTGCTCATGTATCCGAACGTCTCGCTCTTGATCGACGGCGCCTGGACCCCGGCCATCGCCGGTCGGACCCTGGAGGTGCTCAATCCGGCTACCGGAGAGGTCAACGGCACCGTTGCTCATGCCGATAGAGCGGACATGGACCGGGCGCTGGAGGCGGCCGAGAAAGGGTTCCTGGTCTGGCGCAAGGTCTCGGCCTTCGACCGGTCCAAACTGATGCGCAAGGCCGCCGACCTGCTGCGGCAGCGCGCCGACGCAATCGCCCGCCTGATGACCCTGGAGCAGGGCAAGCCGTTCCCCGAAGCGAAGGGCGAAACCCTGGCCGGAGCGGATGTCATCGACTGGTTCGCCGAGGAAGCGCGCCGTACCTATGGCCGGGTGATCCCGGCCCGCGCCGACGGCATCTACCAACTCGTCGTCAAGGAGCCTGTCGGACCGGTCGCGGCCTTCACGCCCTGGAACTTCCCCATCAATCAGGTCGTCCGCAAATTGTCGGCGGCGCTGGCAGCCGGCTGTTCGATCATTGTCAAGGCACCGGAGGAGACTCCCGCTTCACCGGCCGAACTGATTCGCTGCTTTGTGGATGCGGGTGTGCCGGCCGGCGTCGTCAGCCTGTTGTACGGCGTGCCGTCGGAGATCTCGGAATACCTCATCCCGCATCCGGTGATCCGGAAAATCTCCTTCACCGGTTCCACGGCGGTCGGCAAGCATCTGGCTGCCCTGGCCGGCGCGCACATGAAACGGGCAACGATGGAACTTGGCGGCCATGCGCCGGCCATCGTGTTTGACGATGCCGACATCGCCGCGGCCAGCCGCATCCTTTCGACGAACAAGTTCCGCAACGCAGGACAGGTCTG
Source organism: Acetobacteraceae bacterium (assembly GCA_035606775.1). Taxonomy (GTDB): domain Bacteria; phylum Pseudomonadota; class Alphaproteobacteria; order Acetobacterales; family Acetobacteraceae; genus Rhodopila. The sequence continues at coordinate 10,493 of DATNEJ010000501.1, read as the reverse complement.
CATCTCGCCGACACGGTTCCTGGTGCAAAAGAGCGCGTATTCAAGCTTCGTGGAGCAGTTCGTCGGCTACGCCAAGAAGGTGAAGGTCGGCGATGGGCTTGAGCAAGGCACCACGATGGGACCGCTGGCCAATGCCCGCCGGGTCACCGCGATGGAAGGGTTCATCAGCGATGCGGTGAAGCACGGCGCAACGGTCCGCGCCGGCGGGAACCGCATCGGCAACAAGGGCAACTTCTTCGAACCGACAGTCCTGACCGACGTGCCGAAGGAGGCACGCGTGATGAATGAGGAACCGTTCGGCCCGCTTGCCGTGATCTCCCCGTTCGAGAGTTTCCAGGAGGTAGTGGCCGAGGCAAACCGTTTGCCCTACGGGCTGGCATCCTATGCCTATACCAGTTCCGCCAAGACAGCGCAGGCGATCGCCGCTTCGGTGGAGGCCGGCATGATTTCAATCAATCATCACGGATTGGCATTGCCGGAAGTACCGTTCGGCGGCGTGAAAGACTCAGGCTACGGTTCGGAAGGCGGGTCGGAAGCCATCGAGTCCTATCTGGTCACCAAGTTCGTCTCCCAGGCTGGGCTGTAGTGCGGGGCAGTGGATTCTGTACTGCCGTGACTGGAGAATGGGCGCGGCACTACTATCCAGAACTGTCGTGACCGGAAGACGGACTTTCCCTATCCCCTTTCCGTCCGGAAAGGGGATTCCGGGGCACAGTGTGTGAAAATCCGATCACGATTCAACGCAAATCATCATAGAGGGACTGGCGGAAGTCCCATGGCGTCGCTAAAACCGTTGCAACGACGCCGCGAATCGGCAGATGGCTGCCCACAGGAAACCTGATGCTGGGCGAGGTCTTCTTTGGCGTCGCGTAGTCACGTCGCCAAAACCATAAGGAGCCAGCATGTCGAAAGCCTTTATCGCCCAGGTGATCCAGGATTCCGCCGAACTGACCGGCGCCGCCGCCAACCGGGCTGCCGGGGAACTGATGGACGCGATCGTCAAAGAGCTGAAAAAATCTGGCAAGTTCACCCTTCCCAGCTTCGGCACCTTCACCGTACGCAAGACAAAGGCGCGTAAAGGCCTGAACCCGCGGACCGGCGAATCCATCAAGGTAAAGGCAGGCAAGACCGTGCGCTTCAAGGCGTCGCCCACCCTGAAGAAGGCTGTCTGACAGGCCTCGCAGCGGCATGAAAAACCAGCCGCGCACGACGCGGCTGGTTCGCTCTTTCGCCGCACATCCTGGCCTCGGCCTCCTGGTCGTCGGGTTGGGAACCCTGAGTGTTCCCTTCGACTCCGCCGTCAATGTCGCCTTCCCGGATATCGTCCGGGCGTTCGGCCTGCCGATCTCCGGGATCCAGTGGGTCGTCATCTCTTACACACTGACCTATGCGGCGCTGATGCTGGTCTTCGGCCGCGTCGGCGACATGATCGGCTATCGCCGAATCTTCCGCCTGGGAACAGGGTGGAGCGCAGCGGCCTTCCTGCTCTGCGCTGCCGCCCCGTCATTTCCCTGGCTCCTCGGCGCGCGCGTGATGCAAGGGGTCGGCGCGGCAATGGCACTGAGCTGCGGCCCCGCGCTTGCCACAAGCCTCTATCCCGAAGCGGAGCGCACACGCATCCTGGCGCTGTATACGATGCTGTTCAGCGCCGGTGGCGCGGCCGGGCCGATCCTCGCCGGCCAGCTCGTGCAGTATTTCGGCTGGCCGTCCGTCTTCTGGTTTCGCATCCCGCTGAGCGCGCTCGCACTGCTGCTGGCCGCGGGGCTGCCCGCTGGCGAAGCACAGGGTAAGCAGCGCTTCGACCTGCCGGGCGCGCTCCTGCTGGTGCTGACGATCACCGCGATGCTGCTCGCACTCAATCAGTTGCAGCACCTCGACACGGCGGTCTGGCCGCTGCTGCTGCTGACCGGCGTGACTGCCATCGCGGCGGCGGGCTTCATCGTGTGCGAAGGAAAAACAGCGCAGCCGATCATCGCCCTGCACTTCTTCCGCAACGGCAATTTCACTCTCATCAATCTGGCGAACATCTTCCTGAACCTCGCCGGCTTTTCGATCATGTTGCTGATGCCGTTCTACCTGGACCGGACGGCCGGCCTGTCCGTCGGCAACGCCGGCATCGTCCTCGCCGCCTCCCCGCTCGGCATCATGCTGGCAGCCCCGCTCGCCGGACGGTTGGCCGAACGCGTGTCCTCCCGCCGGCTGGCCCTGGCCGGGGCAGCGATGATGGCGGTCGCGCAAATCCTGATCGGCGAAGTGGGCAGCCATCCGAACATCGCCCTGCTGACCTCCTTCATGGCGCTTCAGGGCGTGGGGCTGGGGCTTTTCCAGGTCGCCTATTTCGACATCACCACCGCATCCATGCCACGTCAGGATCGCGGCGTGGCAGGAAGCCTGGTGATGATGACCCGCACCATCGGCGTGGTGACCGCCGCCACGGTCCTGATGCTGATATTCCAGATGTTCCGCGTTGCGACTCTTGCCGGCGGAGCGACCGAAGCGGCCGCCTTCCTGGCGGGCTTCCATGGGGCGTTCCGCATCGCCGCGGCAATCTCGGTGATCGTGGTGGCAGCGTTCCTGCTGCGCGGCTGGGCGAAACGCCCACTGCACAACGGAAGCTGACCGATCGAAGGTTGCGGGCGCGGACCATCATCGCCCGGCAGATGCGATCGCGCGTTCCGGCCGTCGCGCGCCGGCCGGGTGGATCGCCCCGCCGGTCTTCACACCCAGGCAGGCGGGCGCTACACAAATCGGCCACAGCGGCCCCCGGGCCGGGGAAACGGAGAAAGCGCACAGCATGATCAACAAGATCGTCCAGTCCATGGCCGACACAATGGCTGGCATCAAGGATGGATCCACCGTGCTGCTTGCCGGTTTCGGCGCCGTGGGTCAGCCCAATGCGCTGATCGACGGCCTGATCGAGCAGGGTGCCACCAACCTGACAGTTGCCTGCAATAACGCCGGCGTCGGCCATACCGGTCTCGCGCGGCTGATGGAACTCGGGCGCGTGCGCAAGATCGTCTGCTCGTTCCCCCGCAGCTCGGACCCGGTGGTGTTCGAGACATTGTACCGTGCCGGCAAGATCGAGCTTGAGATCGTGCCGCAGGGCACGCTTGCCGAACGGATGCGCGCCGCCGGTGCCGGTGTGCCCGCCTTCTTCACCGCCACCGGTGTCGGCACCAAGATGGCCGTCGGCAAGGAACACCGGGAGATCGACGGCCGCACCTACATCCTGGAGAACGCACTGCAAGGCGATGTTGGCCTGGTGGAAGCGTGGGAAGCCGATCGCTGGGGCAACCTGACCTACAAGCTCGCCGGCCGCAACTTCAACCCGGTGGTCGCCATGGCGTCCCGCCTGACGCTCGTGCAGACCCAGCACATTCGGGAGCTTGGGGAGATCAATCCCGACCATGTCGTGACCCCCGGCATTTTCGTGGACCGGATCATTCACGTGCCATACGGTGATCCTTCCGGCTTCTGATCCGCATTGGAGACGCTTCGATGCCCGACACCGCGACCGACTTCAAGCCGTTCAACCGCACCCAGATGGCGCAGCGTGCCGCCGCGGACATACCGGAAGGCTGGTACGTCAACCTGGGGATCGGCATTCCCACCGCCATCGCCGATCATGTGCCGATCGATCGCGAAGTGATCTTTCATTCCGAGAACGGCATCCTGGGCATGGGGCCTGCCCCGGCGAAGGACGCGATCGAACCCTGGCTGATCAACGCCGGCAAGCAGTACATCACGTTGCGACCCGGTGGCAGCCTCTGCCATCACGCCGACAGTTTTTCGATGATTCGCGGCGGCCATCTGGATCTTTGCGTGCTGGGCGCATTTCAGGTGGCCGATAACGGCGATCTGGCCAACTGGGCGACGTCAGAGAACGACACCGCCCCGGCGGTGGGCGGCGCGATGGACCTCGCAGCCGGCGCGAGGCGCCTTTGGGTGCTGATGGACCACACAACCAAGGACGGAACGCCCAAGCTGGTGAGCCGCTGCTCCTACCCGCTCACCGCGCCGGCCTGCGTGAAGCGTGTCTATACAAACCTCGCGACAATCGACGTGACGGAACGCGGCTTCGTCGTGCGGGACATGGCGCCCGGGCTGACCCTGGAGAATCTGCAGGCGCGCACCGAGGCAAAGCTGCACCTGCCGGCGTAAAGGTCAATCGCGCCATCTAGTACCAGCTGCCCGCAGGGCTGACTGGTGTGCGCGCAGGGTTGGTGTGGCGGCTGCGCGCGAAATCAATAAGATACCAGCGGCCCGACAATCGACCGACGAGTCAGGCGTTCGGGCCGCTGGTATAACGTGACAGCACGCGGGCTGCCGCGCACCTGATCGTGGCAGGGCGGCGGCGAATATCGGAGGAGTGCATGCCAACAGCCGAGGACCGCGCGGAAAGCCTGCGCATGATACGAGACAGTGCAGCCGGCATTGCCCCCCGCACCGGCGATTTCAAGCGCGTTCGCGCCCTGCGGTTCACCGAACCCGGTTTCGACCGCGCGGTGTGGCAGCAGATGTGCGAAATGGGCTGGCTGGGCCTGCTGGTGCCGGAAGCGAGCGGCGGCTCCGGCCTCGGTGTGCAGGAATTCTGCGCCTTGGCCGAGGAACTCGGCGCATCACTGGTTCCCGAACCGCTGATCCCGGCGGCGGCGGCGGCCGTCCTGCTGCCGCGGGACGAACTGGACGATGTGCTTGCGGGAACGCGTGTTGTCCTGCCCGCGTGGCAGGAGAAACCGCACAGCATCGATCTTGCCAGCGCCGGTCAGGCCGCCAACGGCAAGCTATCGGCGAAGAAGGTCTTCATCCCGATGGCAGCGGGCGCCGATGCGTTCCTGGTAACTGTTCCCGGCGGTCTCGCGCTGGTGGAACGCGATGCACCGGGTGTGCACCTGGAGTTGACCCAGACCCAGGACGGCGGCAATGCCGGCACCCTGACATTGGATCAGGCGCCGGCGAAACTGTTCCCCGGCGACGCGGACAACGCACTGGAAATCGCGACCCTGGCCACCAGCGCGTATCTGCTGGGACTGATGGATCGGGTGTTCGGCATCACGCTGGACTATCTGCGCACCCGCGAGCAGTTCGGGCGCAAGATCGGTTCGTTCCAGGCACTGCAGCATCGCTCTGCCGATCTGAAGATCCAGACATCGCTGACTCGGGCCGTGGTCGGTGCCGCGGCGGTCAAGCAGGACGAAGTGACTGATGCGGCCGAACGTAAGGCGGCGGTGTCGCGTGCGAAGGCCAGAGCGTCGGAGGCGGCCAGTATCGTCACTCGCGGATGCATCCAGCTTCACGGGGGTATCGGCTACACGGACGCCGCGGACCCTGGCCTGTTCCTGCGCAAGATGATGGTGCTCGCCCCGCTCTATGGATCGGCCGCGCTGCATCGCGCACGCTTCCGCGCCCTCGCGCCGGAGACGGACGAAGATTAGAGCGTGATCGTCGCAGGCGGAATCGCCGGAGACCTGAATCACGCGATCAAGCAAAGTGCTGGAGTCGGTTCGGTACTTCTATCCGCACCAAACCGGCTCCGAAGTTCGGCCGAACCCGCTACGACAACCCGAAGAACCGCGCGATGCGCTGCGTCGCCGGAGCGGTATCCTTGAGGATGAACGGGCCGACCGGCTCGACCGCGTCGCCGATCGGATAACCATGCGGCACTCCGTCGAGCGTCCATTGCTCAAGCGGCGGAAGCACGCCGCCACCCCATACGCGGTGGCGGACTCCGTCATCGGTGACATCCCGCACCGGCGCCGCCGGTAAACCGTGCAGCGTGCGCCACTGCAATGCCAACAGGTCCGCGTTTGCCGGATCGACGGTCTGATCGCCACTGCCGTGCCACACGGAAAGCCTCGGCCAGTGTCCGCTGAACGCCTTCGGGCCGATCTCACGCGCCCGCCGCTCCCATGCCGCGGGGTCTTCATCCGGCCCTGCGCCGGCCATCCGCACCAGGGCCTGGACCGATGAGCCGGCGGTGCCGACCGGCAGGCCGGCCACGGCCGCACCGGCCGCAAACAGATCCGGGTAGGCCGCGAGCATCGCCGCCGCCATCGCGCCACCGGCCGACAGGCCCACGATGAACACCCGCGCGGGATCGGAGCGAAATCGCGCGATGGCGTGCCGGGTCATGGCCGCGATCGACGCCCCTTCTCCGTGGTCGCGCTGGATATCGGCCAGGTGAAACCACTGAAAGCAGCGATGGCCGGCCCCGGCAGCGGCCTGCTCCGGCACGATCAGCGGTATCCCCAGCCGATCTGCCGCCGCGATCCAGCCGGTATCCGCCGCGAACCCAGCCGCATCCTGGCCACAGCCATGCAGCAGAACCACCAGCGGACGGCCGGGGGCCGGGTGGTTCGCGTGTGTCAGCATCCGCAGGTCGCCGGGATTGGGATCGAACTCCCTGAACGATGTAAGCCTTCGGGCACCGGCGGAGGTCGGCGTCCCGGTCGCCGGTTGTGGCGCCAAAGCAATTGCCGCCTTGGTCGCAACCCGAAGGCCCCTCTGCAACTTTTTGATATTACGTGACCATTTCATGCTAATATAAATCTTCCGCAATTTTCGGGATTCTGTTGCAGCGCAGCATATAGGGTGCCGTCGCGCTATCCCCAGGGTGGCAATGGCTCACGTTTGGCCTACACTGGCATGATCAAAGTCAGTGCCGAGTCGTTCCACCATGCTCCACCTGACCAAGCTGGCCGTCGGGGCACGAGACATCGACCACATCCGCACGTGGCAGGCCGAGCGCGTGCGCGCCGATCCGCCGCTGCGCCATCGGACGCGCAACGCCCCGCGCCGGCGGGACGACGTTCTGGATGGCGGGTCGATCTACTGGGTGATCAGCGGGACGATGCTGGCGCGTCAGCGCATCGTCGACATCATTGAGGACCATTGGGACGACAACACGCCCTGTACAGGGCTCGTGCTCGATCCGATCCTCGTGCCGCTGGTAGGCCGGCCGACGAAGCCGTTCCAGGGATGGCGCTACCTCCAGCCGGACGACGCGCCGCCGGACATGCCGCCGCTGGCACCCGCGCGGGGATTGGATACGCTTCCGCCGACGTTGCGGCGCGAATTGCGGGCGCTCTGTCTTCTTTGATCTAAATCAATCCACCCTTCCAAATTCCGGGCACGCGTGGTAGGGCGCACTTGCGTGCATTACTGGAAGGCGTGCCTGTCCGGAAACAGGCGCGCTTTTTTTTGCCCACGGTTCTGCCTTCACCGCCCCCGTTTGCGGGCAATCCGGCCGGGCGTTGCGGATACCGAGTCTTGGGTGCAGAAGACCGAGTCTGCATGAGCCATGTCCACGTCATTGGCGCCGGGCTTGCCGGGCTGTCGGCGGCCCTCGCACTGACCGGCTCCGGTCGCCGCGTCACACTCTATGAGGCCGGTCCTGCCGCCGGCGGCCGATGCCGCTCCTACCTCGACCGGGAACTTGGCCTGCGCATCGACAACGGCAATCACCTGCTGCTGTCGGGCAACCACGCGACCTTTGCCTACATCGATGAGATCGGCTCCCGCAGCCGGTTCGGCGGCCCCGGGGAGCCGCTGTTCCCCTTCGTCGACGTGCACACGGGGGAGCGATGGGTCGTGCGGCCCAATCTCGGGCGCCTTCCCTGGTGGATCCTCTCATCGCGCCGTCGCGTTCCCGGAAGCCGGCTGGTGGACTACCTCGGCATGGCCGGCATCGCCCGGATCCAGGGGGACGTCGTCGTGGCCGATGCCATGCGCCGCGGGCACCTGTACTGGCGCCTTGTCGAACCGCTGGCGGTCGCGGCCCTGAACACCAGGCCCCAGGTCGCGCATGCCCCCCTGCTGGGGGCCGTTATCCGTGAGACGCTGATGCAAGGCGGCAAGGCATGCATCCCGTCCTTCCCGCGGGATGGCCTGTCGGAAGCACTGGTGGACCCGGCGGTGCATCTGCTGCGGGAGCGTGGGGCCGAGGTGCAGTTCGGGCGCCGGGTGGTCGCGCTGACCATCGAGGGCACGCGGGTGACAGCGATCCGGACCACGGACGACTCCGCGATCCTGGAGCCCGAGGACCATCTGGTTCTGGCGGTTCCGCCGTGGGTGGCGGTTGAGCTGGTCCCTGGCCTCACCGCGCCGGACAGCTTCGAATCGATCCTGAACATCCATTTCCGGATGGCGGCGCTTCCCGAGGAAACCGACGACGAGGCCGGGTTCATCGGCATGGTCGGCGGCACGGCAGAGTGGGTGTTCATCAAGCCCGGCCATGTGTCGGTCACGGTCAGTGCCGCCAATCGGCTGGTGGATGAGCCGGCAAGGACCATCGCGGCCCTGGTCTGGCCGAACATCCGCGTGGCGCTGGCTCTGCCCCCGACCGCGGAGATGCCGGCGTTCCGCGTGGTGAAGGAAAGACGAGCCACCTTCGCCGCGACGTCCGTGCAGGAGCGCCGCCGCCCGGGTACGCGAACCGGGCTGCCCAACCTGGTGCTGGCCGGCGATTGGACCCAAACCGGATTGCCCGCCACAATCGAGGGTGCGATCAGGTCCGGCCGGACCGCCGCCGCGGCGATCCTGGCCGCGTGAACCTCAAGTTGCCCCGATCCGCTGCCACCATGGCCTCTGACATGTCCGCACCGCCCGCCGCCCTGGAGGAAACCGCGCTCGAACGGGCCGTCGAGCGCGCGCGTTCTGCCCTCGGTAGCCGGCAGCAGAAGGACGGGCACTGGCTCTTCGAGCTCGAGGCGGATGCCACGATCCCGGCCGAGTACGTGTTGCTCGAGCATTTCCTGGATCGGATCGACGAGGACCTGGAGCAGCGCATCGCGGTCTATCTGCGGTCGATCCAGAACCCGGACGGCGGCTGGCCCCTGTTTCACGACGGGATGTCCAACATCTCCGCCAGCGTGAAGGCGTATTTCGCGCTCAAGGCGATCGGGGATGCTCCGGACTCCCCGCATATGCAACGGGCAAGGGCGTGCATCATTGCCGCAGGGGGTGCCGAGCGCACCAATGTCTTCACGCGCGCGCAACTGGCGCTGTTCGGCCAGGTGCCCTGGCGCGCCGTTCCGGTGATGCCCGTGGAGATCATGCATCTGCCGCTGTGGTTCCCGTTTCACCTGTCCAAGGTGTCGTACTGGTCGCGCACAGTCATCGTGCCATTGCTGGTCCTGATGGCGCTGCGTCCGGTGGCGCGCAATCCGCGCGGTGTCGGGATAGCCGAACTGTTCTGCACGCCGCCGGATCAGGTCCGTGATTGGATCAGAGGGCCTTACCGTTCCGCATGGGGCCGGTTCTTCAAGGCACTCGACAGCGTGCTGCGACGGGCCGAACCGCTGTTCCCTGCCCGATCGCGCCGGCGCGCCATCGAGAAGGCGGTGGCTTTCGTGACCGAGCGGCTGAACGGCGATGACGGCCTGGGCGGCATCTACCCGGCGATCGCCAATACGGTGATGATGTTCGACACGCTGGGTTACGCCGCCGACCATCCCGACGCCGCCATAGCCTGGCAGGCGGTGCGCAAACTGCTGGTCGTGGAGGATGGGCGCGCCTATTGCCAGCCCTGCCTTTCCCCGGTCTGGGATACCGGCCTGGCAGGCCACGCAATGGCGGAGGCAGACGCCGCCGACAGCGCCGACGTCACCGCGGCCTGCGAATGGCTGCGCGCTCGGCAGATCACCGACATTGCCGGCGACTGGTCCGTCCGCCGTCCGAATTTGCGGCCGGGCGGCTGGGCGTTTCAGTACGAGAATGCGTACTACCCGGACGTGGACGATACCGCCGTCGTGGGCATGCTGTTGCATCGTAAGGGCGATCCTGCCCACGCCGACGCCATTGCCCGGGCGCGGGAATGGATCATCGGCATGCAGTCCGTCGGCAAGGGGAAATGGGACGGCGGCTGGGGCGCGTTCGAGCCTGAGAACACGCACCTGCATCTGAATCACATTCCGTTCGCCGACCACGGCGCGTTGCTCGATCCGCCGACCAGCGATGTGACGGCGCGTTGTGTCTCCTTCCTCGCGCAGATCGGCATGACGCCGGATGAGCCGGTCATGGCGCGCGCGCTGGCTTTCCTGCGGCGCGAGCAGGAGGCAGATGGAAGCTGGTTCGGCCGCTGGGGCACGAACTACATCTACGGCACGTGGTCGGTGCTGTGCGCCTTGAACGCGGCCGGCGTTCCCGCCGACGATCCGGTGGTACGGCGGGCAGTTGCCTGGCTGGTCTCGGTCCAGCGCGAAGACGGCGGATGGGGCGAGGATGAGGAAAGCTATGGCGAGGCACCGCCCGGGCAATACAAGGAAAGCACGCCAAGCCAGACCGCCTGGGCCGTGCTGGGCCTAATGGCCGCGGGTGAGACCGGCCATCCCGCGACCGCGCGCGGCGTTGCCTGGCTGACCGAGACGCAGCGGGCAGACGGCGAATGGACGGAACGGCCGTATACGGCGGTCGGGTTTCCGCGGGTGTTCTATCTGCGTTACCACGGGTACCGGCTGTATTTCCCGCTCCTGGCATTGGCGCGCTATCGGAAC
>DATNEJ010000500.1:0-6000 GCA_035606775.1 Acetobacteraceae bacterium | reverse complement strand
GCCGGCTTTGACTCCGTAGCCGCCGCAGGGCTTTCTTCACGGCGGCAACCATCCGCGAGGCAACGACACGATGCAGGCTCAAGACCGGCCCCTGGACGGCATGCGGGTCATCGCGCTGGAGCACGCCGTTGCCGCGCCGCTCTGCACAAGGCACCTCGCCGACCTTGGCGCCGACGTGATCAAGATCGAGCGCCCGGGGGACGGCGACTTCGCCCGCAACTACGACGATTACGTCAACGGCATCTGCAGCCATTTCATCTGGCTCAACCGCGGCAAGCGCAGCATCACCCTGGACCTGAAGCAGGCGGACTCGAAGGAAGCGCTGCTGCAACTTGTCGCCGGGGCCGACGTGCTGGTGCAGAACCTGGCACCCGGCGCCGCAGCGCGCCTCGGCCTTAGTCATGAGGCGCTGAAGGACAAGTATCCGGGCCTCGTGGTGTGCGACATCTCCGGCTACGGTGAAAGCGGGCCGTTTGTGCAGAAGAAGGCCTATGACCTGCTGATCCAGGCGGAGTCGGGCCTGATCAGCGTCACCGGCTCACCCGAGGAACCGTCGCGCGTCGGCATCTCCATCGCCGATATTGCCACCGGCATGTACGCGCTCACCGGCATCCTGTCAGCGTTGCTGCGGCGGGGACGTACCGGCAAGGGCGCCAACGTGAAGGTCGCCATGCTCGATGCGCTGGGCGAGTGGATGACCTACCCGATGCTGCGCATGGCCTATGCCGGCACGCCGCCGCCACGCTCGCCGACCAGCCATCCGGGCATCGCGCCCTATGGCTCGCACCGCACGAAGGACGGCCACGTCATCTTCGGCCTGCAGAACGAACGCGAATGGGTCACCTTCTGCACCCGCGTGCTCGCCAGGCCGGAGGTCGCAACCGATCCGAAATTCTCCACCCAGCATGCGCGGCGGGAGAACCGTGCCGAACTGACCGCGCTGATCGAGGATTTCTTCGGCACCATGACCTCATTGGAGGTGGTGCGGCTCCTGGATGAGGCCGGCATCGCCAATGGACGGCTGAACGATCCGAAGGACGTGTGGGAGCACGTGCAGTTCGCCGCGCGCGACAAGTGGCGGACGATCAACACCGAGGCCGGGCCAGTGCGTGCCCTGTTGCCGCCATTCCTCTTCACAGATGTGGAGGCGGTGGTCGGCGACGTTCCCTCCGTCGGTCAGCACACGGACCAGATTCTGGCGGAGCTCGGATTTTCCGCGGAACGGATCGCGGCGATGCGGAAGGCTGGGGCACTATGACCGGGTTCGATCCCTCGCGGCACCGGATGGTCGCCGAACAGCGGTGGTTCGAGGATTTCCGCATGGGCGAACGGTTCGTGCTGCCCAGCCGGACGATGACGGAGGCGGTGTTCCTGGCCTTCCAGGGCGCGAGCGGCGACAACCATCCGATCCACTACGACGTAGAATTCTGCAAGGCGCGCGGCCTGCCGGGATTGCTGGCGCACGGCTTCCAGTCGCTGGTGCAGACCGCACCCGGTGCGGGCCTGTTCCCCTACATGACCGAGGACTCGCTGGTCGGCTTCATCGAGCAATCGAGCCGGTTCCTGAAGCCGGTCATCGCCGGCGACACGCTGTATCCGGCGCTGGAGATCGATGAGCTGACGCCGAACCGGTCCACGGGCGTGGTCGGGTTCGCCAGCACGGTGTACAACCAGCGCGGCGAACTGGCGCTGGAGGGACGCCAGCGCTACCTGCTGCGGCGGCGAACCCCGGCCGCGGGCTGAACGGCGACTACAGCGTGGTCGTCAGAGGCGGAATCGCCGGAGACGTGAATCACGCGATCAAACAAAGAGTTGGAGCCTGGTCGGTGCGTCTGATTGCACCGACCAGGCTCCAGTGCCTGAAAAGGAACGATCCCCTCACATTTGGATATGTGTTGCCATCTTGCTGCCATCAGCGGTGCCGATGGTGCAGCCGACCAGGGGAGTACGGGGTTGACCATGGCACGCTTGGGCAGCCGGATGCATCCGGGGCGGGTGCTGCGCGAGGAATACATGGAGCCGATGCGGCTCGATGCCGACGGGCTCGCACGGGCGCTGAGCGTCGCGCCGGGACGCATCGTTCCGGTGATTGCCGATGAGGCGCCGCTGACCTCCGATCTCGCCCTGCGCCTCGCCCGCTTCTTCGGCACCAGCCCGCAATTCTGGCTGGGTCTGCAAAGCGCCTATGACCTGTCGGTGGCGCAGGCGCGTTATGGCGCCGAAATCGAGGCGCGGGTGCAGCCGCTCGCGGCCTGACACGCGCTCCGGTTCCACAGCAATCAGGGCTTCGCCTGGCGGTTGGACGGCGCAGCACGCCGGAGCCGCGGCTTCGGCTGACGGATGCCGGTGTCCAGCACCGCATGCAATGCCGCCACCGTTTCAGGCGACAGGCGATGGATCGCGTGCGCCAGCCGATTGGCGAGCGCCGTCTGCTCGGGTGTCAGGCCGGCCGTATTGACGGTGACCCGCGGATCCGACAGGCGCGCAAGCTGCGCGAGGTCGTCCGCTTCGTCCCAGATCAGTCCAAAGAACTCATTCACCTGATGCACGAGGCCGGCGCTGGGCGCACCGCGCCGCCCGTGCTCCAGCGCCGAAAGATAGGCGGCGGAGACCTGGAGCTCCTGCGCCAGTTGCTTGAGCGTAAAGCCGCGTTCAGCACGCAGCGCGCGCAGGCGGGCACCGAACGGAGTCACCGTGGCCGGCGCAGCAGCAGGCGCACCGAACCCGGATTGGCCGGGTGCGGATGGCTGGCAGCAAGCACGAGAGGCCGGATCTCCGGCAGGTTCAGCCAGTGCGGAAATTCGCGGCGGATCGCGCCGCCGGTTTCGCCGTTGCCGCGGCCGGTCACGACCTCGACGCACCTCATTCGTTCCGCATGAGCGGAACGGAGGAAGGCGGTCAGGGCGCGGAACGCGTGCTGGGTGGTCAGGCCGTGCAGGTCGAGCTTTCGAGTCGCGGAGAGCTTGCCGGAGCGGAAACGGTGCCAGGTGGCGCTGTCCAATCCGCCGGGCTGATCGCCGATGGCAACGCCGGGCGCTGCCAAGCGTGCAGCCTGGGACGATGCTTGGGGTTTCGGCAGCGGTTGCGGCGCAGGCTGGGATGGCGCTTGCTGCGGCGTGGTCCGTGCATGCCTCCGCAGAGGAGAAATCCGGCTGCTGAAATCGGCCCAGGCGGCACGGTCCGTCTCGGTCAAGGAACGTGAGGCCATGCCAGTCGGCTCAGGTCTTCCTGTGGGTGTTATGTCGGGTCCCGGCTTAGGCCCCGGGCGGCCAAGGCGTCGAGATAGGCGGCCCAGCGACGGTCCTGCTGAACGCCCAGTTCGTGCAGATACTCCCACGAATAGATGCCGGTGTCGTGCAGGTCGTCGAAGGTCAGGCGGACGGCGTAGTTGCCTACGGTCTCGATCGCGATGATGCCGATATGGCGGCGACCGGCGACGACCTGCCTTTGGCCCGGGCCGTGGCCCTGCACTTCGGCGCTGGGGCTTTCCACGCGCAGATATTCCGCCGGCAATGCGAATGCCGAACCGTCATCGAAGGTGACGTGCAGGAGGCTTGCGGCGCGGTCGAGGCGTATTTCGGTCGGGACCGGCATCACTCGTCCAGTTGCCGCGCTTCCTCGGGCAGCATGATGGGAATCCCGTCGCGGACCGGATAGGCGAGGCCGGCTTTGCGGCTGATCAGCTCCCCGGCCTCGCGGTCGTATTCCAGCGGCCCTTTGGTCAAAGGACAGACGAGGATCTCCAGCAGGCGCGGATCGACCTGGGTATTGCGCGGGCGCTCGCCGGACGGCGTTTCGGACATGCGGCCTCCTCTGCGGTCAACTGACAGGCCGGCCGGGCGATTCATCCGGCGCGGCGGCCCCCATCTGCAACAGAGCGAGCAGCGTAGCGGCGCGCTGTGCCTCATCCGGGGCCTCGAGCAGCGCCTGTTTCTCCACCGGCTCGAAGGGACAGACCATGGCAAGCGTGACGACCAGCGTTTCGTCCGGCATGCGGCGAATCGCGTCCCAGTTTGCGTCCACGTTGCGGCGCGCGAAATAGGCGCGGAGTGCGGCCACCAGGATTTCGCGTTCGATCCCGGTGGGCTGCGGATCGAGGTTCAGATCGCCAAGGTAGGCGGAGAAATCCGCGCGGATCCGGCGATAGCCGCGCCGCATCTCCAACTCGCTGTCGATGCTGAAGCGGATCACACCGGTGAGGGTAATCAGGAAGCGGCCGTCATCGGTTTCGCTGAACGAGGAAAGCCGGCCCAGGCAGCCGACATTGAACAGGCCCGGCCCGGTGGGAAGGGCTTCCGCGGTCGAGTCGGGCTGGATCATGCCGAACATGCGGCCACTGGCGAGCGAGTCCTCGGTCATCGCCAGATAGCGCGTCTCGAAGATGTTCAGCGGCAGTTTGCCGCGCGGCAGCAGGAGCGCACCGGGGAGCGGGAATACCGCGAGCTCCGTGGGAAGATCGCCAGGGGCGGGGTGGAACGCCGGCATTGTCGTGTCCCGATTCCGAAGTTTGTTATCGCCGGCGCGTGCCGGAATCGGAACCCGCGCCCTGTTGTTCCGGTCTTCCGCGTGCACCGCCGGGGCGGCGCACGCCTGCGGTCAACTGAAGAGTATCGCGGAGAGGCGCCGGCGGGCAGCGGAGGTAGCGGGATCGTCGGAGCCCCAGGCTTCAAAGAACTTGAGCAGTTGCAAGCGCGCCGCCTCCTCATTCCAGGACCGGTTGCGGCGCACGATTTCCAGGAGCGCGTCGGCGGCCCGCTCGCGTTCGTCCATGGCGTTCAGCGCGGTGGCGAGATCGTAGCGCGCCTGATGGTCGGCCGGGTCCGCGGCCACACTCGCCTGAAGGGATTGCAGTTGTCCCTTCGCGGCGCGGCCTTCCTGGGCCAGGGTCAGGGCGCTGCGTGCGCCGGCAATCTCCGCATGGTCCTGGAGGTTTTCCGGCACCTGCGCCAGCGCCTGCGCGGCGTCGTCTTCCCGGCCGAGCGCCATGAGGGAGCGGATGAGGCCGCCCCAGGCGTCGCCGTTGTCGGTGCTTTCCTGCAACAGGGCGCTGAACAGTTCGCCGGCCTGTTCGGCATCGCCCTGTTCGAGGGCCGCCCGCGCCTCCGCCAGCAGGTCCGCCGCGGGCATCGAGCCGCCGGCCATCTTCAGCAGCGCTTCGGCGAAACGCTTCACCTCCGATTCCGGCAGCGCGCCCTGGAATATGTCGGCGATCTGACCCTGCCAGAAAGCGGCGACGGTCGGGACGGACTGCATCGGCAGGCCGAGTTGCGCGAGTTGCTGGACCAGGGCGCGGTTCTGGTCGATGTCCACCTTGACCAGTTTCAGCCGCCCGCCGGCGGAGCGGACCACCTTTTCGAGCGTGGGGGTGAGCTGCTTGCACGGGCCGCACCAGGTTGCCCAGAAATCCACCAGGACCGGGACGGTGCGGGATGCCTCCACGACCTCCTTCATGAAGGTCTGCTGCGTGGCATCGACGATCATGTTGGCGGCGGCCGGTCCGGCGGCACCTGTGGCGGGGTCGGTCTGGCCGATGATGTGGTCCATGGGCTCGGTTCCTGGTCCGTCTGTCTGGGTGGACCTTTTAGATGTTCTCGGGCGCGTGAGAGGCAAGCGCCTTTTGCGGGTCAGGGGGACCATGCCGGGCCGTGCGGCCGGCGTCCAGAGCCGGCGTCGGGTGGTCGCCCGGGGCGGCGGGCTGCTTGCAATCGGGGACGAAGCCGCATAGAACCCGGCGCCTGACTTTTGGGGGCGCGGGCGTAGCTCAGGGGTAGAGCACAACCTTGCCAAGGTTGGGGTCGAGGGTTCGAATCCCTTCGCCCGCTCCAGAATCTTCAGAGATTTCAAGGCGTTCTGGTCAGGTCTGTAGGAACTGGCCCCGACGCGTTTGGCATGGTCAACACGGAGCGCGGCTGTGTTGACCAGTGGACGTTCGACGCTGCCGTTTTCCAGACGTCGGTCGTATTTTCGCGCTTGGGGCGAGGTCCGCCTGCGCCGCGGGAG
>DATNEJ010000486.1:0-6730 GCA_035606775.1 Acetobacteraceae bacterium | reverse complement strand
CACCAAACTGGCCATTGCCGTTCTCCATGCAAGCCAGAGTCGGTTCGAGGTCCCAACCCATCTTGTTGAGCGACGCTACTCCGCGTCCAATTATCGGAGAAAGCAAAATTTTCGTGTGCGGATCACAACTGGAATGTTGGTTGAGAAAATCCGTGAGCGTCTTTCGATCGATCGTTCCGTGACGATAGATGGCAACATTGCGCAGTTGACGAGTGACATCTCGCCTTACGATGGGAATTAGCAATAGCTCTCGTCAAACCATCAGCATTACCGTGATGTAAGACACATGTGTAACGCGTTGCGCACGGAACCGTTCATCGCGCTGTAATGCATCCGGCTGGTAATTGATTTCGTTTTCGTTTCTTCACCATCCGCCGAATGCGAGCATTCCGCGCAATCGAGTCAGCATACTGAGACATTTGAGATAGTCCGTATCCAGCACGAACAGAACGCCCGTCGCCGACCCGCCCGCAGCCCCGCGCCCAGTGGGCCGCCGCAACAAAGTGCGGCATCCGTGCCACGCGCCGCAGCCTTTCCCCGGCCGGCGATTTCCGGCCTGCTGATTTCAGAACGTAAACATCGAGCGATCCGGCGCGCGGCCGAGGAGTATCTGCCCCACGGTTTCGAAATGCGCGGGATGCCCCTGGATCTGCTGCGTGACAGTATGAATGTCGCGGAACCGGCGCTCAAACGGACGCGCGTTGAAGATGGCGACCGCACCCGCAGCAGCATAGAGCGTGGCGACGACTTCCCGTGCCGATTGAATTGCCCAGGTGGAGGCCAGCCGCATGGTCACAAGATCGTCCAGCGGCAATTCTCGGGTTAATTGCGCGCGCTGCCATATCTCGCTGATTGATCCCAGAAGAAACATACGGGCTGACCGCAGGCGTGCTTCGCATTGGCCAACCTGCGATTGAATCACGTTGTTTTCACCACGGGTCCGGCTGGCACCACGCGGCTTCGTGTCGCGAATGTCGGTCACGAACCGCTCCATCACGCTGCGGGCGATACCCAGCGCAACACCCCCGAAGCTCGACGAATAAAGCGTGCTCGGCGTGAAGGTATAAAGCGCGCCCGAGACAACAGGCTTCGCCGCCGTATAGCGCTCCATGCTGTAGGCTTCCGGCACGAACAAATCCGTGACCGTGTAGCTGTCGCTGCCGGTCCCGCGCAGGCCCATCACCTGCCACGTGTCCTCGACCTCGGCCTGGTGTTTCGGAAAGAACATCGTGTAGACCGACGGCGTCCCGTCGGGCCGGCAGCGCTTGCGGCCATCCGGCTCGATCACCGGCACGTGTGCGCCGAGCCAGGTCGCCAAGCGGCTGCCGCTGGCAAAGGCGAACCGGCCGTTCAGGCGATATCCACCCGGCACGACGTGCGCCTCACCCGGGCCGGGACCCCACGCCAGAATGCCGCCCTCCGGACCGAAAATATCGCGTGCAACGGCAGGGTCGAGGTAAGCCGCGGTCATCGCACAGACATTGGTCTGCCCAAGGCACCATGCCGTGCTGGCATCGTGGCGCGCGACCTCCTCGATCACCTGAACGAGAGACGGCGGGTCCAATTCGGCGCCGCCATACGGCTCAGGCT
Organism: Acetobacteraceae bacterium; assembly: GCA_035606775.1. Classification (GTDB taxonomy): domain Bacteria; phylum Pseudomonadota; class Alphaproteobacteria; order Acetobacterales; family Acetobacteraceae; genus Rhodopila. The sequence continues at coordinate 5,140 of DATNEJ010000486.1, read as the reverse complement.
GGACCAGCCGAAAAAGCCCGCGCTGACGGAGACTGGCGAAAAGCCCCGATGGCAGGTCGCGACGCTGCTCGATCTCGTCTGCCGCCGCGTCGATTTCCGGGCCGAGTTCACGCGCGCGTTGCAGGTAATCGGCGCCCCTGGGGCTCAGGTGGATCATGACAGGATTCGCTCAGGATTTGGTGAGCGGGGAGAATGTCGCGCAGCCGTTATGCTGGCAACTCCGCCGGCGCGTCAGCCGGCGTCCTTCAGGAACCGCACCAGGTGCTCGCTCACCTGTTCCGGCTGTTCCTGCTGCACCCAGTGGCCCGCGCCTTCGATCAGGTGGCAGCCGGTCATTCGCGTGCAGACCGTGCCCTGCATGCGCTCGAAGGCGCCGGGCGATTGATACACGCCCCAGTCGCTTCGTCCGGCGATGAACAGCGACGGCACATCGATCGTGCGGCCGGAAAACACTTCCAGATCGCTGCGGCCGACATCCTGCGTGAGGAACCGGTACCACTGCAGGCCGCCCTGAAAACCCGTCCGCCGGTACTCTTCACTGTAGACCCGCAGTTCGGCGTCGGGCAGCCACCGGCACGCGGCAATCTGCGCCGCGGTCGGCATCTCGGCCGCCGCCGTTTCGGCCATCGTCCGGTCGAGGTCCATGATGTAATACGTCGGCATGCGCGCCAGTTCCTCGGCGCTCCATGCGGCCAGGCGGAACGGGCGGTTGTCCGCCCAGTCGGCGCTCTTGTGGTGGTAGTAGCCCCGCAGGAAATCATGAATGCCTTGCGGGCAGTCGCACAGGTCGGCGTTCGCCTGCGGCGTTGAATAATACCGCTGATAGTGCTTGCGCGGCCGGGGAAGCGATGCCAGCGCCTCATGGATCCGGCTGTCCGCGAGCCCCCGCGGTTCGGGCGGGCCGGTCGTGATGGCAGGCGGGCCGGAGAACGGCGCGCTCATGATCGCCACCGAGCGGAACACGTCGGGACGGATCAGCGCGCACCACGATGCGATGGGCGCGCCAAAATCGTGCCCGATGACGGACGCGACCGAACCATAGCCGAGCGCGGCAAGCAGGCCCAGCAGGTCGCGAACGAGGTTCATGACCCGAAAAGAGGCCAAATCGCCGTCGTAGCGCGCATCCCAGCCGGTAGTGCGCCCGTAGCCCCGCTGATCGGGCGCAATGACATGGAATCCGGCCGCGGCAAGCGGCAGCATCACCTTGCGCCAGGAATACGCCAGCTCCGGAAACCCGTGCAGCAGAAGCACGCAGGGGCGGCCAGGGGACGGCTCCCCCGCCTCCAGGAAATGCATGCGGAGCCCGTTGCCATTCGGCATGAACCGCGAGCGGATACCGGCCGGAAGCACAGCCTCATCCAGCGGGGCGATCTCCGTCATTTCCTGTTCCTCCTGGCCGGGGCGGACCGGTCAGGGACCTTGCCGGCAATAAGGAGACGCCGCAATCGCGGCAGCAGCCGTCCTGTTTGATCGCGCGATTCACGTCTCCGGCGATGCCGCCTCCAACGATCACGCTCCGGTTTGATCGCGCGATTCACGTCTCGGCGATACCGCCTCCAACGATCACGCTCCGGACGATCAGGCGGGAATGCGCACCTTCATCTCGGTGATGCCGTGGATGAAGTTGGAGTAGATGCGCTTCGGCTCTTCCACGAGTTCGATCACCGGGAAGCGCTTCATGACCTCTTCCCACAGGATCGTAAGCTGCAATTCCGCCAGGCGATTCCCCACGCAACGATGGATGCCGAAGCCGAAGGAAAGATGATGCCGCGGCCTGGCACGATCGATAATGAAATCATCGGGGCGCTCGATTGATTCCTCATCCCGGTTGCCCGAGACGTACCACATCACGACCTTATCGCCCTTCCTGATCTGCTTGCCGCCGAGTTCGGCGTCGGCAAGGGCGGTGCGGCGCATATGCACGATCGGCGACTGCCAGCGAATGATCTCGGGCACCATGCTGGGGATCAGTGCCGGATTGTCGCGCAGCTTCCGGTACTCGGCCGGATGCTTGCACAACGCCAGCAATCCGCCGCTCATGGAATTGCGCGTCGTATCGTTCCCGCCGACGATCAGCAGCGTCAGGTTGCCCAGGAATTCCGCCGGATCGTTGACCAGGTTCTTCGTCGCCTCCCCGTGCGCCAGCATGGAGATCAGGTCGTACCCCGCCGGGCGGGCGGCCCGTTCGTGCCACAGGGCTGTGAAAGTGCGCAGCGCCTCCGTCAGGATCTCCAGCCGCTTCTCCTCGGAATCGACGATGCCGCCGGCATTGACGTCGGCGGTCGCGCAATCCGACCAGAACGTGAGCTTGCGGCGTTCCTCCACCGGAAAGTCGAACAACGTGGCCAGCATCAGCGTCGTCAGTTCGATGGAGACGCGCTGCACCCAGTCGAAGGTCTCATTGCGCGGCAGGTTGTCGAGCACCTTGCACACCCGCTCGCGGATGATGCCCGACATGTTGTTGAGGTTCGCCGGTGCAACGATCGGGCTGACGACCTTCCGCTGTTCGTCGTGCCGCGGAGGGTCCATGGAGATGAAGCTGGACCGGCGGAATTCCATGGGGCGGTCGGTGATGGTGATGCCGCCCAACCGCGCTTCGGATGAATAGACCGCCTGGCTGGTCTCAACCTGCATGATGTCCTTGAAGCGGGTCACCGACCAGAACGACCCGTACATCCCGTCCTTGCGGTAATGGACCGGATCCTCCCGGCGCAGGCGGGCGAAGTACGGGTGGTAGATGTCCTGCTGGTACAGCGTCGGATCGCTGACATCGATCCGATCCAGCGGCACGGACAAGGCATCCATGGCAGGATCAAAATGAACCGGTGCGTTCACAGTGGAATCTCCAAAATTCTGTTCAGTGCTGCCCTTCCGGCATCCGCACAACCAGTCCGTCCATTTCGGCCGTGACCGGGATCTGGCAGGAGAGGCGCGAGTCATCCTGGGTCACCGCGGCGAAGCTCAGCATGCTGGCTTCCTGGGAACCGGTAACCGGCAGCCCGACTCTGGCCAGCCAGGCCGCATCGACATAGACGTGGCAGGTGGCACAGGCGCATTCGCCGCCGCAATCGGCGTCGATGCCCGGCACGTTGTTCTCGACCGCGCCCTGCATCACCGACTTGCCGACCGGAACCTCAACCGGATGCGCGGTCCCGTTGTGTTCGATGTAAGTGATCGTTGGCATGCATCTTCCCTGGCAGGCGGCGCTTCAGGCCGCGAGTTCCTGCATCGAGACTGACATATCCTCGATCTTGGCGCGAGCCAGTTGTTTGCGGCGTGCGATGATGCGCCGCCCGCCCATGAATTCGGTGGAGGCGTTGACCGCCTCCACGGCCTGAACCGTGCCCTCGGCCGTCAGATGGAACAGGGCGAACTTGCCCGCCGCGATGTCGCCCCGTACGGCGATCTCCACCGCGTCGAACGGGATGCCGGCGATCTGCAGGCGCAGATCGTACTGGTCGGACCAGAACCAGGGCACCTCCGGCGCCGGCGACGGCTTGCCGCAAATGGCCGCCGCTGCCTGCTTCGCCTGCTCCAGCGCATTCGGCACGCTCTCCAGGCGGAACATCCGGTCATACAGCGGGAGCGGGCGCCTTGTGCAGTCGCCGATGGCGAAGATCGCCGGGTCCGCGGTACGGGCGGCGAGATCGACGACGATACCCCCGTCGCAGGGCAGTCCGGCATCGCGGGCCAGCTCGTCGTTGGCGACCGCGCCGACCCCGACCAGCGCCACATCGCACGGGATCGTGGTCCCGTCACCCAGGCGCACGCCGGTCACGCGGCCACCGTCCCCTTCCAGCGCGGTCACCTGCGCGCCCACGACGATCTCGACGCCCTGGCCGCGATGGTAGGACTGGAAGAACTCGGACAGGACGGGGCACGCGACGCGGGCAAGAATGCGGGCCTCGCGTTCGATCACGATCGCCGAGGCGCCCAGCGCCCGGGCAGAGGCGGCGGCTTCGAGCCCAATGTAACCCCCACCGATCACCGCCAGCCGCCGCCCTGGGGCGAGCGCCGCCTTCAGTCGATCGGCGTCGGCCGCGCTGCGCAGTTCCAGCACGCCTTGCAGGTTAATCCCCGGCAGCGGCAGCCGGCGCGCCCGGGCGCCGAGTGCCAGGATAAGGTGGTCATACGAGACCGCCTCTCCGCTATCCAGGACCACGGCCCGCGCCGCGCGGTCGAGCGCGACGACGTTGGTATTCAGCCGCAGGTCGATATTGGCCCCGGCATAGAAGGCAGCGGGCCGCAAGGCCAGGCTGTCCGCATCCGCCTCACCCTTGAGCCAAGCCTTCGACAGCGGTGGACGCTGGTAGGGCGGCAGGGGTTCGGCGCCGATCAACGTGATGGCACCCGGCCAACCGAACTGACGCAGCAGCGCCGCCGCGGATCCGCCGGCATGGCCGGCACCGGCAATCACGATGCGCTGGGATGACTCGGTCACACGTACGGCTCCTTCAGGGCGGAATGACGGGCGGCAGACAATCGTGCGGCTCAGCGGGTGGCGCGACGGGTGCCGGCTACATCGCCGCCATCGGCGGCACGCGCTCATGCCAGCTCGTCGCCCTCTGATACGCCCAGCCAATGCGCAACGCTGTCGCCTCGTCATAGCCCCGGCACACCACCTGCAGCGATGTCGGCAACTGGTCCGCTGTGAAGCCGTTGGGCACGGCAAGGGCGCAGAGGTCGAGGAAGTTGACCCACCGTGTCAGCATCGCGGGCGTCGTATTCTGGTCGATCGTGGCGACCGGAATCGCCGGCGTCACGGCGGTGGGGGTCAGGACCGCGTCCACATCCGCCGTCGCGGCGGCATAGACCTGCTTCAGCCGTTCGCGTTCGGCGAGCGCGGTCAGGTAGTCGCGAGAGGAAATCGCGGCACCGGCCCGCACACGGGGTCGCACGGCCTCATCCAGAGGCTGCGCAGGATCGTCCACGAGGTCCGCCAGCGCGGCATAGGCCTCGGCCGACATGATCCGGCCGTTCAGCGCGCCAAGGCCGGCAAAGCGCACCGGCAGGTCGAGGTCGACGATCTCAGCCCCGAGATCGGCAAGCATATCCACCGACCGGCCATAAGCCGCCAGCACGGCGCCATCGATGCCTTCGCGCTCCGCCGCCGGCAGCCGCGCGAGGCGCAACCCTTTCA
>DATNEJ010000479.1:0-2973 GCA_035606775.1 Acetobacteraceae bacterium | reverse complement strand
GGCGGCGAGTTCCTCCTGGGTCATACCACGCTCTCGCCTGATGTCGCGAATGCGGGCGCCAATCTGCATCGGATCGCTCATGTGCGTTAGTATATCTGATACGGACTAACGGTGCCAACCCTGAAAGCGCCTGGAGCCGATAAACCTCGGCAGCCGGCGTCAGTCGCGGTGACGGATATGTTATTTACATTGACTATATGGGTCATAGCCACTAACTTCCGTGATGTTCATGTTATGTTCGAAACGGAGAGCCTTTTCATGCCCAGAAGACTGCTCTGGACCGACGCTCAGGATACCCAGATCAGGCGCCTGCGCGCCGAGGGCGCAACTTGGGATGCCGTTGCCACCGCCCTGGGATTCACCCGCTGGACGGTCATCGCCCGCGGCCGAACCATCGGGGCCCGCCGCCCGCCGCCCGACTTCGTGCCGCCGCCGGAGGACCCGGAACGGCCGCCGCTGCCGCCCGGCCACGCCCGCACCTGGGGCCCCCTCACCCGCGGTTCGGCTCTGGAGGGAATGCCCTACCCGCGGCGCGACCCGAAACGCGGCCCGAAACGCGTCATCCCGGCCTGATGCCGCTGCCGCACGCCTCCCGATTCCACAACCAGTCCGTCCGAGGAACCCCAATGTCGCAGTCAGGCACACGCGCGTCCCGCACCGACATCGCCGCGCCGGTGAACCGTCCGCACCATCTCGAGGCTTATGCAATCGATGCAGATTTCGTCATCTATCGGCTGGAGGAAGCAGGCGCGACCCTGCTCGCCCTTCCCGGCACCGGCTGGTCAACCCGGCTCCGCACCTCGTCCCTCGAAATCGTCCATACCGCCCTCGAAGCTTACGGGTGGAGCGAAGCACGCCTCCGGCCAGGCGTGCCGTCATCGGACAAGATCACCCGCATGGATGAGGCGATGGCCTGGATCCCGCTGATCCCCCAGGACCGCTACCTGCTGCGGCGCGTCGTGGGTGCGCGCAGCCTGGTGCATCCGATCACCGACCGTCACCTTTTTCCGTGGCGCCGGCTCGGCGCGACGCTGGGGGCCGATCACAAGGCGGTCCAGCGCTGGCACACTCAGGGGATTGCGATGATCGTCGCCGCGCTGAACCGCGCGGCGCGGGCAGCCTGAGGCGGGCTGCCCTGATTCTTGCGGCGAGTCCAATTTTACCTATATGAAGTCAGATAGAACAGTATTGGATTAGCCGCATGCCCGCGATCACCGATCGCAGCGCCGTTCTTGACCGGAAGACCCTTTCGGCCGCTGGACTGAAGGCGTTCTTTCGCCTCTCCGCCCTCTGGAGGCTCACCGTCGCCGAACAGATGACACTGCTCGGGGTCACGGCGCGTTCGACGTTCTTTCATTGGCGGAAGGACCCGCAGGTGGATCTGCCGAAGGACACGCTCGAACGGCTCTCGTATCTCCTCGGCATCTACAAGGCGCTGCAGATCCTGCTGCCGAATGAGCAGGCGGCGGATGCCTGGGTGCGGGCGCCCAACGATGCGCCGCTGTTCGGCGGCCGGTCCGCCTTGCAGCGCATGCTGTCGGGTCATGTCGCCGACCTGTTTCTGGTCCGGCAGTATCTCGACGCCCAGCGCGGCGGATGGGCGTGAGCGGGGCAGACACCGCTCCGGGCAGCAGCGCGCTGTCGATTGCTTCCATCCCCTGCCGCATCATCGCCTGGAAGCCAAGCTGGCGAATCGTGCCCAGCCGGTTCCCACCGATCGACCTGTTCGAGCGGATTGCCGATCCGTCGGACTGGGAAGCGCTGATCGAGCTGGAATCGCTGACGAACGACCGTATCCGCGACGAGATTGGCGACATCGCCCTGGTGCCGGCGGAGGAGCGGGCGAGCGGGCCGGGCGCAACGATCGTCATGGCGGCGTTCACCCATATCAACCGCGACGGCAGCCGGTTCGCCGACGGCAGCTTCGGTGTCTTCTACGCGGCGCATGACCTGCCGACGGCGGTGGAGGAAACCAAGCACCACCGGGCACGCTTCATGCGCGCGACGGCGCAGCCACGCATGGAACTGGACATGCGGGTCTACACCGTCGATCTGACGGGGAGGCTGCATGACCTGCGCGGCATGCGGGAAACCTGGCCGGCGATCTACCATTCCGACGACTACAAGGCCGGCCAGAGTCTGGCGCGCCGGCTGCGCGAAGCGGGCGCCGAGGGCATCGTGTATGACAGCGTGCGCCACGCCGGGGGATCGTGCGCTGCTGTCTTCCGGCCGCGGTGTCTGACCAATCCCAGGCAGGAACGGCACCTCTGCTACGTGTGGGACGGCAGCCACATCGCCTCCGTCTACGAAAAGCGTGCCTTTGGTCCCGGCCCTGGCGCAGGCCCCGCACAGCCGGCCGGTCCGGCGCCGGGTTGATCCCGACACGGCGCCCGTATCAGTCTTGTCCCTATCAGTATTGCCCAGGCGCCCGGCGTCACGACCACCTCGGACGGCCCCCGGGTTCCCGCTGCAATGACAACCTGCCGAACGTCGAGGTTTGCCCGTGTACCTGAATGCATTCGCCGAGGGCTCGCAGCCGCTGGATATGACTCGCACCGATGAGTTCCGCAGCCTGCTGGCAAGTGCGGCCGATCTGGGCATTCCGCATGCGCCGGATGTGCCTTACGCGTCGTGCAATGTCGTTCTGCGGCAGCTTCGCTTCCACTATCTTGAATGGGGCCATTCCGAGGCACCGACAATCATTCTGCTGCACGGCGGGCACCAGTCCGCGCATTCCTGGGATCTGGTGAGTCTCTGTCTGGCGCAGCAGTTTCGCGTTCTCGCGCTGGATCAGCGAGGGCACGGCGACAGCGAATGGGCGCGCGACGTGTTGTATTCGAACCATATGATGGCGCTGGATGCCGCTGCCTTCATCGCGGCGATGGGGCTGCGGCGGCCGATCGTCATGGGCCACTCGATGGGCGGGCGGAACGCGCTGCTGCTGACGAAACAGGACCCTGCGGCGCTGCGCGG
>DATNEJ010000478.1:0-16620 GCA_035606775.1 Acetobacteraceae bacterium | reverse complement strand
GGCATGATCGAATTCGTGCCGACCGCGGACGTGGCAAGACTGCGAAAGGACCCGCGAGTCTCGCTGTTTGAGGTGGTGAGTAACCGCTCGATCTTCCTGTGGCTCGACCGCTCGCGCCAGGGCCCGACGCCGTACGTCACGGGTCCCAACGGAGAGACGCTGACGACCAATCCGCTGAATGACCGGCGGGTGCGCCTGGCGCTGTCGCTGGCGATCAACCGGCAGGCGATCGTCGATCGGGTGATGGAGGGCACCGCCATTCCCACCGGGCAATGGCTGCCGCCGGACAATCCCACCTACGCCAAGGACGTGCCGCCGCCACCCTTCGATCCGGCCCGCGCCAAGGCCCTGCTGGCGGAGGCCGGCTATCCGAACGGCCTGCGCGTCACCATCCACGGGCCGAACAACCGCTACGTCAACGATGCGAAGATCATCCAGGCGATCGGCCAGATGTGGCAGCGCATCGGCGTGCAGACCACGGTGGAGGCGCTGCCCTGGACGGCCTTCATCACCAAGGCCGGCAAGCAGGATTTTTCCATCTACCTGCTGGGCTGGGGCGTCGCGAGCGGGGAGGGCCTCGGCGCGATGCGTCCCCTGGTCGCCACATGGAATCCGGCCCGCGGCCTGGGCAGCGCCAATCGCGGCCGCTACTCCAATCCGGCACTCGACGCGCTGCTCGACAAGGCCATGAGCACGATGGACGACGAGGACCGGGAGACGCTGGTCCGCGAAGCGACGAAAATGGCCGAGGACGACGTCGCGCAGATTCCACTGCATCAGCAGAAGGCGATCTGGGCCACGCGCAAAGGGCTGGTCTACGAGCCGCGAGTCGGCGAAGCCACTTTGGCCATGGGAGTGAGGGAACAGAAGTAGCATGCTCGCCTGGCTGATCCGCCGCCTCATCCAGGCGATCTTCGTTATCGTGGCGATGACTGTCATCGTCTTCATCGGCGTGCACGTGATCGGCAATCCGGTGGATGTCCTGATCTCACCGGAAGCCGATCAGGCGGAACGGGCGCGCATCATCGCGACGCTTGGGCTCGATCAGCCGCTGTGGCGGCAGTACCTGCTGTTCGTCATCGACGCGCTGCACGGGAACCTGGGCCGCAGCTTTGTGTTCAACGAACCAGCCCTCACGCTGATCGCGCAGCGGATGCCCGCGACGATGGAACTCGCCGTCACGGCGGTGCTGCTTTCCATCATCATCGGTGTTCCCCTGGGCCTCTTTGCCGGATTGAAGCCGAACAACCTGATCAGCCGGACGATCATGGCGGGCAGCATCCTGGGCTTTTCGCTGCCCACCTTCTGGGTCGGCCTGATGCTGATCATGGTCTTTGCCGTGCAGCTTGGCTGGCTGCCATCGACCGGACGCGGCGCCACCGCGCCGCTGTTCGGTGTGCAATGGTCGTTCCTGACCTGGGACGGCCTGCGCCACATGCTGATGCCGGCGCTGAACCTTGCTCTGTTCAACATCTCGCTCGTCTTGCGACTCACCCGTGCCGGCGTGCGGGAAATCCTGCCGATGGACTTCATCAAATTCGCCCGCGCCAAGGGCCTGTCGCCGGCACGGGTCATCTTCGTTCACGTCCTGAAGAACATCCTGATCCCGGTGGTGACCGTCGTCGGACTTGAACTCGGCTCCACGGTCGCGTTCGCGGTGGTGACCGAAAGCGTCTTCGCCTGGCCGGGCATGGGCAAGCTGATCATCGACAGCATCAACGTGCTCGATCGTCCGGTGATCGTGGCCTACCTGATGATGATCGTCCTGCTGTTCGTCACCATCAACCTGATCGTCGATATCCTCTACACCATCCTCGATCCGCGCGTGCGGCTGGAACACAAGGCATGACGAGCGTCGTCCTTCCGTCTTCCCGCCGGCGGGAGGAAACGCCGTTCCGCCGGTTCGTCTCCCAGTTCTGCGAGTCACGCCTGGCGCTGGTTGGCCTTGCCGTCTTCGTGCTGATCGCGCTGGCGGCAATCTTCGCGTCCTTGATCGCGCCGCAGAATCCCTACGACCTTGCGCAGCTTGACATCATGGATGCGCGCCTTCCCCCCGGCTCCAGCTCCTCCGTCGGCTACACCTATCTGCTCGGCACCGACGATCAGGGCCGGGACATGTTCTCGGGCATGCTCTACGGGCTGCGCATCAGCCTTGGCGTCGGCGTCGGCTCCGCCATATTCGCCGCGGCCGTCGGGACCACGTTGGGCCTGATCGCCGCCTGGTTCGGCGGCAAAATTGACGCCGCGATCATGCGGCTTGTCGATCTGCAATTGTCCTTCCCGTCCATCCTGGTCGCGCTGATGATCCTGGCCGTGCTGGGCAAGGGCGTGATGAATGTCGTGCTGGCGCTGATCGTGGTGGAATGGGCGTATTATGCCCGCACCGTGCGCGCCACGGCGATGGTGGAGCGCAGGCGCGAGTATATCGAGGCAGCCGAGTGCCTGGCTCTGCCCTGGCGGCGTATCCTGTTCCGCCACCTGCTGCCCAACTGCCTGCCGCCGCTGATCGTCATCGCCACGCAGCAGGTGGCGCGCGCCATTGCTTTGGAGGCCACCCTTTCCTTTCTGGGCCTCGGCGTCCCCATCACCGAGCCTTCCCTTGGCCTGCTGATCGCCAACGGCTATCAATACATGCTGTCAGGCAAATACTGGATCAGCTTCTATCCGGGGATCGCCCTGCTGGTCACGATCGTTTCGATCAACCTCGTCGGCGATCAGTTGCGCGACGTGCTCAATCCCCGGCTGTCGCGATGACCGCGACCATCGAGGTCCGCAATCTCCGCACGCATTTCTTCACCCGCGACGGCGTGGTGAAGGCCGTGGACGACGTCTCCTTCAGCGTCGCGTCTGGCGAGGTCTTGGGCCTTGTCGGCGAGTCGGGATCCGGTAAGTCGGTGACCGGATTTTCCATCATGGGCTTGGTCGATCCGCCGGGGCGTATCACCGGCGGTTCGATCCTGTATCAGGGCAAGGACCTGGCCGGCCTGAGCGAACGGACGCTGCGCATGCTGCGCGGCAACCGTATCGCGATGATCTTCCAGGACCCGATGGTGACGCTCAATCCGGTCCTGCGCATCGACACACAGATGATCGAAGCCGTGCGTGCCCACGCGCCAGTGTCTCACAGCCAGGCCAGGACGCGGGCGCGCGACGCGCTGGGCATGGTCGGCATCCCGAGCCCGGAGGAACGGCTCAGTGCCTATCCCCACCAGTTCTCCGGTGGCATGCGCCAGCGCGTGGCGATCGCCATTGCGCTGCTGCACAACCCAGACCTGCTGATCGCGGACGAACCGACCACCGCGCTGGATGTGACGATCCAGGCGCAGATCCTCGCCGAGGTGCAAAACCTGGCTGTCCGCAACGGGACCGCGCTGATCTGGATCACCCACGACCTTTCGGTGATTGCCGGTCTCGCCGACCGGATTGCCGTGATGTACGCGGGTCGCATCGTGGAGGCCGGTGAGTCCGAGGCGGTGCTGGACCGACCCCTGCATCCCTACACTGCCGGCCTGATCGGCAGCGTGCCGAGCAGGAACCGTCGGGGGGAGGCGTTGCGGCAGATTCCGGGGACGACACCCAGCCTGCTGCGGCTGCCGCCGGGCTGCGCGTTTCGCACGCGCTGTGCCCGCACCGACGCCATGTGCGAACAGGAACCACCGCCCGCCGAACCGCTGCCCGGCCGGATGGCGCGCTGCTTTCATCCGTTGCTGCCGGTGCCCGCATGACGGTGCCGATGATTGAGTTGCGTGGTCTGTCGAAGCGGTTCGGACGCAGCTACGACGCCGCCGAACGTATGAGCCGCGCGGTCGCGCGCCGCTTCGGGGCGAGGCTGACGGACGACACGGTGCGCGCGGTCGATGGCGTCGATCTCTCGGTCATGCGTGGGGAGGTCGTCGGGCTGGCCGGCGAGTCCGGCTGCGGCAAATCGACACTGGGCCGTATGGTCGCCGGGATCATGCCGCCATCGGCCGGGCAGATCCTTTGGAACGGGCAGGATGTCGCAACTCTCCCGCCCGATCGGGCGAAGGAGGTGCGGCTCAAGGTCCAGATGATCTTTCAGGACCCGTATGCCTCATTGAATCCGCGGCTGCGCGTGGCGGAGATCGTCGGTGAAGCTCCCCGCGTGCACGGGCTGATCGCGAACGGCGGCTTTGACGAGTACGTGGACCAGCAGCTCCGCCAGGCCGGACTCGATCCGGCGTACAAGCGGCGCTATCCGCACCAGTTCTCCGGCGGCCAGCGTCAGCGCATCGGCATTGCGCGTGCGCTCGCGGTGCAACCGGAATTTCTGGTGTGCGACGAGGCGGTCGCGGCACTGGACGTTTCCATCCAGGCCCAGATCCTGAACCTGTTCATGGAACTGCGCCGGACGCTCAATCTGACCTATCTGTTCATCAGCCACGATCTTGGTGTCGTCGAGCATCTGTCCGACCGTGTGTTGATCATGTACCTCGGCCGCATCGTCGAATCCGCCGCCACCGATCAGGTGTTCTCGCACGCCAATCATCCCTACACGCAGGCACTGCTGGCCCAGGTGCCTCGTATCGAAGCGCGGAAGCGGCGTTTCACCACGATCAAGGGCGAGATACCGAGTCCCCTTTCACCGCCTGCCGGATGCCATTTCCATCCGCGCTGCCCCCATGCGTTCGAGCGATGCACGATCGAGGCGCCGGTGCTGCGGGAGATCGCCCCGGGGCATCGCAGCGCCTGCCACCTGAACGACCAGGGGTGACTCCGGCGGCTGGGGGCGTTAGGAGTCCGCCGGTGGCTGCCTCGGCAATCAACCTCATGTCCCATCTGGGGGAGAACAATCCATGACGATCAAGGTCGGTGACACGATTCCGTCCATGAAACTGATGATGGCGACGTCGGAGGGTCCGAAAGAGACCTCCACGGATGACATCTTCAAGGGCAAGAAAGTGGTGCTGTTCGCGGTGCCGGGCGCCTTCACCCCCACCTGCAGCGCCAAGCATCTGCCGGGCTTCGTGCAGAATGCCGACGCGATTAAGGCGAAGGGCATCGACACGATTGCTTGCATCGCCGTGAACGATGCGTTCGTCATGGGTGCCTGGGGCAAGGACCAGGGCACAGGCGACAAAGTGACGATGCTGGCCGACGGGTCCGCCGCCTTTGTGAAGGCCCTCGGCCTGGAACTGGATGTCACGGCGCGCGGAATGGGGGTTCGCAGCCAGCGCTACGCACTGATTGCCGACAACGGCAAGGTGACGCATCTGGGCGTCGAAGCCCCTGGCGGGTTCGAGGTCAGCAAGGCCGAGGCGATCCTCGGCGCGCTTTAGCAGCCGGCAACCCCGCGTGGCTGGTTCCAACCGGCCGCGCGGGGTATATTCAGAAATAGTGCCAGAAATTCGAGGCGCGCGCCTCTTCCGGCAAGCCGTCGAAGACGATCTGCCCGTTGTTCATGATGACCACCCGATCGGCGATCTTCATCGCCGCGGCAACGTTCTGTTCGACCAGAACGGCGGTCATCGCATGCGATTTGCATACCTCCCGCACCTGCTGGAACATCCGCTCCACCAGATTGGGCGCCAAGCCGATCGACGGTTCATCCAGCAGCAAGCACTGCGGCGTGCCGAGGATCGCCAGCGAAAGGGCCAGCATCTGCTGCTGCCCGCCGCTCATATTCCCGGCCCGCGTGGTACGGCGCTCATCCAGCACCGGGAACAGCTTGTAGACATCGGCGATGTTGAACATCGCGCCGGCCGTGATGTTGCGCGCCGCCACCACGTCGATGTTCTCCGCCACTGTCAGATCGGGAAAGATACCGCGTCCTTCCGGCAGCAAACGCAGTCCCAGCGCCACGCGTTCGGCGACATCCAGTCGGTCGATGCGCCGATCCTCGAAGGCGATCTCTCCACCACGGAGCGGCAGGAGGCCCATCACCGCTTTGAGCGTGGTCGTCTTGCCCGCGCCGTTGTGGCCGAGGAAGGCCAGGATCTGTCCAGGCTCCAGTGCAAACGATACGTCGGTAATCACCGTCTTGGCGCCATAGCCCGCGGCGATGCCGGACAGTTGCAGGACCATCAGATTGCCCCGCCGAAATAGATTTCCGCCAGCGCCGGATCACTGATGATCTCCGCCGGCGCCCCCTGCGCCATCAGGTGGCCCTGGTGCAGGAACAGCACGTCATCGGCGATCTGCTGCACGACGCGGGTATTGTGCTCCACCACCAGCAGCGTCTTGCCGTCCGCCTGCAGGCGCCGCAGCAGCGCCATCACCGCGTCCAGTGCGCCGGCCGACAGGCCCGACGCCGGTTCGTCCAGCAGCAGCAGCTCCGCCCCGGTCGCCAGCACGCGCGCGACCGTCAGCAGCTTCTGCTCGCCATAGGACAGGTTGCGGACGAAATCCTTTGCGCGCGCCTCCAGGCCGACATGGGCCAGGATCTCCATTGCCTCCTGCCGCTTGCGCTTCTGTGTCGCGGCGACGTGCAACGGGCGGAAGATGGCGCCCACCGGCTCCTCTCCGGCCTGCGACGGCAGCGCCACCACGACATTGTCCAGCGCCGTCAGATCGACGAACAGGCGCAGGTTCTGGAAAGTCCGCGCGATGCCGGCGTCAACGATCGCCTGCGGCTTCAATCCGTCCAGGCTTTTGCCGCGGAACGACACGCTGCCGCTGTCGGGGCGAAGGAAGCCCGTGATCACATTGAAGATCGTCGTCTTGCCGGCGCCGTTCGGACCGACGAGGCAGGTGATGCGGCCCTGGTCGACGGTGAAGCCGCAATCCTGCAACGCGCGCAACCCGCCGAAGCTGACTTCAATACCGCTCGCCTGGAGGTAAGGGGCATTCACAGCTTCTCTCCCGCCAGACCCTGCGGCCGGAACAGCATGAACGCGATCAGCAGCACGCCATAGAGCAACTGGCGGGCCGCGGCGGCGATTGTGGTGGGAATCTCGATCAGGGTCAGGATCTGCGGCAGCGCCAGCAACAGAAACGGCCCGATGATCGAGCCGGTGAGCGTTCTCGCACCGCCGACCACGACCATCGTCAGCATCAGGATCGACGCATCGAGATCGAAGGAGGTCGGATCGACGAAGCTGAGAAATGTCGCGTAGAGCCCGCCGGCGATCCCGGCAAAGGCTCCCGCCAGCGCCGCGGCGGAGACCTTCGCGCGCAGCACGTTCTTTCCGGCCGCCGCAACCGCCAGTTCATCTTCGCGGATCGCCCGCAGCATACGGCCGAACGGGGCACGCATCACCAGCCAGAAGGCAACGCAGCTCAGGACCATCGCGGCGGAGCAGAGCGTGACGATCTGGCCGGTGCTTTCCAGCGCCTTGCCGAACAGATCGGGCGGCGGGATGCCCGGCAAGCCGTTCGCGCCGCCGGTGCCAGTCGTCCAGTTGGTGAACACCGCGGTTGCCAGAAGCTGGATGCCGAAGGAGGTGACGACGAAATAGTCGCCCGATACGCGCAGTGCCGGCAGTGTCAGCAGGATGTTGAGGACGACGCAGCCGGCAGCGGCGATCAGGAAGGCCGGCACGAATCCCAGGACGTTGTTCATCAGGAACCAGGCGACGATGTAGGCGCCGACGCCGAATACCGCCGCCTGGGATACGGAGAAGATACCCGCGATGCCGACCAGCAGGTTCGTCGACAGGCTCAGCAGCACATAGATTTCCGCGAGCGCGATGTAGCTGAACAGGAAATCCATGGCTCAGCGCGCCTTGGTGAACAGCCCTGTGGGCCGGAACAACATGAAGATGACGAAGATGAAGAAGGTGATGCCGATGCTCCATTCACCGGGAATCACCAGCAGCGAGAGGTTCTGCAACTCCGCGATCAGGACCGACAGGGCGAAGGCACCGCTGATGCTGCCGACGCCGCCGGCGATCATGGCGATGGTCGCGGTCAGCAGCGGCGTAATGCCGCCATAAGGTTGCAGCCCCAGGTCCAGCGGTACCAGCACACCCGGCAGGCAGACGATCGCCGACGCGATCGCCAGAACGTAGATGTAGACGGCCTGCGGCTGCAGCCGGGTGATCTCGGCGAGGAACGGATTGGATGCAACGGCACGGATGCGCTTGCCCAGGATGGTGCGGTGCGCGAACCACATTGTGCCGGCATAGGCGGCCAAGCTGAGCACGGCAGTCAACAACTGTGTCCAGGTCAGCCGGATACTGCCGGCCGCGACCATGCGGCTGCCCCAGGGAACGGGAAATTGCAGAATATTCGCGCTGTATACCGCCGCGATGATGTTCTGCATAACGGCGAGCAGACCCAGCGAGGCGATCAGCACCACCAAATGGGTCGCTTTGCGGCGTTCCAGGGGCGCATAGAGAAACTGCTGGATCGCTGCGCCGCCAAGGGCGCCGAGGGCAATGGCCAGCAGCAACGCCGCGATATCAGGCACGCCATGGCTGACGAAGGTCCAGGCCAGATAGCCGGCGAGGGTGTAGATGCCGGCGTGGGCAACGTGGAAGATCTTCGTCGTGGCATAGATCAGCGAGAAGCTGATTGCCACGACGCCGAGCGCGCAACCGGTGACGAAGCCGTTCACCAGCAGTTGGACAGCGAGCATTGTCAGGTGATTCCGGGGGAAGTCCTGTCTATTCGTTGCTCAACTGCTTGATGGTGACGTCCTTGCCGTCCTTCATCACGTTGATGTCGAGCTTCACCGTCGCGGTGTTGGACTTGAACTCCAGCGGGATCAGGCCATTGAATTTGCGGATCGCCAGCAGCGTGTCGCGCATCGACTCGCCCGTGATCGGCTTCTTCTCCGCTGTCAGCTTGTCCAGCACCGCCACCACGATCTCGGTCGCGTTGTAGTACTGACGGACGAAGAACTCCATATCGACGCCGTATTTCTGTTTGAACGCTGCGGCCAGCGCCGGCGGTGCGTCGATGCGGACCTGGGTATGGACAAAGCCCTGGGCCGCCGGATCGGCGACGACCGAGGGATCCTGGAAGAACGTCGTTCCCGCGACCATGAACTTCAGGCCAAGCTGCTTGTACTGCTGGGCCATCTGCTGCAGGCCGGCCGTGATCGAGACCAGCATGACGTCCGGCTTGGAATCCGCCAGCTTCAGCAGCGCCGGCCGGAAATCGGTCTGGCCGAACTGCGTCGGCTCCTGCGCCAGGATCGTCCCCCCCGCTGCCGGAAACGCCTTGAGGTAATCGTCGCGGCCGGCGATGCCGGCGGCATCGTTCTCGAACAGGATCGCCGCGCGCTTCTTGCCTTCGCCCACAACGTATTTGGAAATGACCGAGACCTCATCGCCGATCGTCGGCAAGGTGTTGATCAGATAGGGCGAGGCCGTGGCCAGCTTGTCCGCCTGCGCACCGGCGTTGATCAGCAGCACCTTCTTGCGGGTGGCCAGGGGCGCCATCGCCAGCGTGGGTCCCGAATAGGCGGAGAAGATCATCGGCACCTTCTGCAGGTCCACGAGCTTGTTGAAGCTCAGGATCGACTGATCGGGCTTCGCCTGGTTGTCTTCGAACAGCACCTCAATCTTGTTGCCGTTCACACCGCCTTTCGCGTTTACTTGATCGATCGCGAACTGGATGCCGCGCATCTGCTGCGTGCCGATCAGCGCGCCCGGGCCGGTGAGTGGGAGGATGGCGCCAAGGCGGATGGTTTCCGCCTGCGCGACGCCGCCGAAGGTCAGACAGATGGCAAGCACGGCGACGGCGCAACGGATCAGGCGGTTCATCGGTGGCGGCTCCCCCATGGTTACCGTAGCGATATGCGGCCATCGGCGGCGGGTCAAGGACCGCCCGTTGCCCAACCAGCTTTGCTTGGCTAGCCTCGATCCATCGGAAGCAAGGGTTTGCAGGACACGCCTCGATCATGAGCAAGCACGTTGTTGCCACCGTTTCGGAGATCCCACCGGGCCAGCGCAAGCTGGTGACGGTGCGCGGCCGATCGATCGCGGTGTTCAATCTTGGCGGCGAGTTCTTTGGCCTGTTTAACCGCTGCCCGCACCAGGGCGGACCGATGTGCGAAGGCATCCTGACGGGACTGATCCAATCGGACGAACCGGGGCAATATCAATATTCCCGCAAGGGTGAGATCATCCGCTGCCCCTGGCATGGGTGGGAGTTCGACGTCCGCACCGGTCAAAGCTTCTGCGATCCCAGCAGGATCGCGGTGCGCAGCTATCCGGTTGAAGTGACGCCGGGGCAGGCCGTCGTACAAGGACCCTACGTCGCGGAGACGATCCCGGTGACGGTCGAGGAGCAATACGTCGTTGTCGACCTGTAGCGGCACGGCATCATTACGAGCGGCGGGAGAAAACCAATCATGGAGGACGCCGTATCGGGCCCGCTGCACGGGTATCGCATCGTTGACCTGACCTCGATGATCTCGGGCCCGTACGCGACGATGATCCTGGCGGATCAGGGCGCGGACGTGATCAAGGTGGAAAACCCCGATGGGGGCGATCACACCCGCGCCGCCAGCAACCGGCGTAACGGGTTTTCCGCGTCGTTCGTGAACAACAACCGTAACAAGCGGTCGGTCGCTCTGGACCTGAAGCGGGCGGATGCAAAGGAAGCGTTGCTCCGGCTGACCGCCACGGCGGATGTCTTTGTGCAGAACTTCCGCCCCGGCGTGGCAGAACGGATGGGCCTTGGGGAAACCGCGGTCCGCGCGGTGGCACCCAATATCGTCTATGTGTCGATCAGCGGATTCGGGGAACGCGGCCCCTATGCGGCCAAGCCGGTCTATGATCCGCTGGTGCAGGCCATGTCCGGACTGGCGACGATCCAGGCCGGCTCCGACAAGGAACGGCCGCGCCTGGTGCGGACGATCGTTCCCGACAAGCTGACCGCCGTCACCGCATCGCAGGCGATCACCGCCGCACTGCTGGCGCGGGAACGCACCGGCAAAGGCCAGCATGTGCGGTTGTCGATGCTGGAATCGGTGATCGCCTTTCTGTGGTCGTCCGACATGGGCAGCCAGACCTTCGTCGGCAACGAGTTTCCTCAGCAGGACGCGGCAAGCTTCATTGACCTGATCTATGAAACGACAACGGGCTATATCAGCGCCGCCGTGCAGACCAACCGGGAATGGACGGCGCTTGCCGGCGCGCTGGACAAGCCGGAATGGCTAGATGACCCGCGCTTCAAGACACCCGCGCTACGCCAGCAACATATCAACGAACGGCTCGCCCTGACGCAGGATGTGCTGCGCGCCCGCTCCGCCGAGGAATGGCTCGACCGGCTGACCGCGCATGGCGTGCCCTGCGCGCCGGTGCTGACCCGCACCCGCATGATCACCGACCCGCAGGTGCACGCCAACGAGATCGTCGTGGAAACGGAGCATGAGACCGCCGGGCGCCTGCGCCAGGCGCGCGCCGCGGCACGCTTCTCCGCTACCCCCACCGCCATCCACCATGGCGCCCCGGGACTCGGGCAGCACACCAGGGCGGTGCTGTCCGAACTGGGCTACACGGCGGAAGACATAGCGCTGCTGACCGCAGAGAAAGCGAACCCATGATCGATCTCTATTACTGGCCGACGCCGAACGGCTGGAAGGTCTCCATCATGCTGGAGGAGACCGGCCTGCCTTACACGCTGCATCCGGTGAATATCGGCGCCGGCGATCAGTTCAAGCCGGATTTCCTGGCGATCAGCCCGAACGCCCGCATGCCTGCGATTGTCGATCACGACGCGCCGGATGGCCCGCTGCCGGTCTTCGAGTCCGGCGCAATCCTGCTGCACCTGGCGGAGAAATCAGGCCGGTTCATGCCGAAATCGGCACGCAGACGGAAGGAATGCGTGGAGTGGCTGTTCTGGCAGGTGGGCAATCTGGGGCCGATGGCGGGACAGCTCAGCCACTTCGTCAATTACGCGAAAAGCGTCGAGGATGCGGACCACAGCTACGCCCATCGCCGTTATGCCGGCGAGTACAACCGTTGCCTTGGCGTGCTGGAGCGCCGGCTGGAGGGACGCGCCTGGATCCTAGAGGACTATTCCATAGCCGACATGATATCCTGGCCCTGGGTCTTCATTTCCAAGCCGCTCGGCCAAGCCCTCGATGAGTTTCCCAACGTGTCCCGCTGGCGCGACGCCATCAAGGCGCGGCCGGCGGTGCAGCGGGGGGTGGACCTCGGCAAGGAACTCCGTCGGAAAGGCCAGCACACGGAGGAATCGCGGAAAATCCTTTTCGGCCAGACGGCACAATCCCTGCGGAACGCCTGAAGGCCCGGAACCGGCTGCCGGCCGACGCCGGACGGTGCCGCTCCCCGCCTCAAGCGCCGCTCTTTGCCAGCCTTGTGAGCCGCCACGGCTTCCGTCATAACCCCGAACCGCTGCCAATGGGGGTACCTAATGCGACATCACGCGGCCTGGGCCGCGCGGGCTGCGGTCCGCCTGTCTGCCGTCACGCTCCTCGCGACCGCCACCATGACGGTGCCCGTCTTCGCGCAATCGGCCCCCACACAGGCACCGGCTTCCACCGCCCAGCCCTCGGCCAGCGATCCGGTGGTGGCGAAGGTCAACGGGCATCCGATCCATCTGAGTGACCTGAAGGAAGCAGCGGACAACCTGCCGGCTCAGGCCAAGGCGATGCCGACCGACAAGCTCTACCCGCTGCTGCTGAACCAGTTGATCGACGGCCAGGCCCTGGTAGCGGAGGCGCGCAAGACTGGCCTCGACAAGGACCCGGCGGTGCAGCGCCAGATCGCGGCGGCCACGGACCGGACCCTGGAAGAAGCCCTGCTGCACAAGGAGGTCTCCCCCCAGATCACCGACGACACAGTGCACGCCCGCTACGACAGGGATGTTGCTGGCAAGAAGGGAGAGGAGGAGGTGCACGCCCGCCACATCCTCGTCTCCGATGAGGCGACGGCCAAGAAGATTATTGCGGAGTTGAAGAAAGGCGCGGATTTCGCCGCTCTGTCCAAGCAGTACAGCAAGGATCCCGGCGCCGCGCAGCAGGGCGGCGATCTTGGCTTCTTCAAGAAGGGCGACATGGTGCCGGCGTTCTCCGACGCCGCATTCGCCCTCAAGGACGGCGAGATCACCCAGCAGCCGGTTCACACCCAGTTCGGCTGGCATGTGATCCAGGTGACGGAACACCGGCAGGCGCCGCCGCCCACGTACGACGAGGCCAAGGACGGATTGCGCCAGCAGATCGCGCAGGAGGGCGTGCGGAAGGCGGTGGCGCAGGCGCGCGCCGCGGCGACCGTGGAGAAGTTCAATCTGGATGGCTCGCCGATCCGTGCCACCGACAGCGCCGAACCGCCGCCCGCCAAATAAGCGCCGCACCCAGGCAGCAGGCACCGAAATCCGGAGGGGAACCATGACCAGCACAGTCTCGCCGCTAGCCGTTCCATTGCCGGAACTGCCGCCGCTGGCAGGCGTGCGCCTTGGTGCCACAGCCGCCGGGATTCGCTATCAGGGGCGTACCGATCTGGTCATGATCACAGTGGCGACCGGCAGTACGGTCGCCGGCGTGTTCACCTCCAACAAGTGTCCGGGTGCACCGGTCGATTGGTGCCGCGCCGCGCTGAAAGGCGGCAAGGCGCGGATGGTCGTCATCAATGCCGGCAACGCCAACGTGTTTACCGGCAAGGCCGGCCGTGACGCCTGCGCAGCAACCGCGAAGGCCGCGGCGGAGCTTGCCGCCTGCCCGCCGAAGCAGGTCTTCGTCGCCTCCACCGGCGTCATCGGTGAGGTCCTGCCGCATCAGAAGCTGATTGCCGCGCTTCCCGCCCTGCACGCCAACCTGGGCGAAGACAACTGGGAAGCCGCGGCGCGCGGCATCATGACCACCGACACGTTCCCCAAGGCCGCGACACGCGTGGCGAACATTGCCGGGACTGACGTCCGGATCACCGGCATCGCCAAAGGCAGCGGCATGATCGCGCCCGACATGGCCACGATGCTCTGCTTCGTGTTCACCGATGCCGCCATTCCGGCGGATGCGTTGCAGGCCATGCTCAGCAAAGGGGTGGACAGCAGCTTCAACTGCACGACGGTCGATTCCGACACCTCGACGTCCGATACCGTTCTGCTGTTCGCCACCGGCCAGACGAAGCATCCGCGTATTCCGTCCGCCGACAACGCCGTCGCGCGCGGCCGGATGCTGGCCGATTTCAGCCAGAAGCTGAACGACCTACTGCTCGATCTTGCACTCCAGGTCACGCGCGACGGCGAAGGCGCGCAGAAGCTGGTCTGTATCAACGTGACCGGCGCGCGGTCCGGACCGTCCGCCAAGCGCATCGCCATGACGGTGGCGAACTCGCCGCTGGTGAAAACGGCCATCGCCGGGGAGGACGCGAACTGGGGCCGTATCGTCATGGCGGTCGGCAAGGCCGGAGAGCCTGCAGATCGCGACAAGCTGTCGATCGGTGTTGGCGGCGTATGGATGGCGAAGGACGGCGGTGTGGTTCCCGGCTACGACGAAGCCCCGGTGACCGCGCACATGAAGGGCAAGGAAGTCAGTATTGCGATTGATGTCGGCCTTGGCCGCGGCAAAGCGACGGTCTGGACCTGCGATCTGACGCACGGCTACATCGACATCAACGGATCCTATCGGTCATAGGCGCCATTTCGCTTCCCGTCGGCAGGCCCCTGGACCATCGCATGTCTGCGGTAGCGGCTCCTCTGCCGCGCCGGTTATTCGCCGGGTGGCGCAGAGCGCCTGCGGTCCTGTAATCTCCCGCCAGCGTACCGGAGCAGCCTGCACGTGCTGTCATCGCTCAATCCACTTTACATCCTGTCGGGCTTCATCGTCGGCCTTCTGGTAGGCCAGACGGGTGTCGGCGGCGGCTCATTGATGACGCCGCTGCTGGTGCTGCTGTTCGGCATCCATCCCACCACCGCGGTCGGCACGGATCTGATCTACGCCTCGGTCACCAAGTCGGTCGGCACGCTGGTGCACGGCCTGAATCACACGGTGGACTGGACCGTTGTCCGCCGCCTGGCGACCGGCAGTGTTCCGGCAACGATCGTGACGCTGCTGATCATCTCGCGGTTTGACATGTCCAGCGGCATGGCCGGCCGGGTCGTCTCTTCCATTCTGGGAACGATGCTGCTGATCACCGCACTGGCGCTGATATGCCGCAAAGCCTTCCTCGCGTTGATCGGCAGGCGACTCGACAGCGTTCCGGCACGCCGAACAGTAACCCTGACCATCGCGACCGGCGCCGCGCTCGGCCTGTTGGTGACGGTTTCCTCGGTCGGGGCGGGAGCGATTGGCGTTACCGCCCTGTTGCTGCTCTATCCCAGGCTGCCGATGGCCGTAATCGTCGGTTCCGATATCGCCCACGCCGTTCCGCTTACGCTTGTCGCCGGTGTCGGCCATTGGTGGCTGGGATCGGTTGACTGGCCGCTGCTGACTTCACTGCTCTGCGGCTCGATTCCCGGAATCGTGCTGGGCAGCTACCTGTCGGTGAAAGTCCCGGAGTCCGTGCTGCGCACGGCCCTTGCAACCGTCCTGATCCTGGTCGGCGGACGGCTCGTGTTTTAGAGCCTGTTCGGTGCAGAAAGAAGCACAGAAAGGCACTAACTCTTTGTTTGATCGCGTGATTCACGTCTCCGCGATTCCGCCTCCGACGATCACGCTCCGACCGCACCCCGCATTGGCGATCAGGATTCCGCCCCCGCCTTCAATGCGGCGAGTTCCTTGCGCAAGGCGCGCGTTTCCTCGAACCGCACCGTCACGTCCCGCATGACGGCGGCGATACCCGTCATGCGTCCCGCATCGTCGGCGAATGGCAGGATGGTGAATTCGACCGACACGCGGGAGCCATCCTTGCGGATCGCCGGTACCGCAAGCAGCTCGCCCTCGCCATAGCGGCTGCGGCCGGTGCGCATGGTTTCGTCATAGCCTTTCCAGTGTCGCTCGCGCAGGCCGGGCGGAATGATGATGTCGAGCGACTGGCCCAGCGCCTCCGCCTCGGTGAATCCGAACATGCGCGTTGCGCCGCGATTCCAGACACGGATCTTGCCCTCCGCATCGGCGGCAATCACCGCGTCGGGCATGCCGGAAACGAGTGTGTCGGCGAAATGTGCGAGGTCGAACGACATGGCAGCTCCTGTCATCGGGCGCCGCCCATGCCCGCGGCAGACACGAAGGCGGCACGGCCGTCCGGTGGTGCGGCAGGCTTGCACGCGCTCGCACCGGACAGTGCCATGCTCGCACCGATTGTCTCTGCTCGCCAGTCGCTGCGCATGACGGCAGTACGCACAGTTCCGCCGCGTCCCTGGTCCGCGTCAGCAGGCATGACGTTGCATTGTCCGGCTTTGCGCCCGGCTCTACAGTCCACGGATATAAGGCGAGGGAACGCGCATGACGGGAACGGAACCGATCACCGGCGCCGACTATCTGGCGCGCAGCCTGGCGGCCAATGGCACAACCCACGTCTTCTTCATTGACGCCGTTCTCCGCCGTACGCTGATCGAGCTCGGCGCGCTGGGCGTGACCCGCGTGCTGGGACACAGCGAGAAGGCAGTCGCCTACATGGCCGATGGCTATGCGCGCATCGCCGGCCGCCCCGGCATCTGCTTCGCGCAGTCCGTCGGTGCTGCCAATCTCGCGGCCGGCCTGCAGGATGCGTATCTCGGCCGCAGCCCGGTGATCGCCATGACCGGCCGCAAGCAGCCGTCGATGCAGCATCGCAACGCATACCAGGAAATCCCGCACCACCCGCTGTT
>DATNEJ010000469.1:0-11448 GCA_035606775.1 Acetobacteraceae bacterium | reverse complement strand
AACGATGTCGCCGCGGTCCATCACCGCGATGGTGTCCGCCAGTTCCTGGGCGAAATCGAAGTATTGCTCCACCAGCAGGATGGCCATTCCGCCCGCCGCCCGCAACAGCGCAATAACCCGCCCGATATCCTTGATAATGCTTGGCTGAATTCCCTCGGTCGGTTCATCCAGCACGATCAGCCGGGGCTTCATCACCAGCGCCCGGGCGATCGCCAATTGCTGCTGCTGCCCGCCCGACAGGTCGCCGCCACGCCGCCGCAGCATCGTCTTCAGCACCGGGAACAGATCGAAGATATCGTCGGGCAGGCGGCGCTGGCGGTGCGGCAGCACGGCGAAACCGGTCTCCAGATTCTCCCGCACCGTCAGCAGCGGGAAAATGTCGCGCCCCTGCGGCACCCAGGCGATACCGCGCTGCGCCCGCTCGTAGATTGGCAGTCGGGAGATCTCCTGCCCTTCCCAGCGGATTGCCCCCGTGCTGATCGGATGCGCGCCCATGATCGCACGCAACAGCGACGTCTTGCCCACGCCGTTGCGCCCCAGCAGACAGGTCACCGTACCGACCTCGGCGGTCAAGGAGACCTGGCGCAGGGCAATCGCCGCGCCGTAGTGCAGAGAAACATGATCCACTTCCAGCATCAGCGGCCCAGATACACTTCGATCACCTTCGGATCCTCGCTGACATGGTCGATCGAGCCTTCGGACAGCACCGATCCCTCGTGCAGCACCGTCACCTTCACATCCAGTGCGCGGACGAACGCCATATCGTGCTCCACGACCACGACACTGCGCGTGCGGTTGATCTCCCGCAGCAAGGCGGCCGTCTGCTCGGTCTCCGCATCGGTCATGCCCGCGACGGGTTCGTCCACCAGCAGCAGCTTGGGTTCCTGCGCCAGCAGCATGCCAATCTCCAGCCATTGCTTCTGGCCATGCGAGAGCGAACCGGCGATCTGATGCCGCTGACCGGTCAGCCGCGTTGTCTCCAGAATGCTCTCGATCCGTGCCTGCTCGCCCTTGGTTTCCCGCGCCATGATGGCGAAACGCGGCCGGCGGTCCCCGGCAAGTGCCAGCAGCAGGTTGTCCCAGACGGTGTGCGGCTCGAACACCGTCGGCTTCTGAAATTTGCGGCCGATGCCAAGCGCGGCAATCGCCGGTTCGTCCAGCCTGGTCAGATCGGTGCCGGCGCCGAACACGACCTGACCCACATCCGGGCGGGTGCGACCGGTGATCACGTCCATCATCGTGGTCTTGCCGGCGCCGTTCGGACCGATCACCGCCCGCATCTCACCGGGTTCAAGCACCAGCGACAGCGCATTCAGCGCGCGAAACCCGTCGAACGTGACCGTGACGCCGTCCAGGTACAGCAATGAGGGTGCGTCGGTCATCCCGTCACCTCTCGCACGACCGGCGGCACCGGCGCGTGTTCGTCAACCGGCTTTCGTACACGCGCGGTGAACAGACCCATCAACCCGTTCGGCAGCAGCAGGGTGACGAAGATGAACAGTGCGCCCAGCGCGTACAGCCAAAGCTCCGGCAGCGCGCCGGTGAACCAGGTCTTGCCGTAATTCACCAGCACCGCGCCCAGGATAGGACCAGCCAGCGTGCCTCGCCCGCCGACCGCGACCCAGATCACCGCCTCGATCGAATTGCCCGGTGAAAACTCACTTGGGTTGATGATGCCGGCCTGCGGGACGTAGAGCGCACCGCCGATGCCCGCCATCGCCGCCGACAACACCCAGACCGCGAGCTTGTAGGATTCCGGGCGGTAGCCCAGGAATCGCGTGCGGCTTTCCGAGTCGCGCACGGCGATCAGCACCTTGCCGAAGCGAGAGCGCACCACGAACCGTGCCAGCAGAAACTGCGCGCACAGAAGCAGGGCAGAAGCGAGCAGCAGCGCGACACGGGTCGTGTCCGCCTGCACCGGAAAGCCAAGCAGGTCCTTGAAGTCGGTGAGGCCGTTATTGCCGCCGAAGCCCATGTCGTTGCGGAAGAAGGCGAGCAGCAGCGCATAGGTCAGTGCCTGCGTCATGATCGACAGATAGACGCCGGTGACACGCGAGCGGAACGCCAGCCAGCCGAATACCAGCGCCAGCACGGCCGGCACCAGGACCACCATCAGCATCGCGAAGCTGAACCACTCGAACCCGTGCCAGTACCACGGCAGGTGCTTCCAGCCCAGGAACACCATGAAGTCGGGCAATGTGGCGTTGCCATAGACGCCGCGCGTGCCGATCTGCCGCATCAGGTACATGCCCATGGCGTAGCCGCCGAGGGCAAAGAATGCTGCGTGCCCCAGCGTCAGGATGCCGGCGAACCCCCAGACCAGGTCGACCGCCAGCGCCAGCATCGCGAAGCACAGGTATTTGCCTGCCAGTTCCATGACATAGGTCGGAACGTGGAACGCCGATCCGGTGCCGGTTGCCAGATTGAGCACGGCCAGCGCCGCCGCGCCGCCCAGCACGACAGCAAGCGTGATCGCGGTGGTCGGGTCCCGCCTCATGCCTCGGCCGCCCGCCCCTTCAACGGGAACATGCCGCGCGGCTTTCGCTGTATGAACAGGATCAGCAGCACCAGGACGAGGATTTTGCCGAGGACGGCACCGGCCACCGGCTCCAGGAACTTGTTGGCGATACCGAGAGTGAGTGCACCCAGGGTGGTTCCCCACAGATTGCCGACTCCGCCGAACACCACGACCAGGAAACTGTCGATGATGTAGTTCTGACCGAGGTTGGGTGAGACATTGTCGATCTGGCTCAATGCGACACCGGCGATGCCCGCAACGCCGGAGCCCAACCCGAATGTCAGGGCGTCGATCCATGGGGTGCGGATGCCCATGGCCGCAGCCATGCGCCGGTTCTGCGTGACCGCGCGCATCCGCAGCCCCAGCGGCGTGAGCCGTAAGGTGGCCATCAGGGCAGCCAGCACGACGATCGCAAACAGGATGATGTAGACACGGTTCCAGGTCAGCGTGAGGCCGCCCAGATCGGTCGCCCCGCTCATCCAGACCGGCGTATCCACGTCCCGGTTGTTGGCGCCGAACAGCGAACGCACCGCCTGCTGCAGGATCAGGGACAGACCCCATGTCGCCAACAGCGTTTCCAGCGGCCGGCCGTACAGCCAGCGGATCAGGCTCCGCTCGATGGCAATGCCGATCAGTCCGGTGATGACAAACGCCACCGGGATGGAAACCAGTAGATTGACGGCATAGAGCGACGGCAGATACGCGTGCATCAACTGCTGCACGACGAAGGTCGCATAGGCGCCGAGCATCACCATCTCGCCATGCGCCATGTTGATGACGCCCATGACGCCGAATGTGATCGCAAGGCCGGCGGCGGCCAGCAGCAGAACCGATCCCAGGCTCAGTCCGTAAAAGATGCTTTGGGCGACACTCCATATCTCAAGCGAGCGGTCGATCGCGGTGATGGCGTGTTCCGTGGCGGCGGCGGCTTCGGGCGGCTGGCCGGACAGGGAAGCGAGGAACCCACGCGCGTCAATATCGCCGCGCGCCCGCAGCACCGCGACGGCGGCAAGCCGATCGCTTTCCTTGGTGTCGGCGGTGGACAGCATGACGGCGGCGCGCGCCTGCTCCATGCGGCGCTTCACCCGGGCGTCCTGCTCGTGCGCGAGTGCCTTGTCGAGCGAGGCAAGTGCCGCAGGGTCATGCGACTTGAACACGGCTTCGGCCGCCTGCCTGCGTGTCGCGGGGTCTGGGGCGAAAAGCTGCAAACTGCCCAGTGCGGCGTCGATGGCGACGCGGACGGCGTTGTTGACGCGGACCGGCTTCAGCCCGCTTGCGAGAACATCGGGCGCAGCCTTGCCTGAGACAGCATCGACGAACCCGCCTTTGTCCTGCTTGATGAAAAGAGCATGGTCCGCGCGGGCGTAGAGATGCCCGGCCTGCAAGGCTTCAATGACGCGCATCGCGCGCGCATCGCCGGATGCGGCGAGCAGCTCCACACCGTGCTTGACGGACGCGAAGCCGGGTGACGCAAGGGCGGACCAG
The DNA here is from genome assembly GCA_035606775.1 of Acetobacteraceae bacterium. Classification (GTDB taxonomy): domain Bacteria; phylum Pseudomonadota; class Alphaproteobacteria; order Acetobacterales; family Acetobacteraceae; genus Rhodopila. The sequence goes on along the minus strand of DATNEJ010000469.1, from coordinate 7,445 downwards.
CCCTGATCCGACTGCTGCGCCCTGGCCTGTCCTGCGGCCAGCAGCAGCGCGACGATCGTCAGCCAGTGAAACAAGCGGACCATTGATCGACTTTCGCCGGGCGTTGGGGGCGGCCGGGAGGAACAGCCGCCCCCAGTTTGGCAATCAGGCCATCAGGCCTTCTTGCCAGCGGTGCACGTGCCGGTCTTCACGTTGAACGCACCGCATCTCAGAGGCGCCCGCCAATCGCCGATCAGGTCCTTGGTATCGGCGACATAGGGCGACCATTCCTGGGCGACGACCAGGCCCGGAGTCTGCGACACCGTGTTGAACTGGCCGTCCGCCTGCACCTCCCCGATCAGCACGGGCTTGGTGATGTGATGGTTCGGCATCATCGCCGAATAGCCGCCGGAGAGGTTCGGCACCGCGACACCGATCAGCGCATCAATCACCGCGTCGGGGTTGGTCGTTCCGGCCTTCTCCACGCCCTTCAGCCACATGTTGAAGCCGATGTAGTGCGCCTCCATCGGATCATTGGTGGTGCGCTTTGGGTTCTTGGTGAAGGCGTGCCAAGTATCGATGAACGTCTTGTTTTCCGCGCTGTCCACGCTCTGGAAGTAGTTCCACGCGGCAAGATGCCCGACCAGTGGCTTCGTATCCACGCCGGCGAGTTCTTCCTCGCCCACGCTGAACGCCACCACTGGGATGTCGGTCGCTTTGATCCCCTGGTTGCCGAGTTCCTTGTAGAACGGCACGTTGGCATCGCCATTGATCGTTGAGACGACCGCTGTCTTCTTTCCGGCGGAGCCGAATTTCTTGATCGACGCGACGATGTTCTGCCAGTCCGAGTGGCCGAACGGCGTGTAGTTGATCATGATGTCGTCGGCGGCGACGCCCTTGGCCTTGAGATAGGCTTCCAGGATCTGGTTCGTCGTGCGCGGATACACATAATCCGTGCCGGCCAGCACCCAGCGCTTCACCTCACTTTCCGCCATCAGGTAGTCCACGGCCGGGATCGCCTGCTGGTTGGGGGCGGCGCCGGTGTAGAACACGTTCCGGCTGCACTCCTGGCCTTCGTACTGCACGGGGTAGAACAGGATCCCGTTCAGCTCCTCGAACACCGGCAGCACGGATTTGCGGGACACCGAGGTCCAGCAGCCGAAGATCGCCGCGCATTTATCGACCGAAATCAACTGGCGGGCCTTTTCCGCGAACAGCGGCCAGTTGGACGCGGGATCGACCACCACCGCCTCCAGCTTCTTGCCCAGCAAACCGCCCTTTTTGTTCTGCTCTGCGATCAGCATAAGCATAACGTCCTTCAGCGTTGTCTCGCTGATGGCCATCGTGCCCGAGAGCGAATGAAGGATTCCCACCTTGATCGTGCCGCCCGACGGCGCCTGCGCGGCAGCGGGCGAGGAAGCGGCCTTCACCGCGCCAAGTGCGGCGATCGTGGCGGCTGCCGCGCCCAGGCGGCCAAGCCCGCGGCGCGAGAGTGTCGGTTCGACCGGTGTCATGGGTTCTGGTCCTGTCTCGGTTGTTGAGTGCACTTCCCCTGGGCAAAGCCCACGAGGAACTGTGCAACCGGTGTGCCAACCGACGAGGACTGAGGCAGTCTGCCTAAATCACGTGACTTCCAGGGGCTGTTTTGCCGAATCGGCGTGCGTCCCTGCCATTCTTGCTTAGAATTTGATCAGGACCGACCAATCCCTAACCGTTGCAGAAGCCAGAGAAGCTGCGCTTTCACCACCGCCCACAGCACGCGGTGGGCGGCCAAAGGCACGGGCGGCGGGATTGGCTCATCTCCGATCTCCTCCGCCCCCTGGCTGGACGCCGACACCTCGTCCTTGGCGAACTCCTCAGCCGCCCGTTTGGCGAAGTCGGCCATGATCACATTGGCCACCGCGACGCCGCCGGTGCGCGCGAAATCGGCCAATACCCCGCCCAGTTCCGCGTCGGAGTTGATCTTGACGACCGTGGTCGGCGATGCAGCCGCCGAATCGTCACGCAGTCCGAAGGCGACCTTCACGCCGATGCGCGCGGCGCGCATGTCCGCGGTACCCCGCCCGTGCAAGGTACCGGTCAATGCCGGCTCATCGAAGGTGCAGGTCACCCGTCCCTTGAAGTTCACCTTCTTCGGCCCGAACGACACGACCATCGCGCCCGGCCAGGACCCATCCTCCGCCTGCGGTTCGAGCATTGCGCCGGGCATGCACCGTGCCATGCGCGGCACGTCGGCGAAGCGACGGATGACGTCCGCCGCTTTGCCGGGAACACGGAACTCGCCTTCAAAATGCATCGGCCGTTAGTCCCTGTTCGGTGCGAATGGAGGCACCGAACAGGCATTCTCTCCTTGCTCGATCGCGTGATTCACGCCTGCGACGATCACGCTCAGCCTTGGTTTGATCACATGATTCACGTCTCCGGCGATGCCGCCTGCGACGATCATGCTCAGGCCACCGGACGCAGCAGCGGTGCACGGTTCTCCTGGCCGTAATGCACCTTGGCATACGGATCGGTGGTCGTCGTCGGCGACACGCGCGCGTCGATCAGGAACAGGCCGCCCTTGCGCAGCCCTTCGGCGACGGCCGCGCCCATATCCGACTCGCGCGCCAGCCGCACACCATCCCCACCGAACGCCTTGGCAATCGCCACGAAATCGGGCGACTCCCATTGCGCCAGAGCGGGATCGAACCCCTTTACCTTCAGCTTGTGCACTTCCGCGCCGTAGCCGCCGTCATTCCACACGACCAGCACCATCTGCAGCTTGTGCCGCGTCACGGACTCCAGCTCCTGCAAATGGAACATCATGCTGCCGTCGCCTTCGATGGCGATATGCGGCCGGCCCGGATTGCCGACCCCGATGCCGACCGCAAGCGGCAGGCCCTGGCCGACCGCACCGAACTGATAGGAGAACTGGATCTCGGCGCCTTCCGGCAGTGCCATGTACATCGCCGGGAACGAGAAGAAATGACCGGCGCCACAGGTCACCAGCACACCTTTCGGCAGCGCCGCCGCCAGGTTTCGTGCCACCGCGCGCGGATCCAGCCCGTCGGCCGGAGTCTCGAACCGATACGGCGTTTCGTTCAGGACGGCGCGCGTGGCGGCGGTGCGGAAACCATCCTTCCGCACCTGGCGGGTCTCCAGCGCTTCATTGATCGCGGCGACGGATTTTCGCGCGTCACCCTGGACATAGAGACCGGGGATGACGCCGATCTCCTCCGGCAGCGGCTTGATATCGATGCGCGCCACCTCCGCCGATGGAAACAACAGGCCGCCTTCCGTCGTGTAGTATCCCAGTTCGGCACCGACTCCCAGGACGAAATCTGCCTCCGCCAGCAGCGTCTCCGCCGGCGCGGAGGCAAAGGCGCCGGCGATGCCGATCTCCCATTCCTCGCCGGCGAAGTAGCCCTTGCCTTGCAGGGAGGTCGCGAGCAAGGCGCCGACACGGGTGCCGAGCTTGACGATCTCATCCTTCGCCCTGGCCGCCATCGCGCCTTTGCCGGCAACGATCACCGGCCGCTCGGCGTTGATCAGCTTCTCGATCACCGGCGCCAGCAGATCGGGGCTGGGCGTTTCCACGCGGGGCGGCAGGAACTGCGTGGACGGACGGTAGTCGAAGTCCCAGTCGAAGGATTCCTCCTGCAAATCCATCGGCAGGTTCAGCACCACCGGCACGCGATGGACGCGCGCGGCGTAGAATGCCTCGGCGATTTCCTCCGCCATGTTGTCGGCGCTGGTGATGGTATGGAAGCGCGACGAGCAGGCTTCGACGAAACGGCGCTGATCCATGGTTTGAGTCTTGTTCTTCGCGCCAGCCGGAATCTCCCCGACGACCAGCACCAGTTGCGACTTGTTGCGCGCGGCGATGATCAGGGAGGTGCCGACCTGCGTCAGGCCGGGGCCGCAGGTCACCATCGCAACGCCGACCTTGCCGGTGGTGCGGGAATAGCCGTCGGCCATCGCCACCGCCGCGGCTTCGTGGCGGGCAGAAGTGAACCGGACATCCGAACGGCGGCCGAGCGCACCCCAGAGCGACATGTTGCCGTCGCCCATCAATCCGAACAGATCGTTGCAGCCTTCGGCCACCAAGGCCTCGGCGATCGCCTCGTAGACTTTCATCAGCTTCCTTTCAGGGAATGGCCGCACCGGACGGCGCGACTGGAGTCTGTTCGGTGCGTGATTCACGTCTCCGGCGATTCCGCCTGCGACGATCACGCTCCATGTACGGTGGAATAGGCCCGCTCATTCGGCCTGCCGCCTGGCGGCCTCGGACTCGTGGCCTTTCTGATGGAAGTAGTTCTTCCGGTAGAATTCCTGCACCAGATCGCGATACAGCGCCGGCGGATAGCGCGCCGGATTGTCTGCCGAGACGCCGCCCGGTACGCATTCGATGATGCTGTTCGGGTTCGGGCTGTGGAAATAGGCAATCGAATAGCGGTCGGTGCCGGATTCGTTGATGACGCCGTGCGGCGTGGACAGGAACCGGTCGTTGGACCAGCGCCGCATGATGTTGCCGAGGTTGATCAGGAAGGTGCCGGGAATGACCGGCGGGGCAAACCACTCGCCGGAAGGCAGGCGTATCGCCAGGCCCGGCACGTCGGTGCGCGCCAGCGCGGTCATGAAGCTGTTATCCGTGTGCGGCGCGGTCCCGAACGTGTTCTCGCTCATGTCCTCCTGCGGCGGATAGTGCAGGAAACGCAGGTTGGCATGCGCCTCATTGGCAAAGAACGGCGCGAACCAGTCGGGCGGCAGATCCAGCGCGACGGCGAAGGCCGGCAGCATCCGGTCGCACATCGCGCCCAGGGCATGGAAATACGCCATCATGTCGGGCCGGATATCCGGCAGGCTCGCCGGCCACTGGTTGCGCCCGCGCAGCGTCACGCCGGCCACCACATCCGGATGATCGGCACCGCGGTCGTGGCTGATGAAGAAGCTTTCGTTCTGGTTCGGCTTCGTCGCCTGGTGCACGGCGGACGCCGCCTGGATCGAGGCGTTCATCGGCATATAGCCGATATTGTTCTCATTCAGCCGCAGCTTGAGCTTTTCCTCCAGCGGCAGCGCATGAAACCGGCGGGACGCCGCGAACCCCGCATCGATGACGTGCTGCGGCACGCCGTGGTTCAGCGCGTACATGAAGCCGACATTCTCGCAGGCGTGCCGCACGTCCCGTGCCAGCATCTCCAGCGAACCGGGCTCGCCGACGAAGTACGGCCCGTAATCGATGACCGGAATCAGCGCGGAAACGTCCGCGACGCTCTTCACCGCGTGCTGCTTGAACAGGTGCATGTTTGCCTCCGATCCGGGCCGGCCTATTGTAAGGCCAGCGCGGCAGGGCGCCAAATCCACCGGGGCCCGGCCGACCATCCGGAGGAAGCAGCGATGATGCAGATTCGACGCATGGGACCGCAGATCGGCGTCGAGGTGTCGGGCGTCGACGTCAGGACACTGGACGACGACGGCTTCGCGCCGATCTACCAGGCGTGGCTGGATCACAACGTCCTGGTGGTCAAAGACCAGGACCTGACCATCGACGATTTTCTCCACTACAGCCGCCGCTTCGGACGGATCGAGCCGCATCCCTCCAAAAGCACGCGCCACCCCGACTTTCCCGAAATTACTTTGCTCGGCGTCAACAAATTCGACGCCGACGGCAAGCTGAACCAGGCGATCTACCGCCGCGGCGCCGAAGGCTGGCATACCGATGGGGCGTACGACGCCAAACCGTTCAAGGCCACGCAGCTTTATGCCATCGCCATTCCCAGCACCGGCGGCGATACGCTGTTCGCCAGCGGCTATGCCGCGTACGAGGCACTGCCCCAGCGGCTCAAGCAGCGGCTGGAGGGCGTGGTCGGCGCATTCACCTATGGGGGGCGGACCAAGGCACAGGCCTTGCTGAACCCGGAAGACCGCAACGTGCCGCCGGTCTATCACCCGATCGTTCGCACCCACAGTGAGACCGGACGGAAATCGCTGTATTTCGATCCGGGGAAGATTTTGTCCATTGAAGGCGCTGAGCCAAAGGAAAGCGACGACCTGATTGAGGAACTGACCGGCTTCATGATCCAGCCGGATGGCGAATACCGGCACAGATGGCAAGCCGGCGACATCGTCATCTGGGACAATCGTTGTTCGTATCACCGGGCGGCGGGCGACTATCCACCCGACGAAGATCGCATCCACTGGCGCGTCTCGATCAAGGAAACGCAGGCGCAAGGTCAGGCACGCGCCTGATACCAGCAGCCCGCAGGGCTGACTGGTATGCGCGCAGGTTTGGTGTGGCGGCTGCGCGCGAAATCAATGAGATACCAGCGGCCCGACAATCGACCGATGAGGCAAGAGTCCGGGCCGCTGGTATGACACGGCGCGCTCGCAAAGCATGTCGCAAGACTGGTCCCGGTCAGGACGTGGCTCCCGACGAACCCTCGGCTGGAATCGTTGAAGCCGATGAATTAATATGACCATCTACATGGTCAGGAGCGTGACGTGGTCGAGGTCAATCTGGCGGACGCCAAGGCACATCTGAGCGAGCTCGTCGACCGGGTCGAGGCGGGGGAGTCGATCGACATCACGCGGCGTGGCAAGCCGGTCGCGCGACTGACAGCCGTGGCCAGGCCGCGCAAAGGGATTGATGCGGGCCTGCTCGAGGCTCTGACAGCGACCATGCCGCCGCAGGCTGAGGGTGCCGGCGACCTGGTGCGATCGATGCGGGATGACGATCGCTACTGATGCTCTATCTCGACACGTCGCTGATTGTCGCGGCGCTTTCCAATGAGCCGGCGACGGCGCGGGTTCAGGGTTGGCTGGCGGAACAGGATCCGGCGCAACTGCTGATCAGCGACTGGACCATCACCGAGATGTCCTCTGCCATGGCGATCAAACTGCGGACCGGGCAGATCAACTTGGCACAGCGGGCGGCTGCCTTCGCGATATTCAACAAGCTGGTCACGGAAAGCTTCACCGTGCTGGCGGTGACCGGTCGGCATTTCCGGACCGCGGCGAAGTTCGCCGATCGGCATACGCTTGGGCTGCGCGCCGGCGACGCGCTGCATCTCGCCACCGCGTCCGAGCACGGCGCCACCGTCTATACGCTCGACCAGAGGCTTGCCGAGGCAGGTCCGGCACTCGCCGTGCCGACGCAACTGCTGGCGTGATGAAGCGTCCGTCCTTCGCCACTGGCCGTGCGCGACGCTCCGATGGCTGGTGATTGGTCAGACACGCAGAACGACGCGATTGTCGCAGACTATTTCACGATGCTTGCTGACGATATTGCCGGGCGCCCTTACAGCAAGGCTGAACATAATCGTCTGCTGCAAACGGTCATCGGCCGGCCGCGCGGTTCGATCGAATATAAACATCAGAACGTCAGCGCCGTTCTGAAAGGCCTCGGAGAAGGCTGGTTTCCGGGCTACAAGCCCGCCTTCAATTTCCAGGCATCCCTCGTCGACGCGGTGGCGCGATGGCTTCAG
>DATNEJ010000418.1:0-5288 GCA_035606775.1 Acetobacteraceae bacterium | reverse complement strand
ATAACGTCCACAGTGGCGCGATCAAAACCAGCAGCGATAGATACTTCGAAGCCGAACGAGTGTCGCATTCGCGGAACCGGGCGTTCAGCCTGTTGGATGCGCTCCGGAGTTGAGCGACGGTTCTAAAAGAGCCTAGGAGTGTATAGGAGGGCGAGAGTCGGTTTCCGCCGACCCTGATGTTTGCTACCGCCCTCGCCGCCGTGCCGAGGCAACCATCGACGGCCACGCAATGCGCCGTTGGCGACTTCCTCGGCGCCTTTGGAGTTCAAATACGATGGGCTATCGGGCAGTGGAGCGGTCGTGAATTTGCTTGAGGGGGCGCCGGACGGGAGAAGCTCCCAACCCGGAGTTCCTGGGAGGGGACAAATGAAGGCGCATATTGTCGGCGGCGGATTCGGGGGCTTGGCGGCGGCGGCGTTACTCATCCGGAACGCTGAGATGTCCGGTCCGGACATTACGGTTTACGAGGCAGACGACACGCTTGGCGGCGGGTTCTTTTTGGCTGGCGATGCGAAAAGCGGCTACAACCTGCCTGGCTCGATCTTCGATAGTGAGTTCCGCTGCGCTTTGGATCTCCTCGGAAAGATCCCCACTCAGGCTTACTCCAATATCAATGTTGCAGAGCAATTCCTCACTTTCAATAAAGAACACCCGTTTGTCGACCAAACCCATATCGTCGATCGGAACCTCCGTCGCATACATGATCAGCGATATGGGCTGAACCTTAGCGACGGCCTCCGTCTCGCGAAACTTTCGCTCACCCGCGAAGCGTCGTTGGACGGTCAGCTCATTAAAGACTGGTTTTCCCCAAGGTTCTTCGCAACAGAATTTTGGTTACTCTGGTCGACGCTGATGGGTTCGCTGCCACAGCACACTATCATCGAGTTCCGGCGATACCTGAACCGCTTCATCTATTTGTTTCCCGACCTGTCGACGATGGCAAATGTTCTGCGCTCACAATTCAACCAGCATGAAGCCTTCGTCGAACCGCTGGTCGCTTGGCTTGAAAGCAAGCAGGTGAACTTCTTGAAGGGCGCCTTCGTCAGCGACATCGAATTCACCGAATCTCCTGGCCGCATGACCGTCAATCGACTTAAATTTGAACGCAAAGGCGCTTTGATGTCGGTCGACATCGCCTCGAACGACATCGTGCTGGTCACCACCGGTTCGCAAGCCGCCGATCTGTCGGCTGGAACGATGGACACGCCACCTGGGCGGCCGCCCAACCCCGGGCGGTCATGGGCGCTGTGGAGGAAGTTGGCCGGAAAGCACAAAGGCTTCGGCAATCCGAATGCATTCTTTGGCGACGACCGGATCGCCGGTTCACGCTGGGTGACGTTCACCGTGACCACGACCGGTTCGGAATTCCTCGATGAGATTACCAACTTGAGCCACAGCGGCCCGGGAAGCGGCGGGCTCCTGACTTTGAAAGATTCCAACTGGGTCATCTCGCTGTCGATCTTCGCGCAGCCTGAAGTTCTCGATCAGCCGACAGGTACATTTGTCTGGTGGGGGTATGGGCTCCTTCCGGAGAAAGTAGGCAACTTCCACCCAAAGCCCATGTACCAATGCACCGGCGAGGAGATATTGAGGGAATTGCTGCAGCATCTCGGTCTGAAGAAAGGAGAGTCGAAAACGGAGGAAATCGTACGCACATCGATTTGCATTCCCTGCAACATGCCCTACGTGAACAACATCTGGCTGCCCCGCAAGCGTGGCGACAGGCCGCCCGTGGTTCCGGAGGGCGTGACCAATTTGGGCCTCCTGGGTCAGTACGTTGAGCTTGAACGGGACATCGCGTTCACGTTTGAATACTCCACGCGCACGGCCTGGGAAGCGATTTATCGTCTGCTCAAGCGCGGTCCCGCTCCTCCGAATGTCTACCAGGGCCAGTACGATCTGAAGGGCATGTGGGCGGCCACGAAAGTGTTTCTGGGTCTGACGAAGACGTAGGAGGAGAGGCTCGTGCGCGACCGGGTGCTGGTGGACAATCTAGCGGCGGCCCTCCCGGACCACGCGCGGCGCGGTGCGGCACTGGGCTGGCCTGCGGCCGACGACGCCCAGCTGCGTTGCCAAGTTAACAGGCACAGAGACGCGTGCCGACAATCGAAAGGGCATTGCCACCTATCACCTTGTTCGATGGACGCAAGTCTCCTGCCACCAAGTCCGGAACGCCTTCGCGCGAGCACATCGATAGTTAGCAGCTTTGAGCGCTTCCGCACCTCGAAGCAGACCGTCGCAAAGCCACCTGAAGCAGTCGCTGGACACCGCGGTTGGTGTAACCCGTCAGCCCTCGATCTCAACCTGTTCCTCGATCGCCGCCGGATCCAGATCCATCCCCAACCCGGCCATCCGCGGCTCCGTCAAACACCCTTCCGTTGGCGTCAGCCGGTGCGCGAGAAAGTGCTGATTGATGGTGTTCCACTTCACCAGATACTCCTGGTAGGGCGTCAGGCTGGGCGACTGCGCGAGCGAGAAATGCAGGCCGGCCGGCGTCGAATGACCATGCGGAATCACCACAAGGTCATGCACCGACGCATAAGCAGCGATCTTTAGCGTCTCGGATAATCCTCCCGCCCAGTAGATGTCGGGCTGCAGCACATCCAGCGCCTCGGCTTCGATGAATCGCTTGAACCCCCATCGTGTGTATTCGTGTTCGGCACCGGAGAGCGGGATCTGTGTCCGCTCCTTCACCTGGCGATAGCTGTCGATACGGTCCGGCATCACGCATTCCTCCAGCCAGCGCGGCCGATACTCGGCGATGCGATCGGCAAGCTCGACGGCATAGACGGGATCGAACGACTGCCAGCAGTCCAGCATGATGTCGTAGTCATCGCCCAGCGTGTCGCGCAGGGTGGCGACCAGTTCGACGTTGCGGCGCATGCCGTCCGCGCCGCTCGCCGGGCCGTGCCGGAAGAACCATTTCTGTGCCGGATAGCCGAGGGCTTTGTATTCCACTGCGCGTGCGCGAACCTGCCCCATGTCCAACACGGCGAAGCCGAGCATGGAGGCGTAGCAGGGGATCGATGGGCGGGTGGGACCGCCCAGCAGCCGGTAGACGGGTTGACCGAGCCAGCGGCCTTTCAAATCCCACAACGCACAGTCCACCGCGCTGATCGCCAGCATCGCATCGCCTTGTCGGCCATGCACCATGATGCGGTGCATCTGGTCCCAGAGTTTTTCGTGAGCAATGGGGTCCTGCCCAATCAGAATTGGACGCAGGCGGCGCGCAACATACAGGGCGACCATGTCCGGCAGCGGGCCGGCGATCCCGTGCGGTCCCTCATCGGTGTCTATACGCAGGAAATGCTGTTCCACCCGGAAGTGATGCGCGTCGAGTTGCGTGCCACCCTCAAAGTCGTCGCGTGAGCGATACTCGGGATAGATATCGATCGGCCGGACCAGCCGTTCTTCCCAGAGCGGCCCGTCCGTACTGATCGTTCCACGCAGGCGCAGGACCCGGACAGCGGTGATCTTCATGGTAACACCCCCGATACGTAACGTTTATTTCGGCGGCAGAAACGGCTGCACGACGGCCTGAAATGCCTCCAGCGCCTCGCATTGCCTCGCATGAGCAGCCAAGGCGGGCCAGCTTTCCGCGCTGAACACACCAGGGTGCGCTTCCTGCACGAAACGAAGGACGCAGCCGACCGCGATATCGGCATGCGTGATCGCCTCGCCGAACCACCAGCCACTCGCGCGGGCAGCACGATCCTTGTCCAGTACGTCCAGGACGCCGGCGATCTGGGTACGGCAGCGGTCGATCCACCGGTCCGAAGCCTGCGCGTGCAGCAGGCGCTCGTAGAACAGGCTGACCGCCTTGTCGCCAAGACCGGTGGCCAGCGCACACACCTTCAGTGTCTGACGGCGCAACGTCCCGCTGCGCGCGATCATCGCCTTCTCCGGGCCGGCGATCTCGTCCAGGGAATCGAGGATCGCACCACTTTCGATCAGCGCCTCCCCATCGTCCAGCACCAGCGTGGGCACGCGCCGCAACGGGTTGTAGGGCGCAATCCGATCCGCGTCGCCGAAGGTTGACCAGGGTCGGTGCTCGTACGCCAGGCCGTACAGCCGGAGAGCGATCGCCACGCGGCGCACGAAGGGCGAGTCGTACTGGCCGATCAGTATCACGACAGCCTACCTGCAAGTGGGGGCACACAGTTTGCGCGGCGACGCCCGCCCGCTCAATGTCACCCAACGTCACCTCTCAGCGGATTCGCTCCATGCCGATGCCCCCGGTCGCCTTTTTCTTCCTCGGCTACCTGCTCGGGTCGATTCCGTTCGGCCTGCTGCTCACGCGCGTGGCCGGATTGGGAGACATTCGCACCATCGGATCGGGCAATATCGGCGCAACCAACGTCCTGCGCACCGGCCGCAAGGGATTGGCCGTGGCCACCCTGCTGCTGGACGCGCTGAAGGGTGCGGCGGCGGTGCTGATCGCGGGCTCTCTCCTGGGAGAGAGCGCCGCATTATGGGCTGGCTTCGGCGCGGTGATCGGCCATCTGTTTCCGGTCTGGCTCGGCTTTCAGGGCGGCAAGGGGGCAGCGACGGGGTTCGGCGTGGGGCTCGCCGTCGCCTGGCCGGTCGGCCTGCTGGCCGGGGCCATCTGGATCCTGGTTGCCGCCGTCTTCCGCCTTTCCTCTCTCGCCACACTGGTCTCCTTCGCAGCCGCACCGTTCCTGGCCTTAGGTCTGGCCGACTGGGGCGTCGTTAAGCTGGCGTTCATCCTGGCTGTGCTGGTGTTCGCCCGTCACCACGCCAACATCCGCCGCCTGCTTGCAGGAACGGAGCCGCGCATCGGCCAGCACAAGCGCGCGGCGCCAACCGACAAGGCGTGACCGGGTCAGGTGGCGCCCGGACCGCCGGCGCCAAAGGATCCCGCCGCCATGCCTGCCCGCCCGAAACCCATCCGATCCTTGCCCGGCACCTCCTCGAAAGATCCCCGGACCCAGATCGATCGGCTGCGCCTGATCCGCACGGAGGGGGTGGGGCCGGTCACCTATCGGCGGCTGCTGGATCGCTACGGATCGGCTGCGGCAGCGCTTGACGCCCTGCCACACCTGGCCCGCGCGGGTGGCCGAACCACGGCACCCGTGACGCCGCCAGTCAGCGACATGGAAAAAGAGATCGAGCAGACCGCAAGGGTTGGCGGGCAATTCATCTTCCTCGGTGATCCCGCCTATCCCCCGCTGCTCGCCATGCTCGACGACGCCCCGCCTTGCCTCGCCGTCCTTGGCGACCCGGCGGTTCTCTCCCGGCGGACCGTGGCAATCGTCGGCGGACGCAAT
>DATNEJ010000416.1:0-6884 GCA_035606775.1 Acetobacteraceae bacterium | reverse complement strand
GCCTCGATATCGCGCACCAGCATGCGCCAGGGCCGATTCACCCGGACCACCACATCTGCGCCGTTGCGAGACACGTGCGGGATCGCACCTTCGATCAGCGTGCGCGCGACCTCCTTTTGTGAGGGAGCGACCGCATCCTCCAGATCCAGGATGATCGCATCCGCGCCACGGTCCGCGCCGGTCTTTACGAATTTCTCCACCGTCACCGGGACGAACATCAGTGACCGCCAGACGGGTAGATCGTCGCGCATGGCTATGCTTCCTTGATAACGCCATCCGCCGCCAGCGCGGCGATCCGCGCCGCGTCACAGCCGATGGATTGCAAAATTTCGCGCGTGTGCTGGCCGAGTGTCGGCGCCGGCGAGCGCAAGCGGCCCGGCGTTTCGGATAACCGTGGGATCACGTTGTGCATCAAGATCGACCCGGCCTCTTCATCGGGTGCCTCCACCAGCACGCCGCGCGCCTGGACATGCGGGTCGTCAAGCAACTGATCGATCTCGTACACCGGATTGGCGGTGACCTCTGCCGCTTCGAAGATCGCCATATTCTCGGCCAGGGTTCGTTCGGCGATGAATGCGGCGACCGCTCCGTCGCAAGCCTCGATATTGCGGACGCGATCGGTGTTCGTCCGAAACCGCGGATCATCAATCATATCCGCCCGCCCGATCGCCCGGAAAAGCCGCTCGGCCATTGCCTGGATCGAAGCGGAGATTGCAATGAACCGGCCATCACTGGTGCCGTAGACGTTGCGTGGCGAAGTCGTGAGCGAACGGCTGCCGGTGCGCTGCGGCTTCTCACCTGACACGCGATAGGTCGCAGCGTCAGGTCCGAGAACGGATATCATCGGTTCCAGCAAGGGCAGATCGATGACCTGCCCCCGGCCGCCACGCTCCACGACACGCAGTGCCACCATCACGGCATAGGCGCCGTACAGCCCCGACACCATGTCGGCCATCGCCAACGGCGGCAGCACGGGTGGACGGTCACCGTAGCCGTTCTTTGACGCGAATCCCGACATGGCCTCCACCAGCGTGCCGAAGCCGGGGCGGTCGCGATAAGGACCGTCCTGACCGAAGCCGGTGATGCGCACGATGACCAGCTTTGGATTGGCTGCGTGCAGCACCTCCGGGCCAAGTCCCATCTCTTCCAGTGTGCCCGGGCGGTAGTTCTCGATCAGCACATGTGAGCGGGCGATAAGGTCCAGCAGCACATCACGCCCGGCTTGTGGCCGCAGACTGATCGCCAGGCTCTTCTTGTTCCGTGCGTAGACCTTCCAATGCAGGCTCAGCCCTTTGACGTGCCACGCCCGCAACGGATCGCCAATCTTCGGATCTTCTATCTTGATCACCTCCGCGCCCTGATCGGCAAGCTGGAGGCTGACCATGTTTCCGGCGACCAGCCGGGACAAATCCACCACGCGGATTCCCTCCAGGGGCACCGGCGCGGTCGGGTCGAATTCAATGCGTGGGATCATTGCGTACTCTCTCGGACCCGCTATTGTCCCGCCAGACGACGGTGGCCCGCAAGGGCTGAAACGGGAACTGCCGAAAGGCGGCTGCCCCCGCAACTGTAAGCGGTGAGCCTGGTCCGAAGTGCCATTGCCCTACCGGGGCGAGAAGGCGGAATCAGGCGGTGACCCGCAAGCCAGGAGACCGGCCGGAGTCGAGACTGCACGCGCGCGACGGGCGGGGTGCACCGGTGCAGCGGGGAGAAACCCGCATGCGGGCTGTCGACATCAGGTCGATGGGAGCCTCTGCGTGCGCCATATTGTCGCGTTGCTGATTGCAATTTTGCCTGCCGTCGCACTCGCGGACGAACCGCCTTCCTCGCTGCCCGATGTGGTCGTCACAGCCACGCGCCTGCCGACACCGGAGGCCGACGTTCCCGCCGGGGTTACCGTTGTGACCCGCGCAGAAATACAGCAGCGGGGCTACAACACACTGGTCGATGCGCTGTCGGCCGTTCCGGGTGTTCGCGTCAGTCAGGCCGGCGGGCCGGGCGGTCAGGCAAGCGTGTTCATTCGCGGCACCAACTCCAACCATGTTCTGGTGCTGCGTGACGGCATGCCGATCAACGATGCGTCGGATCCGACGGGCGCGTTCGATTTCGGCAAGGACACATTGTCCGACATCGCGCGAATCGAAGTCATCCGCGGGCCGATGGCAGCATTGTATGGTTCGGGAGCGATCGGCGGGGTTATCAATCTGATATCACTGCGCGGCACGGAGCCGGGTCCGCACTTCACCGCTGATCTTGCCGGCGGCTACCCTGCGACGGTGCGTGCAGCGGCCACTGCGACCGGACTCCAAGGGCCATTCGATTATGCCTTGTCGGCAGAATCACAGTCCCAACGCGGCTACGACACCATCCCGCAGCGTATGGACAATTACACCGGCACGCCGCAGGGGTATCGCGACCGCGTCGGTATGGTAAATCTGGGATACACGCCGATCGAGGGCACGCGGCTGTCGCTGCTCTTTCGCGCCCGGCAGGCGATTTTCGGATTCGACACACTAGGCCTGTCGCCTCCGCCCACATTCGACACCGCCAACTCCTCCGGTTCTGCGGATTCGCTGCTGGCACGGGTCGGAGTCACCTCCGCGTTGTTCAACGGGGTTTATGAGACAAGTCTTTTTTTGGGTCACTTGCAGGAGGATCGGCATTTCACCGAGCTGTTCGATCCTCGCGACCCCAATCAGGCTTCATCCGACGATCGCTATCATGCGTACCGTACCGACCTGCAATGGAACAACACGGTACATCTGGACGATCTGTTGCATGCGCCGGCGCTATCCGCGAGTGCGCTGACCTTCGGGTTTGAGCGTACCGAGGATCGCGCCAAGGTTCGCTTGAATGAGGCCAACCTGTTCGGTCCCTTCAATGAGAACGTTGACGCGACGGCGACCGACAATGCGATCTATGCCGGGCTGCAGGGGACGCTATGGGACAAGCTTACCGTCACGGGCCAGGTTCGGCAGGATTGGGTGTTGAACGATGCGCCGACGACATGGCGCCTTGGTGCTGTCTTCGACGTTCCTCGCCTGGCGACACGGTTCAAGGCGGCCTATGGCACGGCTTTCCGCGCACCGTCCCTGTTCGACAGATTTGGCGTCTCCCAATTCTTCGTCGGCAATCCAAATCTGCTGCCTGAAAGCGCGCAAGGCTGGGAAGTTGGATTTGCCACCACCCTACCGGGTGCCGGCAGGCCAGACATGTTTTTTGGCGGAATAACGTATTTCAATGAACAGATACGCGACCTGATCACCACGCCGATCATGACGCCGATCAACATCGGCTCGGCCCACATCCAGGGTGTCGAAGCGGAGGTGACTGTGCATCCAGCCAACTGGCTGTCGATCCAGGCGACCTACACATTCACCGATGCACAGGATGCCGACCAGGGAACACGCCTGCTGCGCCGCCCGCAGAACGCCGCCTCACTTGATGTGACCGTAACGCCTCTGACTGGCCTGAAGATCGTGGGTGAGCTGGTCTACACCGGCGCGTTCCATGATATTCTTTATGACAACAGCGACTCTCTCGTTGGGGTCGGCACAAGTCAGCACGGGACCATCGCCAATGTCAGCATCACCTATGACGTGGCACCGCATGTCCAGCTCTATGTGGACGCCCGCAACGTCCTCTATTCCCGGTTCGAACCGGTGAATGGGTTCCAGACTCCGGGACCAACCGTGCTCGCCGGCATGCGGGTCCGGCTGTGACCGCATGGACTCCTGCCCGCGGACCGTGACAGGCTGGTGCAATGGAAACCGGGGAGACGGATCGTGCGCATTCACAACATCTACGTCGATGACGCCGGCGAGACCCATTGGCGCGACATAGAGGTGAAATGGGTGGAGGACCGGAACGCCAGCAAGCTGTCCGCGCGACTGCCCGCGACGGGTATCATCTTCCGTGAAACGTCCGGCGAGTACGACCTGGACTGGCATCCCGCACCGCGCCGGCAATACATCATCAATCTGGATGGCGGCGTGAAGATCACGGCCAGCGATGGTGAGGCTCGGGAGATCGGCGCCGGCGAGGTCATCCTGGTGGAAGACGTGCGCGGCAAAGGGCATCTGTCCAAGTCGATCGGCGGGAAAATGCGGCATTCCATCTTCGTGCCGATCGAATAGGCGCGCCTCAGCTCCTTCGGGCTGGGAAAATGCGCTCGAACACCGCCGGTGAGCCTTCATCCAGCCGGACATGCGGGCGCATCCGCAGGTTCCATGGATTGCCAATCCGCGCCGCGGCCCATTCCGCGCTGTCGGGCACGCCTGCGTTCGCGAACTCGTACACCGTGAGGTATTTTGGCAATCCCTCCACGGCAGTGAACCGCCGAGCCCGCAGGCAGCCGGGAACCTTCAGGTAGCCGGGGATATAAGCGGTGTTGTACCAGTCGTTGAATTCCTCCTCCACGGAGGCGGCGATATCGATCCGGCCGATTTGCAGGAACGGTGCCGGTTCCATGGTGTTGTCGGCTGGATTGGACTTGACCGGGAAGATCTGCCGATAGCCGTTCAGCAGGAAGTTTCTGCCGACGCTGCTGGGAGAAACCTGCGTGCGCCGCGGCGACGGGTTGTAGCGGACGGTGTCCAGGAACGCCGCGCTGCGCAACACGTTGTGGTCCTCGAGCTCATACATCGCGAGGTATTTCGGTCCGCCGCGCAGCGCGCGATAGCGGGCGCCGCTGAGAAAGCCGGGCACTGCGGTCAAGCGGGGAATGTGTTCCTCGTCGTACCACTGGTTGAAGGCCGCCTCCTGGGCAGGGTCCACGTCCGTCCATGCCATCAGCAACCCATTGCCACGTGTCTTGGTCATTCGACATCTCCCTATCCCGGGTGGATCGTAGGGGGCAGCGGCTGAGCACTGTCAACCGGACCGGGTTGCTCGATCACCGGGCCGGCCGGCGCGGTGATAGGGGTGACCCGACAGAATTGACTGACCGCGGAACACCTGTTCCGCCAGCATCACGCGCACCAGAAAATGCGGCCAGGTAAGGTACCCGAGTGACAGGACATAGTCGGCTCGACTGATGACGGTATGATCCAGACCCTCGGCGCCGCCGATCAGGAAGCAGAGCGGTCGCGACAGGTCGAGCCACCGTTGCAGATGTGCGGCAAACGTCTCGCTGTCGGGCAGCGTGCCACCCGAGTCGAGCGCCACCGCGAAGGCGTGTGCAGGCAAAGCGGCCAACAGGGCCGCGCTCTCTCTTCGCCTGATTTCGGCGGGCGCTCCGCGCGCCTCGGCCAGTTCGGTGACCGTCAGCCCGGGACGCAGACGAGCGTTGTATCTGTTGAACAACATGGCTTCCGGCCCGTCACGCAGGCGGCCGATGGCGATCAGTTGCATAGGACCCTCTGATCTCCGACGATGGTTCGGCTGGCGCAGGGGAAGTTGATGGCGAACACATGGCCGACGCGGCAGGGCATTTACCAGGCAGGCGATGTCCGGTTGCAATCCGGCGCCATGCTGCCTGCCGCCCGGTTATCCTGGAAGACACATGGCACCTTATCTGCCGCGCGCGATAACGTCATCGTCTACCCGACCAGCTATGGGGCGCAGCACCCGGACCTCGAATGGCTGATCGGTGAGGACCAGGTGCTCGACCCGTCACGCTGGTTCATTGTGATCTTTGATATGTTTGGCAACGGGCTTTCGTCCTCGCCAGCCGATGCGCCGGACTATCCGCCCCTGGTGACCGTTTACGACAACGTGCAGATGCAGCGGCGAACACTTGCCGACCTGTTTGGCATTGAACAAGTTGCCTGCGTCTACGGATGGTCCATGGGCGGGTTGCAGGCTTACCACTGGGCGGCGCTATTCCCCGATGCAGTGGCGCGTGTCGTGGTCAACTGCGGGGTCGCACGCACGGCGGTGCACAATCAGGTCTTCCTGCGGTCACTGATGGCAACCCTGGAAGCAGCGCCACAGCATATCGGGAACGGCCGGTTCACGACGGAACCCCTGGCCGCGAAGCGTGCGTTCGGACGGATCTACGCTGCATGGGGATTGAGCCAGGACTTTTACCGGGCCGGGCTACATCTCGCGAGTGGCCCCTCACCCAATCTTGGCGCACCGGACCTTGAAACCTTCCTTCGCACAGGCTGGGAAGATCGCTTCGGTGCTCGGCCGGCTGCCAACCTCTATGCCCAGCTTTGCACCTGGGATGCCGCCGATATCAGTGCCAACGAGCTTTACGATGGGGACTTGCATCGCGCCCTGCGGGCAATCCGGGCCCGCGTGCTGCTGATGCCGGGCGAAACCGACCTGTATTTTCGTGTTGCCGACAATGAAGCGGAGCTGCCTTTCCTGGCGAACGCATCCCTGGCCCCCATACCCAGCATCTGGGGCCATCGCGCCGGGAACCCGGTTGCCAATCCGGTGGACATGCGCTTCATCAGGGACCGCGTCCGTGCATGGCTCGACCAATAGCAGGGGAGATTCGCCTAATGAGTGCCAAGATCACGCACAGCAACCCTTCCGCCGTCCGCGCCCCCACCGGCTATACCCACGCCATCGAAGTGCGAACTCCGGAACGCTGGTTGGTCATATCCGGCCAGGTCGGCATTGCTCCGGACGGTTCGGTGCCGACCACCGGCGAGGGACAGATTACTCAGGCGCTCGCGAACCTGCGGGCGGTGCTTGCAGCGAACGGCATGGACGTCACCAATATCGTTAAGACCACCGTTTTTCTGACCGACCGTGGGCTGCTATCGGCGTTTCGGTCTGCTCGGTCCGCTGTGCTGGGTGACCACGCACCGGCATCCACGTTGATATTCGTTGCCGGTTTGGCCGATCCACGCTTCGTGGTAGAGATTGAAGCGGAAGCCGTCGCCTGATCGCCTGCGCTGTTCCGACATCGCCTGGAAGGGAAAAGCCAT
>DATNEJ010000412.1:0-22527 GCA_035606775.1 Acetobacteraceae bacterium | reverse complement strand
ACCAACATTCCAGTTGTGATCCGCACACGAAAATTTTGCTTTCTCCGATAATTGGACGCGGAGTAGCGTCGCTCAACAAGATGGGTTGGGACCTCGAACCGACTCTGGCTTGCATGGAGAACGGCAATGGCCAGTTTGGTGGGACTCATTCCGATGCCGCGCCGTCTTGGCAACTTCCTCACGAAGATAGCGTTCTGTCCAACCAGTCGGTCGTATCACCATGTCTAAGACCTGACGCAGCGGTGAGCCTCACGCTGCGTTGTTCTCACGTCTGGACATCAAGCAAGATGGGAAGCTTTCATGCCGGGAGCGGCTGAGCAGGATATTGCCTTTAGCCTGGCGCCTGGCGCGAAACGCATATCGGCATTTTCCGGGTACGAAGCCGCCCCCGCTACCGGGTCAAGCCTGGCGATGCGCGTTGCCCTGCTGATGGGCATCGAGTTCACCATCACGCTGTCGATCGGCCTGCTCTCCTTTTATTGCCTTAATTCTTCACCAGAAATCCGCTTTCAATCGATTATCGTGATTCTGAGTGTCATCGCGGTGTCGGTTTCCACCAGCTTCTGGGAACGTGGCTTGTACAAACCGTCTGCCTTGCTGACGCGGGAGCTTCAGCTTCACAAGCTCGTGCTTGCCTGGCTGCAGGCAATTGGTGTTGCCCTGCTGCTTGCCTTCTGCGTGGTCAGCGTAGCCGGCGCAACACCGGTATGGCCTGGCGCCAATGAGGTCACCCAGGCGCTGCAGGGGACCTGGCTGCCACTGTTTCTGTTCCTTGGGTTTATCGGCCTGACCGGGGTGCGGTTTGCGCGAGCGCATCTGGCAGCCGCGGCCGTGCCGCCAAACCGTACAGTGATCGTCGGCACCACCGATCTTTCTCGCGATGTTCTGGGAAGGCTGCGCCAGGAGGCAGGACATCCCCTGAACGTCATCGGTGTCGTCGAACATGAGCACGAATCGGCATTTCCGCTCGACGGGCTGGTGTCCCATCGCACGTTCTGCGACCTGCCGGTGTTCGGCGGCGTGCGCGAACTCGTGCAGATGATTCGCCGCGACCAGGTCGACACGGTGCTTGTCGCGCTGCCCGGCTCGGAGGCCATGCAGGCCCGCGAGGTTGTATCGCGCGTGGCGCTCGCGCCCGTGGATGTTTATATCATCCCCGGCCTCGATGCGCTGACCAACCCCGATCGTCGCATCGCGGTCCTGGCCGGCCTGCCGCTCGTGCTTGCCGCCAACCGTCCGCTCAGCGGCTGGAGGCGGTTCCTGAAGCGTGCGGAGGACCTGTTCTTCGGCACGATCCTGCTTGCCTTGGCCGGACCCGCGATGCTGGGCATCGCCGCGTTGGTGAAGCTGACGTCCAAGGGACCTGTGCTGTTCCGTCAGCGGCGGCTCGGGTTCAACAACCGTGTCATCGAGGTGCTGAAATTCCGCACCATGTACGCGGAGATGGCCGACGCCGATGCCTGCCAGCAGACGACGCGCGGCGACAAGCGGGTGACATCCATCGGCGGCTGGCTGCGGCGAACCAGCCTTGATGAGCTCCCGCAGTTGCTGAATGTGCTGAAAGGCGACATGTCGCTTGTCGGTCCGCGGCCACACGCGTTGCAGACGACAGCCGGCGGATTGCCGCTTGAAGACGCCGTTCCAACCTATTCGGCTCGCCATCGCGTGAAACCGGGAATCACCGGCTGGGCGCAGGTGAATGGATTTCGTGGTGCGATTGATACCGTCGACAAGATCGTCAACCGCGTCAATTACGATCTTTACTACATCGAGAACTGGTCGCTTGCGCTCGATATGAAAATCCTGTGGCGAACCACCCGCCTGATGGTCGCTGACGACAACGCGTTTTGATACCGGCCCTCCAATAGCGGATACATTCGTAATGCCAAGTGCATCACGTCACGATCTTGAGACGAACGAAGGCGAGACAGGGGAGGTGCGCGTGAACCGGCTGTCGGCGCCCGAACTGACCGTGATAAAGAAGCCCCTGCAATCCCCCGATATGGCGGAGCCCCGCGCGGTCGGCCCGGTTCGCATCGGTATCGGCGCAATCGCGCGTCATCAGCCGGCATTCGTTCAGCTTTATTACGCCATCGAGGCGAGACGTACCAGCGCCATACCGCTGGTGGTGCAGTTCATCTCGCCTACCCCGGCGACGGGAGCCAGCACCGTTGCGTCGGGTTACGCCCGTGTCGCGGCGGATGACTGCGCCAGCCCGGTGCTTTACGTCGATTGCACGGGGACGCCGCTGCCGCGCGGATCCGTTGCGAACAGCGCTCCAACCTTGTCCGATGTGCTGCGCCGGGGGTTGCCGCTATCGGAAGCGCTGCTTTCGGTGCCGGATGCCAAGAATTTGCAATGGGCGCGCATGGGGCCGGGCGCCCGTCCGCTGCTGGCGATCGGCGGAGACAGGCTGCAATCCCTGTTGGATATGCTGCGCCCGCACCACCCCGTGATTGTGCTCGACAGTCCGCCGACCGAATCGCCCGAGGCCGCAGCCCTGTCGCGGTACTGCGATGGCTCCGTGCTGGTCGTTGCCGCCGGACGGACCCGCCAGTCGGAAATCGAGGCTGCAAAGACGCTGATCGAGCGTCTGGGCGGCCAGACTGTGGGTGTGGTTCTGAACCGGGAGCCGGCCGTTCTGCCAGGCTGGCTCGATCGGCGGCGGTAGCGATGGATATGTCGGTGCACGCCGCGCCGGCCTGGCCCGCGGCGCATGCCGCGTCGCCTGAATTGCCGGCCGAAAACGAGCAGGAACCCTGCATTATCGCCGGGCTGGAGCCGACGGGTACCGTTCGGCGCGCCTTCGCCGATCGCGGCATTGCCGATTCCGCGCTCAGCTTCCAGCCCGACCTTCGGCTGCCGTGCGGGAAGACTGTCCTGCGCTTAGAACGGGACTCCGGTGAGCTGCTCAATCGCGCGGGAACACTGCGCGCTGTCTGGCACCGGCCACCTTACGCCGTGAGACTCCGCCTCGTTCGCTACGACGCGGGATCGGCCGTTCCGCTGGTCCTGGATGAGGCCGTCGTCGGCACGCGCGGGGCGTTCACCGAATTTGTGCAAGGCACGGAACGGGTAGCGGTTCAGCTTCTCGCCGATGCACTTTGCGGGAGCGGGCGCCGGTTTTCCGACGCAGAAAGCAGCTATTCGGCGTTGCCGCCGGTCAGCGGCATGGACGGCTGCTTCGACCATCTGCGTGCCAGATGGGCGGATCGGCTGCGCAGCGAGTGGTGGAGTCTGGGCTTTACCTCGCGCTCACCGCGCGAAATCCTGCGCGCCGGCAGCCTGGGCACCGTGCAATGGTTGGCACCCGCGCTCGGCACCGCCTATTGCGCGGATCCGTTCCCCTGGCCGGGCACCGGCAAAGTCCTATGTGAGGAAATGCCCCTGACCGGCGGCCACGGCCGCATCGTAGTGCTGACCGAGCGCGACGGCGTCTTCCGCCATGATGGCGTCGTGCTGGAGGATGGCGAGCACCACTCCTATCCCTGCATCTATCGGGAGAACAATGAGACCTTCCTGCTGCCGGAGACGACAAGCCGCGGCGGCACGATGCTTTACCGCGTCTCCGACGGTTATAGCCTGACTCCGATCTGCGCCGTCGCCGAAGGCCGCCGTCTGGCCGATCCGACATTGTTCCGTCACGAAGGCCGCTACTGGATTGCCTGCACCGATCTGGATTTTGGCTCGCACGACAACCTGGTGTTGCTGTACGCCGATCATTTGGATGGGCCGTGGCACAGCCATCCGGTCGCACCGGCCAGGATCGATATCCGCGGCGCGCGTCCGGCCGGATCGCCTTTCGTGGTGGATGGCGTCCTGTTCCGGCCGGCGCAGGATTGCGCTGCAACCTACGGCGGTGGCATCGCCATCAACCGGATCGACGTTCTGACGCCCCAGGCGTTCCAGGAATCGCCCGTGCTGCGGCTGCTACCCGATGTGGGCGGGCCGTTCCCTCACGGGCTTCATACGTTTGTCAGCGACGGCGCCCGAACCTGGATCGACGGAAAACGTTTCGTCCTTGATTGGCCCACCTTGCGGCAAAAGCTCGAAGCACGGCTGCGGCGGCGCCGATCGGCGGGAGTATCTGGATGAGTGCGAGTGAGTCCTTGGCCGCGGGAGGTCCGGAGCGGGCGATCCATCGCGAACCGCTTCAGGCGCAGCCTGCCCGTGAGCAGGTTGCGCGAACGGCGTTGTCAGTCGCGCTCTACATGCACGACCTTTCCGGCGGCGGCGTGGAACGGCAAAGCCTGATCCTGGCGAATGAGTTGCGCGCCCAAGGGGTCGACGTCACCCTGGTGTTGCATCAGGTTCGTGGGCCGCTGCTGGCGAACCTGCCGCCCGACATGCATGTCGTGGACCTGAAAAGCCAGCGCACGCTTCAGGACATCCCGCGCCTCGCGGCGTTCCTGCGGCGTGCGCGCCCGGACATCCTGCTGGCCAATCTCGACCACAACAACATCGCGGCGCTGCTTGCGAAGGCGTTGGCGATGAGCCGCACGCGGGTGATCATCTGCCAGCACAATCCCATCTCACCGGCGTTCACGGTTTTTGAAAGCTGGACTTACAAGTTCATCCCCCTGGCGTATCGTCTGCTGTCGGTACTGGCCAGCCGAGCAGTTGCCGTTTCGTCGGGTGTGGCGGCCGAACTCAGGGAACTCGCGGGAATCCCGTCACGCAAAGTCTTCACGATCCACAACCCCGTCGTCGGCCCGGATTTCCAGGAACGTTCGCAGCGTCACGTCGAACATCCGTGGTTCGATCAGCCGGATCATCCGGTCTTCATCACCGCCGGCCGGATGGTTCCGCAGAAGGATCATGAGACGCTGATTCGCGGCTTCGCGTTGCACCGGCAGCGGTGTGACAGCCGTCTCATCATCCTCGGGGCTGGTCCCTTGCAGGACGAACTTGAGGCATTATGCCGTGAGCTCGGCGTCACCGACGCGGTCGGGTTTCTGGGATACCAGCCGGACGCCTTGCCGTTCTTCCGGCGTGCCGATGCCTTCGTCCTCAGCTCGCAATGCGAAGGGTTCGGCAATGTGCTGGTTGAGGCGATGGCCTGCGGCACGCCCATCATTGCCGCGGACTGCTATCACGGGCCAGCGGAGATCCTTGGCGACGGACGCTACGGCCTTCTGGTGCCGACGCGCGATCCTGCCGCGCTCGCGCTCGCGATGGATCAGATTCCGACGTTGCGGACACGGTTCCCCTCGGAAACCCTGCGCGCGCGGGCGGACGAATTCAGTTACGCGGTGTGCGCTGCCCGCTACCGGGCGTTGTTCAAGACGCTGATAGATGAGCAGGCAGTGGCCGCATGAGGCAGAGCGATAAGCCCATCCGGCCGTTCGGACTTGCTCTCAGCGATGCTTCGTCCGCGCATATCGCGTCGCTGGCCCTCTCGGCGCAGCGTTCGGCGGACGACGGGGTGGCGCTGGTCGTGACTCCGAACATCGAACATATCGCGAGACTGCGCCGTTCGCCCGGCCTGGCGGCCGCCTATCGCAATGCGGCGATCATCGTCTGCGACGGCTGGCCGGTGCAGTTCTACGCCCGCGCCTGCGGCCTTGATGTCGAGCGTGTCACCGGATGCGAGATTGCCTCGGCGCTGATGCGCGCCGATGCCTTCTCGGCCTGGCACCGCCTGTTCTTCGTCGTCGATCGTCCTGAAACCGAGGACGCCTTGCGGGATTGGGCAGCGCGCAAGGCGCTGGGTAACAGGATCGAGGTGGCGATACCGCCCTTCGGCTTCGAATCCGACGAAGACATGTGCCGTGACCTTGCCGCGCAGATTTGCCGCCACGGCACAACGTTGCTGTTGATGGGCGTCGGCGCACCGCGCAGCGAGATCTTTGTCGATAGCCACCGCCATCAGCTTCCGCCGTGCTGGGCCTTCTGCGTCGGGCAGGCCATCAAGGTGGAGCTTGGCCTTGTCCGCCGCGCGCCGCGGATCTGGCAGAGATCCGGCCTTGAATGGCTATGGCGGCTTGCGCAGGAACCGAGGCGCCTCGCCGGACGCTACGCCGGCTCCAGTATCGGCTTTGGCATGGCCGTGCTGGAAGATCAGCGGCGCCGGCGTGGCAAACCCGTCGATGCGGTCGGGGGCGGGCGGTGACAGGCGGGCTTCGTCACCTTGGCCTGCCCGTATCGCGCGCGCGTGTGCCGGGGCGACCCTCTCGTGCGCGCCGCGCGGCATTCGCCCTGGGCATGCTGGCTGTCTTTCTCCAGTTCCTGATCTCGGCGAACACGCTGACCTGGATGGGTATCGACTATGACCAGGTCGGCGGCAATCCGCTCGTCAAGCTGCACCCGGCCACCTACATCCTCGTCTTCGCGGCCTTCCTTGCGCTGTTTGTCGAAAGTCCGGCCTGCAGCGGGCTGGTGCGGGTCGTACGCGCAACCCCTGGCCTGGCAGCCTTTCTGTTCCTTGTGCCGCTGTGCGCCTTCTATTCGATCGCCAGCGTCGGTTTCAGCGGCGCAGCCATCTACATCGAAAGCTATTTCGCCGCGGGATTGCTGGCTGTCGCGCTGGAAGGGGGCACGGATCGGCAAAAGCGGGCGGTGGGCAAGGTCGTGCTCGCCTTCGCGCTGCTGAACGTGGCGATCTCGGTCTGGGAGAGCCTGACACAGACCCACCTGATTCCGCTGCAGATCGGCGATCTTCCGAACATCGACCTGAAGGAAGGCGCCGACGAGTTTCGCGGGGCCGCGCTGTACGCCCACCCGCTCACGGGCGCTTTCGCGACCGTGTTGGCGATCTACCTGCTGCTGGAAATGCGGACCGGCGCGCTGCGGACCGCGGCGGCCTTCACCGTACTGGTGATCGGCCTGCTGAGCTTCGGCGGGCGCATGGCCCTTGTCACGGCCATCGCCTTTCTGACGGTGGCGGCAATCGTTGCCCTGTTTCGCGGTCTCGCCACCCGCCGGTTGAACCTGGGCATGCTCAGTGCGCTGGTCGCCGGCGGGCTCGTGTTGATCCCCCTGATCCTGGCGCTGGTCGCGACGACCGACCTCGGCGACCGGATCCTGTCGCACCTTTATTTCGATGACAGCGCGGATGTCCGCAATACTCAGTGGCTCGTGCTCAATCATCTCGATCTGCGCGACATCCTGTTCGGCGTCTCGCCCACCAGGCTCAACGTCCTCAAGTACCAGATCGGTCTGGCGGCCGAGACAACGGACATCGAGAATTTCTGGCTGCTCATGTTCCTGAACCTGGGGTCGATCGGATTCCTGGTGTTCCTGGCAGCGCTGATCATGTTTCTGCTGCATCTGGGCAACATGGTGTCCACGCCGTTCGGCTGGATGCTGCTGGCTTCCGCCATCGCCATCGACTCCACAAGCAACTCGCTCGGCCGCAAGAGTGTCGATCTGTGCTTCGTCGTCGCGTGCATGGTCGCAATGTCGGGCTATCGCAGTCTTCGTCCCGCACCGGCCGCCGTGCCTCAGGCCAGACGAGGGATCGGTCTCACCGGATTCCGCTATCCCGGCCCGGCCCAGCCAGACCCCGCGCCGCGCCGAACGGTTTTCTCCCGCCTCCGTCCATCCAGGCTGTCGCCGACGCCGCTTGCAGGAACTCAATCATGAACGGAACCCTTAGCCTGTCACCTGGCCTCGTGATGCGCGACCTGCTGCTCAGCGGCTTCAACAAACGCCGGCTGATTCTTATTCTGGTCGCGTGCGTCATGGTTCTTGGCGTGCAGATCGCACTCACCGTGGAGCCGGACTACAGGGCCAAATCCTCGCTGCTGGTTCTGCTGGGCACGGAGCACTCCTTCCGCCCGCCCGCCGGCCAACAATTCCTGAACAGCGGCGGTGTGGATTCCGAGCAGGTTCTTCGGACGGAAGCGAGCATTCTGGCGTCGGACGATCTGCACCGTTCGGTCATCCGCGAACTGGGTGTGGAGCATCTGTATCCGAAGCTGCTGAAGCCGCCGTCTACCATCTCCCGCTGGATGCATGCCGCCAAGCTGTGGATTGCGGAAACCACCGGCAACACCGCTCTCAATTCGCCGGACGGCACGAAGGACGACCCCCTGGCGCGGGCGGTGGATTTGTTCGCCAGGAATCTCACGATCAATGTCGACAAGAAATCGAGCGTGATCGAGCTCTACTTCAACAATCCTGACCCCACCATGGCCTCGGATGCGCTCAAGGTGCTGGAGAAGGACTACTTCGAGCTGCGGACAAAGCTTTATGGCGACGTTCAGGCGCCGATCGTGAAGGTGCAGCAGGAGAACGTCGGCAAGCAGCTCGCGGACGCGGATACCGCCCTGGCCGCGTTCAAACAGCAGCACGACATCAGCAGCTTTACCGACAGGCGGACGATCCTGCTGAAGCAGCAGGGCGACCTGGAAACGGCGCTCGCGAAGTCCGAGAGCACGATCGCCGAGCAGGAGGCACGCCTGAAGCAGTTGAACCAGCAGCTTGGGGCGGTGACGGGATCGAAGAAGGGCACACCGAACGCATCCGCCGCCCTTCAGGGCATGGTCCAGGCGTACCGTCAGCGGCAGGCCGACGCCCAGACGCATTATCGGGGTTCGCCTGCCGTGGACGAAGCGCGCCGGCAGATGCTGGAACGGGAAACGGACATCGCAAAGATGCAGTCGACCCAGGCTTTCGCCACTCAGACCGACCGCAACAAGACCGAAGCGGACCTTCGCGCGAGCCTCAGCGGTCATGACACGATCGAAGCCCAGCTCGATGCCATCAACAAGCAGATCGACGCGCTGGACAAGGAAGAACTGCAACTGCACACGCTGGAGCGTAATCGCGGGATACTGGAGGACAACTTCAAAGCGGTCTCCAAGATCCTGGATGAGCGCCAGGTGGTGGAGACGGTGGAAACGCACCGGCAGTCCTCCGTCCGGGTCGTCCAGCCGCCGCGCGTGCCGGCGTTCCCGCAGCCATTGCGGCGCCTCATTCTGATTGCCGCCGCGGTGATCAGCGTGCTGCTGGCCGCCGCCGTGACCCTGCTGTCGCACTTCTTCCGGGCCAGCTACCTGCGGCCGGAGGCTTTGGAGTTCGACACGGGCCTGGCGGTCCTTGCCAGTGTCCCGGAAACCAAGCTGCTTGGCCGATCGAACCTTCTGGTGACGCCTGGGTGAGGGCGGGCGCGTGACCCCCCGCCGCGACGACCTTCTGACCGTGCAGGCGCTGCGCGCCGTCGCAGCCCTGCTGGTCGTCGCCTATCATGGTCTCGATCAATGGGCCACGCATGCCGGCGGGCAAACGGCCGACGCGATTTGGCCCAACGGATCGGCCGGCGTCGACATCTTCTTCGTGATCAGCGGCCTGGTGATGACCATCTCGGCGCGGCGCGTCGCCGAACGGGCGCACGCCTGGCGGATCTTCATGACGCAGCGGTTGAAGCGCATCATGCCGCTTTACTGGCTGGTTACCACCGCGAAGATTGCCGCCGTCATTGCGCTGCCGGCGCTGGCGACGCGGACGCGGCTCGATCTTCCCTATGTGATCGCGTCCTACGCGCTGCTGCCTGTGCGCGACTGGACCGGCGAGATTCGCCCGGTGCTGCCGGTCGGCTGGACGCTGTCGTACGAGATGCTGTTCTACCTGCTGGTGACCTGCGCGCTGGCGGCTCGCGTGCCTATCCTGCGTGTCGCGCTGCCGGCCCTGGCCGTGTTTGCCGCCGGCGCCATCCTGACACCAGCCGCTTGGGGTTTCCTCAACACCATCGTCCTGGAGTTCCTGTTCGGCGTCCTGCTTGGCATTGCGATCCATCGTGGCCTGCGCGCGCCCCGGCCTGTTGCCGTTGCGCTGTTGCTGGTCGGCAGCGTGGCGATCGTCCTTATGCCACCGGTGTCCGGTCTGCTGCGCCCGCTGACCTGGGGCGTGCCCGCGGCCGGTATCGTCGCCGGCGCGGTGCTGCTGGAAAAGGAACTGGCGCCTGTGCTGCCGCGCTGGCTGCTGGCTGCGGGCGATGCGTCCTACGCAACGTACCTCACGCACGGTTTTGTCGTGCCGCTGGTGTTCCTCGTGGCAAGACATGCGGGCCTGCAGGACATGCCGCTGCTTGTCGTCACACTCCTTGGATCATTGTTCGTCAGCGCCCTGGTGGGCCAGGCCACGCATGTCTGGGTCGAGCGGCCCATGACGAACCGCCTGCGCCGCCGCCCGCCGATCCCAACCGTCGCAGTCGTTGGATAAACGGCCATGGCCGATACGGAAGATCCGCATATTCGCACCGTGTTCATCGCCGGGGCCGGTGGGTTCATCGGTTCCCGCCTGACGGAGATTCTTGCGCGCACGCCTGGTATTCATGTCATCGCAGGCTATCGCCGCCAGCCGAACAGGATGCACGGCCAGGGCGTGGAAATCCGGGTGTGCGACGCGACCGATGTGAAAGCGGTAAGCGCGGCGACCCGCGGTGTCGATTATGTCGTAAACTGTGTGGCCGGAAACGGCCGATCCATGATGGCGGCGACACAGGCCCTGTGCGATGCGGCCCGCCGCATGCCGCCCAGGCGCATCGTTCATCTCAGCAGCATGGCTGTCTACGGTGACGTGACAGGGACAGTATCGGAACAGGCCGATCTAATCGCGCCATGCAGCGCGTACGGCGATGCCAAGCGCACCTGTGAGCGGATCGTGACCACCTATGTGCGGGATGGCGGCGACGCGGTCATCCTGAGGCCGGGCTGTGTCTACGGTCCCGGCAGCCGGCAGTGGACAGCGGGGCTCGCGCGCCTGCTGCGGGCCGGCCGGGCAGGCGACTTTGGTGCGGCCGGGGATGGCGTCTGCAACCTGGTTTATGTCGATGATCTCGTGGCGGCGATACAGGCGGCTATGTCGCTGCCCGCCGATGCGGGACGTGTTGGCCGGGCCCGTGCCGACGCGGCACGCGCGTTCAACGTCGTCTGCGCCGATCCACCGACATGGAACGCGTATCTCACCGCCTTTGCCCGCGCTCTTGGTGCAACGCCAGTCCGGCGGCTTTCCGCGCGTCGTCTTGCCGTGGAGAGCCGGATCGTCGCACCAGCCTTGAGAATGGCGGCGATCGCCACGCGCATGGCGCATCTGCCGGCCGGCTGGATTCCGGAGGCGATCACACCATCGCTTGCGGGCTTGTTGCGTCAAGACATTCGTCTTGACGGAGCGGCCGCGGCGGAAGCGTTTCGCTTGACGGACACGACTTTGGACGAAGGGCTTGCGGCCTCTGTGCGCTGGTTTGGCCCCACACCGAAGCGGCCGTTGCCGCAGCCTGAGCCGGCACTGGAAGCGGGGCAGGGATGAGCAGGCATCTGCGGACAGTCTTCCTGACCTGCCCGTACGGCCAGGTCGGCGGCGGTATGGGCAGCATCATGGCCTATCTTGCCTCGCTTGCCGTCGATCCTTCGGGGCGCTTCCGTCTCGTGCCGCTGGAATCGCGCGGCGGCGGGCGGCTGATTTTTTCGCCGCTGTTCCTCGCCGCCGCCGTTGGCCGCATCTTCGCGGAAGCCGCGCGTGGGCGCCTTGCTGTCGTGCATCTGAACCTGGCGGAACGCGGCAGCGTCTATCGCAAGGCCGTCCTGCTGTTCGCCGCTCGGCTGGTCGGTGCACGCGTGCTGCTGCACCTGCACGCCGCACAGATCGTCGCGCTGTACGAAACCATGTCTGGGCCGGGACGTGCCCTGCTTCGCGCGATGTTCCGTTCCGCCGATCGCTGCGTGGTTCTGGGCGAGCTGTGGCGCCTCTGGCTGATCGAGGAGTTCGGGATTGCGCCCTATGCCGTCAGCGTTGTCCGCAATGGCGTGCCCGTCACGGTGCAGCCACGCCAGGCGCGGGCGAAAGGCGAGCCGTTCCGCCTGCTGTTCCTGGGCAACCTACTGGAGCGCAAGGGCGTGGCCGATCTGTTGCAGGCCATGGCGCTGCCGGCATTGCAGGACGCCCCTGTCGCGTTGACCATGGCCGGCGGCGGCCCTGTGGACACTTACCGCGCCATGGCACAGCGCCTGGGTATTGCGGACCGTGTCCGGTTCACCGGTTGGGTTGACCAGAAGACAGCGCGCACGCTGCTGGCAGCCTCGGATGCCCTGGTGCTTCCCGCGTATGACGAGGGCCTGCCGCTCGTCATCCTGGAGGCGATGGCAACCGGCGTTCCGGTCATCTGCTCGCCGGTCGGGGCAATACCGGAGGTTTTCGACGATCGCCGCAACGCTGTGTTTGTTCCGCCTGGCGACCCTGCGGCGCTGGCCGCCACTATTGCCATGCTGCGAGACGATCCGGCGCTTCAAGCCAGCCTCTCGGAGGAGGGTCTCGCCCTCTACCGGCGCAGCTTCACGATGGAGGTCTTCGCGGATCGGATGTCGGAGTTGTACACCCTGCTCGACCATCCGCGCTCGAGCCGTTCGGAACACGCCTGGGAATCCGTTGCCGGAGCGCGGGATGATCGGTAGTGCGAATGATGTCGTGCGTGGCAGCACGCTTGAGACCGACCTGTGCATCGTCGGTGCCGGCGCTGCCGGGATCACCATGGCGCTGCAACTGCTTCGGGCCGGCCTGCGCGTTCTTGTGCTGGAATCGGGCAACCTGTCGGACGACAAGGCGACGCAGGCCCTCAATGAAGGCACGGTTGTCGATCCGGCGCTGCACAGCCCGCCCGACAAGTACCGCCAGCGCCGGTTCGGCGGTTCAACGACCATCTGGGGCGGACGCTGCGTTCCGTTCGATCCGATCGATCTGCAGACGCGGCCCTGGATCGAATACGCATCGTGGCCGATCGACTATCAGACCCTGGCCGGCTTCTACCCGGAGGCGAACGCGCTCTGCGAGGCGGGCGAGGCGGAATACGATGCCGGACACGCGCTGGGCGATTCGATCCGGCCGCTGATACGCGGCTTCGCGCCGAGCGATTTCACCACCGATCGGCTCGAGCGTTTCAGTTGTCCGACCGATTTCGGCACTCGCTACAGAAACCGCCTGGCCGCTTCGAACGACGTGCGCGTCATGATGGACGCCAACGTCACCCGGCTGCTCGCCTCGGCGGACGGCACGCGCGTCGACCGGGTGCTGGTTCGCACCTTGCGAGGCAATCGCTTCCATGTGCGTTCCCGTCTGGTGGTGCTTGCCACGGGCGGGATCGAGGTGCCCCGTCTGCTGCTTGCCTCCCGCGACGTCCACGCACAGGGCATGGGCAACGCCGAGGATCTGGTCGGCCGCTTCTACATGTGCCACATCGCCGGAACGATCGGCACCTTGCGGCTGAATGGGCAACGCGAGGACGTGTGGCACGGCTATGACGTGGCCGCGGACGGAACCTATTGCCGGCGCCGAATTGCACTGCGAGCCGAACGGCAGCGGGAGCATGGGATAGGCAACATCGTCTTCCGGCTGCATCATCCGCGGATTCCCGATCCGCTGCACCGCACCGGTGCGCTGTCGGCAATCTACTTGGCGAAGCATTTCATCAGCTACGAATATGGCAAGCGCCTCACCGGCGACCAGCCGGCCGGCGTCATGAACTGGCTGCGCCATGTACGCAATGTCGCCGGCGATCCGTTCGGCACGGCGGGGTTCCTGCTTCACTGGCTGCGCTATCGCACCCTGGCACAGCGCAAATTTCCGTCGGTGATCATCCGGCCGCGCGCGAATCTGTTCAGCCTGGATTTCCACGGCGAGCAGGTGCCGAACCGTGCCAGCCGCATCCGCCTCGCCGAGGCGCACGACCGGCTCGATATGCCCCATGTGCAGATCGATTGGCGCTACACCGGCCAGGACGTGGAGACTGTCCGCCAGGGTTTTGGCCTGCTGCGTGACGACATCGCACACTCAGGGGCAGGTGAGCTGCGGCTTGCGTCCGATGAGACGGATTTCGAATCAGTCGTGCGGCGGGACGGCGCCTATGGCGGCCACCATATCGGCACGGCACGCATGGGCAGCAGTCCTGCCATGGGCGTTGTCGATGCGAATTGCCGGGTGATGGGCATCAACAACTTGTACATTGCGGGCAGCGCGGTGTTCCCGACATCAAGCCAAGCCAATCCCACGCTGACCATCGTGGCACTGGCGATCCGTCTGGCGCGGCACTTGCGTGCGGAAGTGGCGCGACCCATCGAAGCTGGCACGGTGCGCAGGCGCACACCGGCCGTTGCGGCACGGTAACTCCATGGCATTCTCGTTGTCCGGCCTTGGACCGATACTTCATGAACTGATGGGCGCTGCCTGGGAACGGCTGTCCGGCGCGAACGGGCTAACGCTTCTGCTGCTGTGGGGCACGGTGGTCTTTGCCGCGGTCTGGACGTTCCTGCATGCCGCGCGTCAGGACCGGTCCATGCGCTCCTTCCTGCGCCACCTGTTGCCGGCCGGGACGCTGCATCATGCTTCGGCGCGTGCCGACATCCTGTTCTGGCTGTCGCGCCGGATCTTCATGCCGCTGCTGGTCTTCCCGACCGCGCTTTCGACGGTGACGGCAGGTCACGTCGCCTACTCGATGCTCACGGCGCTGTTCGGGCCGCCGACCCATCCGCCTCAGCAGGCCGGTCCGCTGATGCTTTGCATCTTCACCTTCACCATGCTGATCGCCTACGACCTGTCCTACTACCTGTATCACTACCTGCAGCACCGGATCCCTCTGCTGTGGGAGCTGCACAAGGTGCATCACTCGGCCCAGGTCATGGTCGGTGTGACGAAGGATCGGGTGCATCCGATCGACGAGATCATGAACCGGTGGTGGGATGGGCTGATCCCCGGATTCTGCTACGGCATCTGGCTGTTCTTTGTGCTGGACCCGGTTGAGGTCACCGTGTTCGGCATCAGCGTCTATGCGCTGCGCAACATCCTTCTGATGATGGATTTCGTCCGTCACACCCACCTGAAACTGTCCTACGGCCGGTGGCTCAACACCGTGCTGCTGTGCCCGCATTATCATCAGTTGCATCACAGCATCGCGCCCGAGCACTGGGACAAGAATTTCGGCCTGACGCTCAGCATCTGGGATCGCATGTTCGGGACGCTGGTGGTGCCGAAGCCGAATGAGGATTTCGTCTTCGGGCTGGTGGACAATGAGCACGATGAATATCAGTCGCTCTACAAGCTGCATGTTCTGCCGCTGAAGAAAATGGCCCGCCGCCTGCTGCGGCGCAGATCGCGCCCGGCCGATGCTGCCGCGCATGACCCGGCCACGGTCGGCGGCGCCGGGAAGACCGCTTGAGTATCCGCACCGAGCTCGTCACGGCACCCGCTCGGTTTTACGAGCTGGAGGCCGAGTGGAATGCCCTCTGGGAACGCGCCGGCGCCGACATATTTCAGACATTCGCCTGGATCAGGGGATGGGTGGATGGGCAGGCGCGCGAGCAGGTTCGCCTTCTGATCGGCCTGGCCTGGCGCGATGACCGGCTGATTGCGGTCCTGCCGTTTGCTGTCCAGCGCCGCGGCGGCCTTCGGGTTCTGCAGTGGGCCGCGCAGATGTTCAGCGACTATTGCGACGCGCTGGTTGGCCCGGAGAAAGACGGCCACGACGCGCTGGAAAAGATCTGGGATCACGTCCACCGCGCCGGGGGATTCGATCTGCTGATGCTCCAGCAGGTGCGCCCCGACGCTGCGGCCAGGCGCCTGCTGGACGGCATGGCACGGTCGTCAGGCGCACGGCGCATGGAGGCAGGACAGGAGAAATGCCTTCGGATTGACTGCGCCTGGCCAAGCGGGGAAGCGTGGTTCCGCAGTCTTAACAAAAAGGCTCGCAACAACCACACGCGCGGCAAGCGCATCTTGTCCGAGCTTGGCGGCGAGGTGGTCTTCCGTATGCACGACTCCGCGCTGCCGGTGGCACCGGTGATAGAGGAGATCTTTCAGCTTAAGCAGGCCTGGCTGCGGGTACACCACCCGGATTCGCCCTTGCTCGACCGCGATGCCGGGCTTGCCCGCAACGTTTTGAACGCTGCGTGGCAGTCAGGCTACATGGTCGTCTTCCTGCTGGAATGTGGCGGGCGGATCGCGGCAGCCTCGATCAATTTCGTGTACAACGGGCGGATGCAGGCGTACGTCACGTCCTACGATCCGGCGTTTGACCGCGCTTCCCCCGGAACGATCCTGATCGTTGACTACACCAAGTGGGCGTTCGACCGTGGCATACGATCGGTGGATTTCCTGCGCGGCGACGAAGCCTTCAAGTTCCGGCTGGCAAATGCGGAAACCGTGCTTGATGGCTATCTGGGCGCCAGGACGCTTTTAGGCAGGGTCGCGCTGGCCGCGCGTGACATCCGCACCCGCCTCCGCGCCCGCCGGCAGACGCCACCGGCCGAACTTCCGCACGACGAACCGGAGCCGGAGCCGTCACGCGCCGGCGGTTGCTGAACCGTATGCGGATTGATTTAAGCCGATAACAAGCTTGCAAGCCGTTGGATCGCGACACGATTCAGGTTTTTTCGGATCGCGCAGGGCGTGATCGTGCTTCGGCAATTGGTTCCCACCCTATTCGCCACTTTACGTTTTTAAAGTATTGGCGTTCGATGCAGGCGGCGGCGCGAACGACGCTGCCCATTCACGCGGGCGACGCGCGATCAGGATACCGAAAACCCTGATGCACAGGCCGGTGTTCCTGGGGAGGACGAAAAGCATGGAGTCCAGTTCAAGACGGCCGGACCAGGCAGCCGACGAACGACGCGCCTCCCCGCCGTGCCGCTCTGGACGCCGCCGGTTTGAGGGTTTTCTGCTGATGATTGCATCCAGCATCACCTCGGTGGCGGCGCTGGTAGGCGCTTGGGTATTGCTGCGGGCCGGTGGTTGAGGTCGGCCGCGCAGCGTTCCGTATCAAGTCAGGTAGCGGCAGGGACCAGGGGACGCTCGCGCACCGTGGCATTTTTGGCCGCGGTGCGTAACAGGTGGCGGGACAGGCGGCCTGAGGCGAATTCGGCACCACAGGCGAAGCGTAGCAGCGGCCCGAAACTGTTGGCCGCCGTCGATCCGACGAAATAGAGGTCGGGTATCGAGGATTCGAATTGCCGAGACAGCACCGGCGTGTGCTCCACCTGCGTCATGCGGGCCAGCAGTTCCGGGGCCAGGAAGTTCAGCCGCCTCAGATCCACCCTGTAGCCGGTCGCGGAAACGACGTGGTCGGCCCGTATCGTCTTCGCCGGGCCATCCTTCATCGTCAGCACGACCTCCGCTCGGCCGTTCACCTCCCGCGCGCTGGCAACCTGAGATCCCAGAACGACCGGTACGTGCCGCTCCACCTCCTCCCGCGACGTCCAGCCTGGCGCCGGACCGAGATGCTTGCGCACCACCATCACGCGGAAGTCCTTCGGCATGTGGTAGAAGACAAGCGGCGCTCTTTCGGAGGCGAGGGACCGCCAGCCGGTGCCAAGGCCCGACAGCGGGTCGCGTATCTTGTCGAGCAAGGTGCGGGGCCGGGGCGCTTCGCAATAGGCGATGCGCGATCTGCGTGCCGCAACGGTGGGACGCGCGCCCTTGCGGTGCATAAGTTGGGCGATTTCGATGCCCGATGCGCCGCCGCCTACGACCAGCACCTCTTTCCCGGCGAAACCGCCCAGCAAATGATGGTCGCCGCTGTGCGTCAGTAACGGCCCGCGGAGCGTTTCGAGTTCCGGCGGCGTGTAGGCGAAGCGCGTGATTCCCGCGGCGATCACAACGCGCCGGGCCGTAACTATTTCGTCATTGTCGATCTGCAGTTCGAAGCCGTCGGCGTTCCGGCGGACCATCGTGACAAGACGTTCATCAAGCATCGGCACGAAGCGCTTCTGGAAAGCCATGCCGTATGCCGAGAAGGTGCCAAGCGGTACCGGCAGGCCGATATAGGCATAAGGCAAACCGTACTGCGCGCAGTACGTCTCCAACGTGAAAGAACGCTCGGGATCATACAGCGTCGATGCAAAACCTTCTGATTTCAGCACCATCCCTTCCGGCATTGATGTCCGCCACGTGTTCATGGGGACGCCGAAGATACGAATTGAAAGTCCCATCGCGGAAAGGTGCGCCGCGAGGGAAAGCCCGTATGGGCCAGCGCCGACAACGGCAACATCGGTCATCGGGCGCATGCACGCTTGTCCCTAGAGGGTGGCGCAAACAGTGTCATCACAAGCACCTCATCACTTTGGGATTCGCTTTCCTTGCCGTTCCGCCAATGGTCTACTGACACATGGGAAACATCATCCTGATCGCAGAAGACCACAGTGTTTGTCCAGTAACTCACTCGTAAATGATGGCGTCGTCATGCGTGCAATTCCTGTGCACTTCACACCGGACCTTACGACTTCATTACCGTCCAATGGACGGGCGCTGCCGCTTTCCGACGATCGGGCCTTCCGGACAGGCCGGCAGCGTCCTCTGATCCTGCTCACCACGACTTGTCATCTGCCATCCACGGCGCGCGTTGCGATGGAGCTTCACGATGCCGGGGCCGATGTGGCGCTGCTTTCGCCTGCCGATCACCCCGGGCGAGTAATGGCCTTTCTGTCGTCGCGCCTGCGGTACCGCGCCCTGCGGCCGATCCACGCGTTACGGCGGGCTATCGAGCGAACCGTTCCCGATCTGATTATACCATGCGATGAGCGCGCCGTGCGCCATCTTCATGGCCTGTATGAGGTGGCAGACCGGCCGGATATCAGACGTGTGATCGAGTTTTCCCTTGGTCCGGCATCCAGTTTCGGGATTTCCACGACGCGCCATGACCTTTTGATGCGTGCGCG
This sequence comes from Acetobacteraceae bacterium, assembly GCA_035606775.1. Taxonomy (GTDB): domain Bacteria; phylum Pseudomonadota; class Alphaproteobacteria; order Acetobacterales; family Acetobacteraceae; genus Rhodopila. The sequence continues at coordinate 3,889 of DATNEJ010000412.1, read as the reverse complement.
GCAGGTTGGCGTCCGGGTGCCGGATTCCATGGCGCTTACCTCTGCCGATGGGCTTGACGCCTGGGCTGAAGGACACGCGTTTCCGGCGGTGCTCAAGGCGGATGGAAGCTGGGCAGGACTGGGCGTTCGGATCGCGCAGGATCTTGCCGGCGCCAGGGAAACGTTCCGGACGATGGTCCGGCCCGTCCGGGGGCTGCTGGCATTACGGGAAATGGTGCTGGAGCACGATCTGTTCTGGCTCCGGCCCTGGCTGACACGTGCGCGGCCGGCCATGTCGATACAGGGCTATGTCGACGGCTGGCCGGCGAATTGCGCGGTTGCCTGTTGGCAGGGTGAGGTTCTCGCCGGAATTTGCGCGGAAGCGGTCACCACGACATCCACCACCGGGCCTTCCACTGTCGCGCGCGTGATCGACAATCCGGAGATGATCGAAGCGGCCAGCCGCGTTGTGCGTGCGCTAGGGCTGACCGGCTTGATCGGCTTCGACTTCATGATCGAGGCGGCGACCGGTGCGTCCTACATGATCGAGATGAACCCGCGGTGCACGCCCATCGCCACGGTTCGCCTGGGGCCAAACCGCGACCTGATGGAAGCGTTGGTGGCTAGCGTGTCGGGCCGCGCGATGCGGGAGCGCGTGCCTGTCACCGAACGGGACGTGATCGTGTATTTCCCCCACACGTGGCGTCAGGATCCGTCCAGCGTGTTTCTCCGTACCGGCTATCACGACGTGCCGTGGGAGCAGCCTGAGCTTGTACGCGCCCTCATGCGGCCCGAGCTGCGCGAGCGCTATTGGGTCATGCGGCTTTTGCGAAAACTATGGCACGCCTCGCGCGGCACATCCGGAGGCCATACCTAGCGTGCGGGCGGCGTTTTTCGCGCTGCTGGCTGCGCTTTTTCTGTCCATCCAGGTGGCGGTTGCCGCGGGTCCCGGCGGCGAACCGGATCGCCCGCCCGGCGCCCTTCTGCCCAGCGGCTATCTGCACACCGAAGGCAGCCAGATCGTGGACGAGCACGGCAATCCGGTCCGCATCGCCGCCATCGGCTGGAATGGCGGCGATGGTGGACCGCGTGTTCCCGAAGGGCTTTACGTCGTCAACTACCGCCAGACACTTGGCGTCATGAAGCGGCTTGGTTTCAACACCATCCGGCTGCCTTACTGCGATCTTTGGGTGGGACAGCGCGCCGGCGCGATGCCGCTCAACAACAATCGCTATACGTCGATCAACTACGATCTGAATCCCGACCTCAAAGGGCTGACCGCGCTCGAGGTGATGGACAGGATCATTGCCGAATCCGGACGCATCGGCCTCAAGATCATCATCGACCACCACAACAGCGTGTGCCAGGGCGGCCAGCAGACCAACGGCCTTTGGTATGACTACCGCATTTCGGCAGCGGAATTCGAAAGCAACTGGCTGGACCTGGCCCGCCGCTATCGCAACAACGATACGGTGATCGGCTACGACCTGCACAATGAGCCGCTGGAGACCGCCGGCTGGGGTACCGGCGGCGCCAACGACTGGCATGCCGTCGCCCAGGCGCTTGGCCGCAAGCTGCAGGCCATAGATTCCGGTCCGCTGATCATCGTGGAAGGGCCGCAGACCTTTCATCGACGTCCGAACATGCCGGATGCAGGGCCGGAAGGAAATCTTCAGGGTGTGCGCACCCTGCCAATCGTCCTCACGGTGCCGGGAAAGGTTGTCTATTCCGTTCATGAATATCCGCCATCCGTGGCGGACTTCAGGGTCAACCGCGATCCGGCGGCACTGGTGCCGCACATGAACCGGATCTGGGGTTATCTCGTCTCCGAGAATATTGCCCCGGTCTGGATCGGCGAGATGGGCTCGTCTCTCAAGACTGACGTGGATCGGCGCTGGGCAAAAACGATGGTCGAATACCTGAACGGGGATATGGCCCATCTGGGCGGGCCGGCGTTCCAGGGCGACCAGCAGGGTATCGGATGGGATTGGTGGTGCTGGGGGCACGTGGATGACTGGATCCCGAACGGGATCCTGGCGGACTGGCAGGGCACGCCGCGCCCGGACCAATACGCCATCGTGAAGCAGATCCTGATGCGGCCGATAGACGACAACCCCCGGTGACTTTCGCCACCGGGGGCCGATCAAGCCTGGCGTCAGGCGAAGCGAACCTGCGAAGCAGGGAGAGTCGCGACACCGACCAGGTCGATCCCATGACCCGCACTGCCGAAGCCGATCATCGTGCCGCCATTTCCGTCCGAAGTTTCGGTCATCGACGCCTGCAGGGCCTTGTCCACCGTCAGCGTATCGCCGCCGGCGGTCGAGAAGTCCTCGATCGTCAGCAGCCCGTCACCGGCATGGAACGTGTAGGCGCTCGCATCCGATCCACCCGTCACGTCCATGGAGCCGGATCCGGCGATGAAGCTGTTCGTGCCGGAATCGGCTGTCACCGTGGCGGCGCCTGAGCCGCCATAGACGGTATTCGCGCCTGCACCGACAAACGTCATGACGTCGGTGCCGGAGCCAGCGTGAACGACATTGGAGGCGATCCCGAAGGTGCCGGAATCGTCGATTGACAGCGTGTCGTTGCCGCTGCCGCCAAGCGTCACGGTGAACTGGTTCTGCGCCGCCGAACCGCCGTTGTCGGGCTGTGCTGTGATGCCGACGGTGTAGTTGCCCGAGTCCAGCGTAACGGTGCCGCCCGCGGCGCCGTCGATCGTCAGGGACCCGGCCGACGCGCCGCCAAGCTCCGCATTGGTGCTCATGAAGTTCGACAGGTGGTACGACCCCCCACTGGTATCCGTCAGGCCAAGGGAAACGATGCCCTGGCCGAAGGTATCGGTGGAGACGTTGTCGACTCCCTGGCTGTCGATCACCTGCTGCACGTTGCCGTCCAGGCCGAGCGAACTTCCCGCGGAGGCCGACGACCCTGAGGTGATCGCCGCGAGCGACGCCGTGGCGCCGGTATCGTCGGTCAGGTTCAAGGTCGGGTCCGGCGCAGCCGTGGCGGCAACCGCGGCCGTCGCCATGGTGGTGGCCGCGGGACTTGCTCCGGCCGCAATGCTGAAGTCCTGCGAGCCGTTGCTGTAGATCCCCCACGGCGTGCCGGAAGCCGCCTGTCCGTCGTAGGTGACGCCATCGACGAACAGATTGCGATCCTCCGCGTCGATGCCCTGGCCGGCGGAGTTCAACACCGTCAGGTCGTTCAGGAACGTCACGGTCACGGTGTGCGCACCGGCGCCCCAGTTACCCTTCAGGACGAACTGCTGCTGCTGCCCCTCCCACTGGATCGCTGTCGTGGTGAACGTGCCCCCGACCTGGGTTCCATCAACCGCCACGGTGAACTGCGCATCGCCCTGATACGGGTCTTCCGACATGGCGAGCGTCAGTGTGTCCGGCCCGCTGCCGGACGTAATCGGCGCCGGTGTCGTGCTGGGCGTTGACGGCGCGTTGGCCGGTACGGCGGTTGTGTCGTTCACGGTAAAGACCGCGTTGCCGGGATGCGCCGGTTGCGCGTCGGGTGGCACGCCTGGCGATTCGTAGACCCCCGTTACGCTGGTGGAGACCGCCGAACCGTCATAGATGACACTGTTGACGTAGAGATTCCGGTCGCCGCCATCGTCGAACGCCCCCTTATCGCCCGGTGTCTGGGAGTTGTTGGCGAACGTGATCGTAATGACGTGCTGCCCGGGTGCGTAGTTGCCCTGGAACGTGAACTTTTGGGTCTGCCCCGATGCGTGCGAGGCGGTGACCGTCTGCAGGCCGCCGATCTGCTGCCCATCGACGTTCAAGGTGAACTCGGCGTCCCGTCCGGCGGCGCCGACCGGACCGTCCGCATCCTCCGACATCGTCAGGGTGATCGTGTCCGATCCGCTGCCGATGGTGCCGGGAGGTGTGGGCGTGGGTGTGGG
>DATNEJ010000385.1:0-10362 GCA_035606775.1 Acetobacteraceae bacterium | reverse complement strand
TACCACAATTCGCGCCCGGTGCGGATCGGCAACGCCGCCAGCTCCCAGTTGCAGCTTGACGTCTATGGGGAGCTGCTCGACGCCCTGTTCCAGGAAGTGGAGCTCGGCCTGGTGCGGCCCGGTGCAAGCTGGGATTTGCAGAAGGCGCTGATCGAGCACCTGGAGACGGAGTGGCAGAAGCCGGACGAGAGCATCTGGGAGGTGCGCGGCGGGGCGCAGAACTTCACCTTCTCCAAGGCCATGGCCTGGGTGGCGCTGGACCGCGCGGTACGATCGGCCGAGGCACACGGCCTGTCGGCGCCGCTGGATCGGTGGCGGGCGCTGCGCGACCATATCCATGAGGTGGTGTGCCGCGACGGGTTCAATACGGCGAAGAACAGTTTCGTGCAGTATTTCGGCGCCGATACGCTGGATGCGAGTTTGCTGCTGCTGCCGATGATCGGGTTCCTGCCCGCGGACGATCCACGAATCAAGGGCACCGTCGCGGCGATCGGGCAGGAGCTGATGGTGGATGGGCTGATCCGCCGCTATCAGACGCACGAGACGAAGGACGGGCTGCATGGCAGCGAGGGCGTCTTCCTGGCGTGCAGCTTCTGGTATGTCGATAATCTGGCGCTGCAAGGTCGGCATGACGAAGCACGCGCGATGTTCGAGCGTCTGCTGGGGCTGTGCAACGATGTGGGGCTGCTGGCGGAGGAGTACGATCCGAAGGAGCGCCGGCAGTTGGGGAATTTCCCGCAGGCGTTTTCCCACCTGGCGCTGATCAACGCAGCGCTGAATCTGGAGAACCATCACGGGCCGGCGCAAAAGCGGCAGCGGCGTGATGGTGGGGGGAGTTAGCCAGGGCAGGGCCCGGACCGCCGCCCGGTAGTCTGATCGGCGGCGATCCGGCAGTACCGGTCTGGTTCAATGCGGATGTCCTGGCGTCCCATAGACTGACTGAACCGCCGCAATGTCCGTGGCATCCAGGCCCGGGTTGTTGGCGCCCAGAGAGTAGTACATCACCGAGTTTGGATCGGAGGTGTCGCTGAGGCCGAGTGCATGCCCGATTTCATGCAGGGCCACCTGATAAAGGGTGGCGCCGCCCGTGCCGGTGTAGGCGAGTTGCCCATTGGCGTCTGTGTAGAGCGCGGTTTCATTGGGGTCCTCCAGGCGGATAACCGAACCGGACTGACCAAGGCCGTTTGCCTGCTGCACATAGGTGCTGCCGATCATGTTGCTGCTGGCTGTCTCGAAATCGCCCCAGCCGAAGGACACGTCGGCCGTCGTTGAATCCGCGACCTGCTGGAACGTGATGCCGGAGACCCCGGCCCAGGACTGCATGGCCTGCTCGATGATCGCATCGGCCTGCGAGTCCATCGCGCTGCTGACCGGTGCGACACCGGTGGTCGGGCCAGTGGCAAAGTTGAACGTCACTGTGTCACCGGCCCATGTTGCGCCCACCGAGTCCTCCGAAAGCGTCGCGCTGGACCTGGCGAGATCGCCCGCTTCGGACTGATAGGCCTGGGTGTACGCCACCTCGGCCTGCGCCGCTGCCTGGGTGTTGCCCTGGGCAATTTCGTACTGGGAGACAACGTCCGTTCCGGGATCGGTGACGCCGGGATCGCCATTCACAAAGCCGAAAAAGAAGTGGAACAGTACTGTGACGAAACCCAACCCCCCGCTGATGGACACGTCCCCCAAATTGCCGAGGAGACCGCCTCCGCCAGATGAGCCGAAGCCTGATCCGCTGTCGTAATTACCGCTGCCGATCGTCGAATCACCACTTCCCGTCGCGTGGACGGTATCACCGGACCCATAAATCTGGTCGGCATTGCCGTCGACGGTAAGCGTGTCAAACGTGGCGTCGACCGTGTCACCGGACCCGCTCAAGGATGCCGCAAGGCCGTTTGCGGTCATGTCCAAAGAGCCATCTGTCTCATTGATCGAGTAGCCTGCGCCTTCGGTGATTGTCAGACCGTCGCCGGTGCCACCCATTGTTACAGAGTCGTTGCCACCCGCGAGGGTGAGGTCCGTATCTCCCAAAGTCGCGATGGTGCCCCCTGATTCAGTGACCGAGTATCCTGACCCGCCAAGAAGTCCGAGGTAGTCGCCAGTACCGAGGCCAAGGGTGTCATCACCGCCGGACAGGTTGAAACTGGTATCGTCCCAGGTGTTGATTTGATCGGCCGTACCATAAACGGTATAGCCAGACCCGCCGAGCAGGCCGAGATAGTCTCCGGTTCCGCCAAGTGCAACGGAATCGTCGCCACCGGCAAGGTTGAAGCTGGTATCGCTCAGAGTATTGATGGCGTCGTCCGATCCACTGACGGAATATCCTGAACCGCCGAGCAGTCCGAGCGTATCACCCGTTCCGAGGCCCAGCGCGTCGCTCCCGCCGACGAGATTGAAACTGGTGTTGTTCCAGGTGTCGATCTGGTCTCCTACAGCGTCAACGCTGTAACCGGATCCGCCCAGCAGGCCGAGGTAGTCCCCGCTCCCGCCCAGGACTATGCCGTCGTTGCCGCCGGCGACGTTGAAGCTGACGCTTCCGCTCGTGGTGATCGAAGCATCTGTGCCGTTGACGAGATATCCGGAGCCTGCAAGCAGGCCCAGGGAATCGCCTGTACCTCCCAGGTTCACCGTCACGCTGGTGCCTTGCACGTTGCCGGAGAATCCACTGCCAGTATCAACGATCGCCCCGCCGCCATTGTCGAGAATGGTCTCTCCGGTGGCATCATTGATCGTGGCGACCGTGGCGCCGGCCGACCCGAGCGTCAGGTACTGACCGACACCGCACAGCCCAACGGTGCCGTTGCCGTTCACGATCGCCGAGGTATCTGTGCCGCCGAGGTTGACTACGTTCGTGCCGGAGTCGCCATTGACGGTATTGCTTTGGCCGAACAGGCCCATATAGGCGCCGGTACTGCCGGTGAGATTCACGGTGAGGTCAGAACCGAAGGCATTGCCGGAAAAGCCGCTGCCGGCGTTTATGATCGCGTTCGTGCCGTTGAGAGTCTCGTCGGTTCCGTTGACGGTCGCGGTGCTGCCAGTGCCGAGCGTCAGGCTGTTGTCATTGCTGACCGCGGTGACAGTCGAGCTGTTACCGACCGACAGAGAGCCGTCGGTGCCCGCCATCCACCCGCTGGTGCCGGTGCCGCCGACCCCGACCTCATTGCTGCCGTACTGATCGATGATCCCGTTGGCCTGCAGGGTTGCCTGGTCACCGATGCCATATTCCCAGGTGACCGAGTTGGTACCGAGGTTGGCCACGGCCGCGCTGCCCACCAGATCGATCACCGAATTGCCGCCCGCGTTCACCGTATCCGCAGTGCCCACGGCCCAGGCAGTGGTGCCGGTGCCCAGTGAGTTGAGTACGTCATCGCTGCCCCGCAGCCAGTCGCTGCTGTTACTGCCGGCGGTCACGGCATCCGCGATGCCGGACATGCTGATGCTGGCATTGTCGCCGACCGTAGCGGTGTCGTTGTTGCCCAATGCGGTAAGTGTGGTGGCGCCGGTCGTGCTGGTGGCCGAGTCCGCATTGCCATCAAGCTGGATGGTGTTGGTCCCGCTGCCGCCTATGACGGTGCCGCTGTTGCCGAGGTCGATGAACAGATTATTGCCGCTGCCACCTTGGAGGGTGGCGTTGTCGCCACCGATTAGGATAGTTGAGGCGGAGCTGCTTGCTGTAGCAGCTGCATCTATTGCGTCCTCGACCCCTGGCGTTCCGGACATCGTATAGTTCTGGGTGCTGCCGCTTGAGTTGGTAACGGTGACGTTTGTCGTGGGATCAGTGCCGGCACCGTAAGTAACCTGGACGGTGTCTTGCGGGCTCCCGTCGGATGCGGCGGTCTGAACCGTTTCGGATACTGTACCGCTGGTGGCAGGGTTTGTCAGGGAATCATCCAGCATCGCCTGCCCAGCTAAGCTGGTACGATAGACGCCAAATATGCCAACCGGACCAGTGGGTGCGGAAATATTCTTGACATTGTAGGACCACGATCCGTCGGGATTGTTGGTGATCGTGACGTCATGCTGCCAGTCTATTGTCCCCGGGTTACCACCAGCCTGTTGAACCTCATACTGTATCATATAGTACTGGTTATATGTCGCGTAGCCGTTCGGATTGTCCGTGGTTGGGGACACACTGCCAATCGAGTCGGAGGCCCACTGAGTTGCTGTCCAGTTCGCGCCGGCAGCAATGGCTGCTGATTGGTATTGAGCGGTTCCAGGCGTATAGGGCTGAACGGCTTGTGCGATTTGGGCCTGCACTACGGCGCCACTGTGCATCGTGACGCCTTCCTCGAGTGCGACTTGGTATTCCGCGAGAAGCGCTACCCCCTCTGCATTGTCGCCCAGACGCACCGCCGTCGCGAAGCTTGTGACGCCAGCGAAATTCGCCTCCCCATTTAGTTGCGTTGCATGGCCGAGTTCGTGGGCGAGGACTGTGGCGAAAGATGCAGGGTCAGTCTGGCCCAATTGGCCACTGTTGGGAAGCCAGTTTGGGTCGATCGTAATGACGCTTCCGCTGATAGATGTGCCCTTTCCTGGAGCGCCAAGTAGGATTCGCGGGCTTGTATTTTCCGACGCGAACGTTTCGATTAAAGAAACCAGAGTTGCTGATTGTTGAAACGCCGGTTGCAGGGACTGCGCTTGAGTTTGTCCAAATGCAGTAGTGAGCAATGCCATGCCGGCCGCGCTGATGGTCGGCATCACTTCGTCTCCTCAGAAAATTCTGCGTTGTATACGGTGCCATCCTCATGAAAATCGATAACGATAGACCGATCCGCGTGCTTACCATTTAGTACATAGCGTATTCTGTCGTTACCATGAGGGTGTGTGGGTTTTCCGAATATTCTTCCGTAAGGCAATGGAAAGAATGGAAAGCTCTGCCAGTCCTTCCCGAAGATTCCCTCTATGTGTTCAAAGGTGACGTCTGGATTTGATACCATAAACGAGACGCCGGCGGTCGCCTCGGTTTTGCCCGAGGTCATAATACGCCGCCCTATGCTAAACGATATTCCCTCGAACGTGTTGTTGCCAACTCGGACGGGCTTAAGCATTCCGTCAAATCCGATTATCCCTGCCGCCTGCCTCTTCTGACTGTCCTCTATCCAAATGACTTTATGGCCGCCAGAAAAATGCTCCAGGTTATCTTCTGTGTAAAAACTTTTTTGCAGAAGAAGGTCCTGGTTCAGAGCAGTTTTCAGGTTGCTTAGCAACTCTAAAAGGGTGTTTGGTGGCAGAACCATCGAGTGAGACTCCTCCATAGAAACGCAACGACTACCGGAGGCATGGTTTCGCGAATTCTGTGCCATCAGAGATTCGTTGCATCGTGGAGGCACTGCGCATCCGGAGAGACTGCCTCCTGTTGTCACCATTGCGGCCATGAAAACTAAACCTCCTACCTGCATTGTCGTCTCCCGGAACCGTTTCAACGATCAAGACCTTCCTTTGGAGTAGTCATGGGATTGGCGCACGACTTCGGCAGCCAGCCCAGGTTAAGCTACCAGAGCATGCTCATCTCTTCTTGGTCCTCTCGAAGGCGTTCCACCGCAGCGGTGGGAGCAGATAGCGGGTAAAGCTAATCCCTTCTGATCGTATCTGATTTGTCCGATTGTGCGGCTACAGTCTGCCTCTACCATCACCTCTCCCTTCCCGCCGTTCCTGCGACCTCTACCAACGGCGAGAACAGGTATTCCAAGATCCGCCGCGACCCGGTTTTGATTTCGACCGTGACCGTCATCCCGGGGCTTAGTGGCACATCCCGTCCATTCACGTTCATGGCCAGAGCCTTCGGTTGCAGCCGAGCTTCGAACACCAGATCGGTCATCGGTTTCGCCGATGGTGCCTCACCTGTCCGCTCGGACGGGCTGGTTGCATCCGCAACCGATGCATTGGCCGCGTCCGCGGGGATTGCGTCGTAGGCGACATCCGTCACCTCCGCCTCCAGCACGCCGTACCGGGTGAACGGAAACGCATCCAGCTTAACCGCGGCCGTCTGCCCCGGATGCACAAAGCCGATGTCGTCATTGCCGATATAAGCTTGGATCGACAGCGCCCCGCCCAGAGGTACCAGCCGCATCACTTCCTGGCTCGTCGTCACCACCTGGCCCGGATTGGTCACCGCCAACCCCTGCACCGCCCCATCCACCGGCGCGGTCAGGACCATATGATCAAGCCGGGCCATCGCCTTGGCACGGTCCTGGGCCTTCTCGTCCGCGGTTCGCTTCGCGTCTCCCGTCCGGCGCATGTCGTCGGCCAGGAATGCGTCCACCGTCTTGCGCCGCTCGGACCGCAGGGAGGTGATGGCCGCAACCGCCTCCGCGCGCCGGCCGGTATCGGTGGCGACTTGCTCCTTCGTCTCCAGCAGCGATTGCAGCGCGTCCAGCAAAGCCAGCTTGCTGCCGTTGCCTTCCCGATAAAGCGTATCGCGCAACGCCACCCGCTCGGCCAGCCGGCGCAGCAGCGCGCCTTCCGCGTCCATGGTCAGGTCAAGCTGCGCGACCGCCGCCTGCTTCTCCCGCAACTGGTCATCCAGATTCGCCAGCGTGGCGGACAGCTCATCCAGATCGCCGGATAACACCGCCTGCTCCCGTGTCCGCGTTGATGCCGGAATGTCGCTTGGCCACGCAACGACCTGCGGCGTTGACACCGTGTCGTCGCGCACAGCGTCGATCTCGGCCTGACGGCGCAGCGCCTCGGCCTTGGCGGCCGACCAGTCGGCTGTCGCTTCCGCCAATTCGGCCTGGGCTTCCCGGCGATCCAGCACCAGCAGCACGTCTCCCGCCTTGACGAACTGGCCTTCAGTCACGTGGATCTCCGCCACCTTGCCCGGTTCCAGCGGCTGGATCACCTTGGCATGCCCGACAGGTTCCACCTTGCCACGCGCCACCGCGTGAATATCGATGCGCCCGAACCATGACCAGCCGAGCGTCGCGGCGACAAACAGGCAGATGGTCAGCATCAGCGCGACGCGGATCGGCGATGGGGGCGTCTCGATGATCTCCAAAGCCGCGGGCAGAAAAGCCCGGTCGGGGACCGCCGGCAGCAACGCAATGGCGCGGCGTGCATTCATCCGGCGCTGCCCCCGGATTGCAGGTGCCAGAGGTGCGCGTAGACCCCGGTTTCCTTGCTCAGCAATTCCTCATGCGTGCCAGCCTCGACGATACGGCCAGCGTGCATGCCGATGATCAGCGAGCAGTGGCGTACCGCCGCCAGACGATGCGCGACAATGATCACGGTGCGGCCCTGCACGATGTGGCGCATATTGGCCTGGACGATCCGCTCGCTCTCGTAATCGAGCGCGCTGGTCGCCTCGTCCAGGATCAGGATGCGCGGGCCGGTGGCCAGGGCACGGGCGATGGCGATGCGCTGGCGCTGGCCGCCGGACAGATTCGCGCCGCGTTCCTCGATCATCGTGTCATAGCCTTGCGGCAGCTTCGCGATGAACTCATGCGCGCCGGCCAATTCGGCGATCCGCACCACACGCTCCCGCGGCATCGCCGGATCGGCGAGTGCGATATTCTCGTGGATGCTGCGGTTGAACAGCAGATTCTCCTGCAACACGACGCCGATCTGCCGGCGCAGCCAGTTCGGGTCCATCTGGGCACTATCGATACCGTCCAGCAGCACCTGCCCCGCCTCCGGCGCGTAGAGCCGCTGTATCAGCTTCGTGATCGTGGACTTGCCGGAACCGGACGCGCCGACGATACCGATCACATCGCCCGCCCGGACCCGAAAGGACACATCGGACAGAACCGGTGGTCCGCCCGGCTGGTAGCGAAATGTCACCTCTTTGAACTCGATACGCCCCTTGAGCGGCGGCATGCCTGACTGCGTCGCCGGCACCGGCTCCGGCGGCGTGTTCAGGATGTCGCCCAGCCGTTCGACCGAGACCCGGACCTGCTGGATATCCTGGAACAACTGGGAGATGCGCAGGATCGGCTGGGTCAACTGGCCGGCGATCATGTTGAAGGCGACAAGCTCACCCACGGTCAGGTGCCCGGCAATCACCTCGCGCGCACCAAAGAATATGATCGCCGCGTTGGTCAGTTGGCTGAGGTACTGGATCGCGTTCTGGCCAAGCGCGCTCAGCATCGTGGCGTTGAAGGACGTCCTGACATACGCGGCCAGCCGGTCTTCCCACGCGGTCTGCATCGCCGGCTCGATCGCGGCTGCCTTGATGGTCTGCACGCCCACCACGGCTTCGACCAGAAATTGCTGGCTGGCGGCACCGCGATTGAACTTTTCCTTGATCCTCTCCCGCAGCAGCGGCCGTATCAGTGCCGCGACAAGGACATAGGCTGGGACGGACGCCAGCACGACCAACGCCAGAGTCCAGGAATAGGCGAACAGCACGCCGGCGAACACGAAGGCGAAGACAAGATCGATCAGGGAGAACAGGCCCTGGCTGGTCAGGAAGGCACGGATGGTCTCCAGTTCCCGGATGCGCGCCACAGTCTGGCCCGCGGCGCGGGTTTCGAAGTAGCTCAGCGGCAGGTGCAGCAGATGATGAAAGAGCCGCGCCCCAAGCTCGACATCAAGGCGGTTTGTCGTGTGCGACAGCGCGTAGCTGCGCAAATACTGCAGGATGACATTAAACAGGCCCAGGCCCACCAGCCCTGCAACGATGACGATCAGAGTCGAAAGACTCTTGTGGGCGAGCACCTTGTCCACAACGATCTGGAAAAACAGTGGCGTTACCAGTGCGAAGACCTGCACGAACAGTGATGCGACAAGGACATGCGCGAGCGGGCGCCGATAACGCCACAGCGATGGCAGGAACCATGCGAAGCCGAAGGTCCGCGGGTCCGTGCCCGTGCCGAGACGGCGGGTGACCAGCAGCAATTCGCCGGTCCACTCGGCCTCCAGTTCTTCGGCGGTAAGCCGGCGAACGGCCTGCGTCACCGGGTCCACCACGCGGAAGCCGCCGTCCTTGTCAATGCCCCCGAGCAACGTGAAACCGGCGGGTTTCAGACGGATAATGGCGGGTGTCGGAGCGCGCCGCAGCCGCCGCGGATCATCTTCTTCAACCAGGCGCGCCTTCAGTCCGGTGAGTTTCGCGGCGCGCACCAGATCGGCGCCTCCGGCCGTTCTGCCGCGCAGGGCGAGAAGGTGTCTTAGTTGGCTCGGATCGGCGGCAATACGGTAGAAGCCGGCTATGCGCGCGACAGCCAGCAAGCCGGCATCGGGCGCATCCTCCCTCGCCGAAAGTTCGGACGGCCGGTCCAGCACGGCAATGGTGGAGTCAGCAGGCAACGGCAGCCCTTTACATAAAGGACAGAGACGATGCAGCCGGTCTTCATTACTGGGATTGTTTCTTCCCGAAGCATACCGTCGCAAACCGTTACCAAACTGTCAAGACTATCCCGCCGCCATCCCGCGCTGCTCCGTCACCACGCCATCCAGCGCGATATCGTGCGGCTGCGGATAGATCGTCTCCAGCGCCGAGAACTCGTAGCCGACGCCGATCACCGCCGGGCGCTTTGCCAGTGACGCCAGAGTCCGGTCGAAATAGCCGCCGCCATAGCCAAGCCGGTAGTTCGCGCGGTCGAATCCCACCACCGGCGCCAGCATCAGGTCCGGCAGCAGCACCTCCCGCTCGCCTGGGATGGGAATGCCCCAGACGCCGGATTTCAGCGTCTCACCCGGCGTCCAGCGCCAGTATTCCAGCGGCGTTTTCGGCGCGACCACCACCGGCAGGCACAATGTCACCTGCCGCGACTGCATCAGCGTCTGTCCCCAGGCCAGCAGGTTGATCTCCCGCTTGATCGGCCAGTAAAGCCCGATGACGGTACTGCCGAGCGTGGCGACCGCGGCATCCAGGCGGGTGGCAACGGCGCTGGTGATGGTCTTGCGCTCATCGGGCGACATCGTCTCCCGCGTGGCGATCAGCGCGGCGCGCTGCAGGCGCCGCCATTCCTTGACGGCCTGGTCCATCAGCACGCGGCCCCGGCAGCGGCGCGCCGGGACCCGGCCGCGCGGGGCAGGTCGATGCTCAGCAAGGTCGCGAGCCTGGTGCGCGGGGCAACCAGGTCCGCCAGCGTGTAGCGATCCAGCACCGCCAGGAACGCGGCCAGCGCCTCCCGCAGCGCGGATTGCAGCACGCACGCCTCCCCGATCGTGCACACGCCGGAGCCATCGAAGCAGGGCACGAGCTCCATGTCCGGCTCCGTGCGGCGGACCACGGTGCCGAGGTTGATGTCGCGGGGCGCCTTGCGCAGCCGCATGCCGCCGTTCCTGCCGCGGATGGTCTCGATATCGCCGGCAAGGCCCAACTGATGCACGATCTTCGTCAGATGCGCTTCGGAGATGCGATACCGCTCGGCGATTTCCGAGATCGTGGTCTGACGTTCGGCGTTGATCGCCAGATACATCAGC
>DATNEJ010000374.1:0-9209 GCA_035606775.1 Acetobacteraceae bacterium | reverse complement strand
GACCGAGACCGACGAGTTCTTCGGCAGTGCCGCCGGTGGCCTGCGCCGCGGCGGCACCTTCGACGGCCTCACCAAGATGGGGATCGACTTCGATCTCGAGAAACTGGTGGGTTGGCAAGGCGGGTCTGTTTCGATCAGCGCCTACCAGATCCACGGCCGCGGTCTCAGCGCCAACTACGTCGGCAACCTCCTGACCGTCAGCAACATAGAAGCCGACAGCGGCACGCGGCTTGCCAATCTCTATCTCGAACAGAAGCTGTTCGGCGATGTGGTGAACCTGCGCATCGGCCAGCTTGCTGCCGACGAGGAATTTGCCACCAGCGACGTCGCCGGGACGTTCCTGAATTCTACCTTTGGCTGGCCCGGCATTTTCGGCATCGACCTGCCCAATGGCGGTCCGGTCTATCCGTTTTCCGCGCCGGGCGCCCGCCTGCGTGTCAACCCGACGGACAAGGCGAGCATCCAGGCGGCGGTGTTCAGCGGCAACCCCCTCGGCAATCACGGCAACGATGGCGGCATCCATTTTCCCATCGACGGCGTCTTCGCAATTGTCGAGGCGAGCTACAGCACCATGCCGGGCAAGGACGACCCGGGGCTCGGCGGAAATTACAAGATCGGCGGCTGGTACAACTCGCTCAACTTCGACGATCTGCACCTCGATAACACCGGCCAGTCGCTGGCCAGTCCGACCAGCACCGGCATTCCGGCAACCCATACCGGCAATTACGGTCTCTACGTCATGGCCGATCATCAGCTCTACCGCGTCGCGGGGACCGAAGACGGCGGGTTGTCCGGCTTCGTGCGCATCGCCACCGCGCCGCAGCAGAACCGCAACACGATCTATGTCTACACAGATGCCGGGCTGACCTGGAAAGGCACCTTCCCGGGACGTGACGACGACACGGTGGGCGTGGCCTTCGGCTGGGCCAATGTCAGCCACGCGCTGCGCTCGCTCGACAGGGATACAAACTTCTTTACGGGCGTCTCCGCACCCATCCAGTCGGCTGAGATGGTGCTGGAGCTGACCTACCAGGCGAAGATCACGCCGTGGCTGACCGTCCAGCCGGACTTTCAGTGGGTAATCCATCCGGGGGGCAACGTGCCGCAGCCCGACAATCCGACCCAGGCCCTGAAGGACGCTGCCGTATTCGGGCTCCGCGGCACCATCACTTTCTGACGGACTTGCGAAATTCCCTGTCAAGGACCCGACTTCCGAGGGAAGCCGGGTCCTTGACGCGCCTTAATTCATGATTCGTCGGTTGCCGCACTGCGCTTTGCCCCAACAATTCCGCCGCACACGAAGGGAACGCACGCGCACCGTTGCGGCAAATGACGGCAGAAACCGCCCGCAATGCAGGGGTGGACATTCGCCGCCGCCTCCCGCACCTTGCCGCCTGCCCCCGTCGGGGGATTGCGCGCGGCGCGAACCGAACGGTTCCGGCCAGACGGCGTGATCCGCGCGCTTCCCGAACACCGGAAAGAGCAAAGAGCCTCGCCTTATGCAGTCATCCCGCCTTCGTATCGGCATCGCCGGCGCCGGCCATTTCGGCCGCTACCACGCGCTGAAAGTCGCTGCCTCGGACCGCGCGCGCCTCGTCGGAATCTCCGACCCGGATTTGGAGCGCGCCAAGACCGTGGGATGGGAAGCCGGCGCGCCGGAAATGGCGCTCGATGACTTGATCGGCCAGAGCGACGCGCTGATCGTGGCGGCGCCGGCCGAGGCGCATTATGCGCTGGCGACCCGGGCCCTGCGCGCCGGCCGGCACGTGCTGGTCGAAAAGCCAATCGCGTCAACCCTCGCACAGGCCGACGAAATGGCGGCGCTGGCGAAAGAACACGGGCTGGTGCTGCAGGTGGGCCATCTCGAACGCTTCTCCGCGGCATATCGCGCTCTGGAAGGACGCACCGGCGCGCCGCTTTATATCGAGGCGACACGCATCGCGCCGTTCAAGCCGCGCGGCACCGATGTATCGGTGATCCTGGACCTGATGATCCACGACCTCGATCTCGTGCTGGCGCTGGTCGCCAGCCCGATCGAAAGCGTCGATGCCGTGGGTGCCGCGGTCGCCAGCGCGCATGAGGACATCGCCAATGCCCGCCTGCGCTTTCGCAACGGCGCGGTGGCGACCATCACCGCAAGCCGCATTTCCGCCCGGACCGAACGGCGGATGCGCATCTTCGCCCAGGACTCCTACGTCGCCGCGGATTTCGCCGCTCGCAAGCTAACGGTCATCGGCCGCAAGGGCGGCGTTCCCGGCGGACTTCCCCTGCTCGGCGTCGAAGGTTTCGCGGCCGAGGACGTGTTGTGGGAGGAGCATGATTCGCTCGCCGCCGAACACGCGGCCTTCGTCGCCTCGGTGCTGGACGGTGCGCCGGTGCTGGTCGATGCCGCGGTCGGCAGGCGCGCCCTGGCGGCGGCGCTGGCGGTCACCGATAGCATGGCGCAGTCGCGCGCCCGGATGGTGGAGGCCGGCCTGATCGTCCATGGCTGATCCGGCGTCGCGGACCGCAGCAATTCCGTCCTGAAACGCGACCAGCAGCGGCTGAGCCGCTCGACTTGGCGCGCACAGGCACTACCCTGCAACGATGGACCGCAAGGCGAGCCCGCTGCCCTCGATCGATGCCTTGCTGCGCGCGCCGCCGGCCGAGGTGCTGCTGGCCCGCTTCGGCCGCGCCGCGCTGACCGATGCGCTCCGCCAGGTCCTGGCGGAGCGCCGAACCGCTGGGGCGTTCGGTGCCGACGCAGCGGAGGTCATCCAAGTAGCCGCGGACCTGCTGGCCCGCCAGCGCGCCCTGTCCCAGCGCCCGGTATTCAACCTGACCGGCACGGTGCTGCACACCAACCTTGGGCGCGCACCGCTGCCGCCCGAAGCCGCGGAGGCGGCGGCTGCCGCGATGCGTGGCGCCACCAGCCTGGAATACGATCTGGAGACCGGGCGGCGCGGCGAGCGCGATGCCCATATCGCGCCGCTGCTGTGCCGGATCACCGGGGCGGAAGCCGCGACCGTGGTCAACAACAATGCCGCCGCGGTCATGCTGGTGCTGAACACCCTGGCCGTCGGCCGCCAGGTCGTCGTCTCCCGCGGCGAACTGATCGAGATTGGCGGTGCGTTCCGCATCCCTGACATCATGGCCCGCGCGGGCGCCGAACTATGGGAGGTCGGCACGACCAACCGCACGCACGAGAAGGACTATCGCGCCGCGGCGGGCCCCGCGACGGCCGCGCTGATGCGGGTACATCCGTCGAATTACGCCATCACCGGCTTCACTGCTCAGGTGCCCACCGCTGCCCTGGCCGCCATCGCGCGCGAGGCCGGCGTGCCGCTGATCGAGGATCTGGGCAGCGGCAGCCTGGTCGATCTCGCCCAATGGGGTCTGCCGCACGAGCCGACGCCGATGGAATCGCTGGCGGCCGGCGCCGGCCTCGTCACGTTCTCGGGCGACAAGCTCCTGGGCGGGCCGCAGGCCGGTCTGATCGTCGGTCACAAATACTTGATCGACGCGGTGAACGCCAACCCGATGAAGCGGGCGATGCGGGTGGACAAGGGACGCCTTGCCGCGCTGGAGACCGTCCTGCGGTTGTATCTGGAGCCTGACCGGCTCGTTGAACGGCTGCCGGCGCTCCGGCTCCTGGTGCGGCCGGAGGCGGCGATCCGTGCCACAGCCGAACGGGTGGCGGCGGCGCTGGGGCCACTGAGCGGGGGGAGGGAGGTCCGGGTGGAGGCGTGTCGCAGCCAGATCGGCTCGGGTGCGCTGCCGGTGGACCTTTTGTCATCCGCTGCTGTAACACTCGGCGGTAATACGCTGGAAAATCTGGCTTTACGCCTGCGCCGCCTGCCGCGCCCAGTCCTCGGCCGCATCGCGCTTGGCCGCCTCTGGCTCGATTGCCGGTGTCTGGAAGAGGCAGACGAAGCGGAATTCGTCGCGCAACTGCCGGCCCCGCTTTCGTAGGGCGAAGGAGCGCGGAATACTGGGCGACGGAGGAGAAGCGGCCCCGGTGGGTCGGCCGGACTTCAAACCCGGTTGGGGCTGCCAGGCGGTCCCGGGCAGGTTCGACTCCTGCTCTCTTCCGCCGCAGGGGTAACGGGATGTTGCTGCGGTGCCCAGGGGGTGTGGCGCGAACACAACAACCGGTTCCAAACGAAGCCGGCCCCCTCGTCTTTCCCAACGCAGGCCGCTATGGTTTTCGCAGCGAAAAGGCGGGGGAGGAAATTTCATCCCGTCTCGCCCGAGTATTGAACCCGATCGTCGAACCTAAGGAGAGAGACGAATGAAACTCCGCAGCGCACTCTTGGCGGCCACGGTGTTGGCCGTACCGTTCGCCGCGAAGGCTCAACCCGTCACCGGGCTGTATGTCGGCGCGGGTGTCGGTGTGAACCTGATGCAGGATGAATCCGCTGATTTGACCACAACCGGAGGCACCTTCGGCGCCGGGCGGACCGGCAGTGGCAAGTTTGGTACCCAAGTCGGACCGGCTGCCGTGGTGAGCGTTGGCTGGGGCTTCGGCAACGGTCTGCGGGCGGAAATCGAAGGCAATTGGCGCTACAATAACCTGTCCGGTTCGAACATCCCGGGCGTGGGCGTTGGCGGTGACGAGCAGAAGTTCGGCGGCATGGTCAACGTGCTCTATGACTTCGTCGGCCTCACGTCGATGGTGCAGCCCTATGTCGGCCTCGGCGCGGGCTACGTCGGGGTGCAGGAACAGGGCTTCAACCTGAGTGCGGGTGGTGCCACCGCGCATTTCCCGACGACCACCAAGGGCGGCTTCGCCTATCAGGCAATCCTGGGTGTGGCGGTGCCGCTTGACCCTAAACTGGCCCTGACGGCGGAATACCGGTTCATGGGCGTAGCAGGCCATCGCAGCTACAGCGCCCTCGGCACCGGCGGCACGACGTTCTCTGGCAATCTCAACAACAACTTCAACCACGCCTTCCTGATCGGCGTGCGCTACAACTTCGGCCAGCCTGAGGCCGCTCCGGTGGCACCGGCACCGGCCGCGGTTCCGGCGGCAGCGGCGGCACGCTCCTATCTGGTGTTCTTCGATTGGGACAAGGCGACACTGACCGATCGCGCGCGCCAGATCATCAGCGAGGCTGCGTCAAACTCGACCAAGGTGCAGTACACCCGCATCGAGGTGAATGGTTACACCGACACGTCCGGCACACCGCGCTACAACCAGGGCCTGTCTGTGCGGCGCGCCCAGGCCGTCGCTGCGGAACTGGTCAAGGACGGCGTGCCCAAGACCGCCATCAGCATCCAGGGCTTCGGCGAGACGCATCTGCTCGTCCCGACCGGCCCGGGCGTGCGGGAGCCGCAGAACCGGCGCGTCGAAATCATCATCAAGTAACCGACGGCATACGCTGTCCAGACGGATCAGGGGTGCCGCATGGCACCCCTTTTTCGTTTCTGCCGGCAGACATGGCGCACCGGAGTGACAGGCAACGGCGTGCCGCTCTTGCGAAGCCGATCGGGCGCAACCGAACCGGACGATCCACGTTCCACGACAGTGCTCATGCGCCCGGCATGGGTGTCGCGGGCAGGAGCGTCGAATGAGTTGATTGCGCTTTGACACAATGTTTTACCAGGGCGCGATCGAACCAGCGCGGCTCTGCTGCGATCCTGGTTCAGTGTTTCTACCGACGGAGTGACAAGCATGCGATATAGAGGCCTGGTGCTGGCGGCATCCGTGTTCGCAATCCCGCTCGCAGCGAGTGCCCAGCCGATCCAGGGCCTCTACATCACCGGCGGGGCTGGGCTCGACATTCCGCAGAACCCGCAAGTGACACCGCTCAGCCCCGGTTACGGCTCCGGCCGCTGGCATCTGGGCGAAGGCTACGGCTTCACCGCGCTGACCAGCGTCGGTTACGGGCTGGGCAACGGATTCCGCTTCGAAGTCGAGGGCGACTACGCACGAAAGGGTGTGCGACAACTGAACGGCACACCCTTTCCCACCGATTCGTCGGGCGGCCACGTGCAGAACTACGGTGTCATGGTGAACGCGCTGTTCGACATGGATATCGGGATGCCCTGGGTCTTTCCCTATATCGGCGCGGGCGTCGGCTATCAGTGGACCAATTTGAACAATGTCGGCGGGACTCAGGTGGGCGGCCCGTTCGCGTTCAGCGCCTCCGGCACTTCCGGGGCCTTCGCGTGGCAGGCGATCGTCGGCGCATCCTTCCCGATTCCCAACGTACCGGGCCTGTCCCTGACTGCGGATTATCGGTTCGTGGATATTACCGGCGGTCCGAAGTTCGATGGGGTCGCCACGACGGGCGGCGCACCCGTTCCATCCGGGCTCAAGCTGCACAACCAGTTCGATCACAACCTGGTGGTCGGCGTGCGCTATGCCTTCAACACGCCGGCGCCGGCGGCGCCTGCCCCCGTGCCCACGGCCGCGCCGGCGCCCGCACCGGCCCGGTCGTACCTGGTCTTCTTCGACTGGGACAAGGCGACGCTGACCGACCGCGCCCGCACGATCATCAAGGAGGCGGCGGACAACTCGACCCATGTGCAGTACACGCGTATCGAGGTGAACGGCTACACCGACACCTCCGGCACACCACGCTACAACCAGGGCCTGTCGGTGCGGCGGGCGCAGGCGGTCGCCGGCGAGCTTGTGCGCGACGGCGTGCCGAAGAACGCGATCAGCATTCAGGGTTTCGGTGAGACGCATCTTCTGGTGCCCACCGGTCCGGGCGTGCGGGAACCGCAGAACCGGCGGGTCGAGATCATCATCAGGTAGGCCCATGAGGTCAGGACATCCGGGGCGCCGCTGCGCCCCGGAGTCTGCCGCGTGAGCGTCTATCGCGTCAGGCGATTCTGGTATCTCATTGGTTTCGCGCGCAGCCGCCACACCAACCCTGCGCGAATCCTGCGCGCATACCAGTCAGCCCTGCGGGCTGCTGGTATCAGGCCAGAGCCTGATCGTCGCAGGCGGAATCGCCGGAGACTTGAGTCGCGCGGTGAAACAAGACGTGGAGCCTGTCCGGTGCTTCTACCTGCACCGCACAGGCTCTGGACTGGTGCGGAGTCCGCTGGCCAAGCTCCGCGCGCGGGGCTGACATGACGGTTGTGCATCAAAATGCGGACGCGGGTTGGGGCGCGGCGGGTTGCGCCAGATCAACACGCATCCGGTACCGCACGCGGTCGGGTCTGTCGTCCCGGAACGATCCTGCCATACCGGGCCAACGGACCGGCCATCGGCCAGTCGCCGCAATGCACGGATGGCGCTAGAGTAGGGCGCATCCCAATATGCGTTCCATGAAAGACACACACAGCATCGACCGAGTGCCGGAGGACGTGCTCTGGCAGCAGGTCCTCATCCGTCAGCCGGACGGCGCGGCCGGCGATTTTCTGTACGCGGTTACGACGATGGGCGTGTACTGCCGCCCCGGTTGCCCGTCGCCGCGGCCCCTGCGCAAGAACGTCCGCTTTTTCCGCTCCTGCGATGAGGCGGAGGCCGACGGTTTCCGTGCCTGCAAACGCTGCGATCCGAAGGGCGAGCGCGCCCGCATCGCGCAGGAGGTGGTGCGCGACGCCTGCGCCTATATGGAGACCGCCGAGGAGGTCCCCTCGCTGGAGACGCTGGCGAAACGATCGGGCTACTCGCGCTTCCATTTCCTTCGCATGTTCCGCGACCACGCCGGACTGACACCGCGCAGCTACGCCGAAGGGGTGCGCGCCAGGCGGTTGCACGCGGCGCTGGCGGACGGCGCGCGGGTCGCCGACGCGGTCGCCGGCGCCGGCTTCGGCTCCGAAAGCCGCGTCTACGAGAAAACCAGCTCCCTGCTCGGCATGACCCCCGGCGCCGCCAGGCGCGGCGGCAAGGGCGAGGTGATCCGCGCCGCTTTCGCCGATTGCCCGTTCGGCCGCCTGCTGGTCGGCGCCACGGACAAGGGGGTGTGCTTCATCGGCTTCGCTGAACCCGACGATGCGCTGCTGGGTGATCTGCGGCGGCGCTTTCCGCAGGCGGAGGTGACGCTCGACGACGCGACGCTCGCCGGCACCGTGAAGGCGGTGCTGGATTTCCTGGAGGAACCGAAACAGGCCCTTGACCTGCCGCTCGACCTGCGCGGCACCGCGTTCCAGCAACGCGTCTGGCAGACGCTGTGCCGCATCCCGGTGGGCGAGACCCGCACCTATGCGCAATTGGCAACTATGGCCGGCAATCCCAAGGCGATTCGCGCCGTGGCACGGTCCTGCGCGACCAATCCGGTGTCGCTGGCGGTGCCCTGCCATCGAGTCGTCGGTAGCGACGGGGATCTGACCGGCTATCGCTGGGGCGTGCCCCGCAAGCGGGCGCTGCTGGAGCGGGAGCGCAGCGCCGCAGGAGACTGAATTCGGACACAATGCGGTTGTGTTGCGGGCGACTCGGACACAGCCGGGTTCGCGATGGGACAGGGCTGGTGTAAACACTGTGCTTCTGCCCATCTGGACCGAATGCCGCGCCGCTTGCCGCTTGCCGCGACTTTCCGGCCTCCCCGACCACCACCACCGCGCCGATTCTCGCGCCGAGCGGTGCTGGTCTCGGCGGGGGTGCATGTTGTGGTGTTGCTGCTGTTGGTGGTGACGATTCCGCGGGAGGAGTTGACCGAGGAACTGCCGCCGCCTTCGACGGTCAGCATGGTCTTCGAGGGCGGCAGTCCCACCGGCCCGACGGTGTCCAACCCAAGCATCCAGGCTTCGCCGCCGGCACCTGTGCCGGTGACGCCGCCCGTGCCGACCGTCCCCCCGGCGGAACCGGCGCCGCGATCGGTACCGATCCCGCCGCCGCCGCCCGCCGCGGCTGCTCCCCCTGCACCAGCCCCGCAGACACCGCCGCCCGCGCCGCCCAGGGTGGCAGCGGCGCCTCCGCCATCGCCGCCTCCGCCGTCACCACCCGCGCCGCCCCCGCAGGCTCAGGCAAGCCCTGCGCCGCCACCCACGCCGCAGGTGCGGGCGGAACCCGTGCCACCGTTGCCCGTCCCCCCGCCCACGCCGCCGTCTCCCGTTCGGCCGCCGGCGGAGGCGCATCCGGAAGTCGCGGTGCTGCCGCCGCGATTGCGCGCGCCGCGCCCGCCCGCGCCCGAGGCAACGCCCAAGGAGCCGGCGTTTCCGGCGCCGATGGCCTACTCCTTCGGAACGCCCCGATCCGCTGCCAGGCCGCCGGTCTCGCCCTCCATCCGCCAGCGCGGCGCCATCGACTTCTCGCTTGGCCCGGCGGCGCGCGG
>DATNEJ010000364.1:0-3583 GCA_035606775.1 Acetobacteraceae bacterium | reverse complement strand
AGCGGCGCGGCAACGGCGTGCTCCAGCGCGATGACCCGCATGCCGTCCAGGGGCCGGTCTTGAGCCTGCATCGTGTCGTTGCCTCGCGGATGGTTGCCGCCGTGAAGAAAGCCCTGCGGCGGCTACGGAGTCAAAGCCGGCGGGATGTTGGGCAGGGATGCAAGCGCCGGTGCCAGCCCGGGCGCGCAGGCGAGGATCGGGTTGCCCTGGGTTGCGCCGTTGCCGTCCAGGAACGGGCTGACGGCGGCGCCGGCTTCGTGCAGGATCATCAGGGCGGCGGCCACGTCCCACAGATTGATGTGCAGTTCCGCATAGGCATCGATGCGGCCAATCGCCACATCGGCCAGGCCGAGCGCGCCGGAGCCGCCGTGGCGGAGGCTGGCGCCCATGGTGAGCAGCGCTTCGCAGACGGCCAGGTAATCCTGGTTGGGCCGTCGTCGGGACCAGCCGACCTCGACGATCGCGTGTGCGGGATCGGTGGTTGCTGCGGCACGGATCGGTGTGCCGTTGAGCCGTGCGCCCTGGTCCTTCACGGCGAGGATCGTTTCCCCGAGCGCCGGCGCGACGATCACGCCGATCAGCGGGGTAGTGTCCTCCATGCAGGCGACAGACACGCAGAACCGCGAGGCACCGCGGGCATAGTTGGCGGTGCCGTCAATCGGATCGACCACCCAGCGCAGGCTGCCGGTGCGTGAGACGCCACCCTCCTCGCCCTGGAAGCCATCCTCCGGGAAAGCGTGCGCGAGGCGTTCGGACAGGAAGCGTTCCACCGCACCGTCTGCCTCCGTCACCCAGTCCTGCGGGCCTTTCAGTATGGCGTTGGCGGAGCCCGGTGCGGGACGCATACGCATGGCGAGTGCGCCGGCTTCCGCGGCGAGGGATGTGGCGATTTCGAGGCGTCTGGTCAGGGCGTGCATTGCATCCCGGCAAACTTCTTTGGGTCGTTCATCGAACCGACAGCCAGTCGACGTCCAAAATGAACCGGATCGCCTCATCGGCCAAGATCAAGATGCACCCTGAGCGCCGCAACGGCGATAACGGTCACGTCGTCGGGCCCGCGATTGGGAATATCCAGGCCGCCTTTGACGACGTTCACGGTCACCTGCCCCTCCGGCAGAACCGCCTTCACGATGTTCGGATCGACCTTGTCAGGCTGCTGCACGCCAATGGCGACATCGACCAGCATTGTCCCGGGGTCGATATCCAGCGTGTGCAGCAGCGTCAGCGAGCTGTGGTGGATGGCATCCTCGACCGCACGCACGGCGGCCTTCGTGTAGTCGCCACCATGCCAGTCGTTGCCCGATCCCACCTCCAGCAGAATGCGTTTCGCCGGCATCGTCGTCTCCCTTCAATCCGCAATTGTCCGGTTGGGGTCGGGTATTTGCCGATCGTCCGCTTGAGAGACCCAACTCCGGATCCGTCGCAATTGCCATAAAAGATGCATTCTCTGTCTTGCTTTCTGCGCCGACGGCGCTAAAGATATATTACCAGTAAATCTATAAGGCAAGGCACGACCGCAATGAGCACGCGGGAATCTGGCTGCCGCCTCATCCCCACCCGCCTGTCTTCGGGCGCGCAGGCCCGTTCGGCTCTGGGCGGGCATCAACCCTTCCACGGTTGGTCGGGGCAGCCGGCCCGGAAATCGTTCCTTTCGGAGACCCATAAACCATGAGCACCGCGACCAGCGCGCACGATCTTCATCCGCAGCACGACCCCCACCGGGGATTCGCCGCGCGCTGGCTGATGAGCACCAACCACAAGGATATCGGCACCCTCTATCTGATCTTCTCTGCCTCCGCCGGTGTCATCGGGGGAATTCTGTCGATCATCATGCGGGCGCAGTTGATGCAGCCCGGATCGCATGTCGTAACATCCGGCCAAGAGTGGAACACGATTGTCACTGGGCACGGACTGGTGATGATCTTCTTCACGCTCATGCCAGCGTTGATCGGCGGCTTCGGCAACTGGTTCATTCCGCTGCTGATCGGCGCGCCGGACATGGCCTTCCCGCGCCTCAACAATATCAGCTTCTGGCTTCTCGTTCCGGCCTTCTGCCTTGTGATGACCGGCTTGCTGCTTGGGGAGTCGGGCACCGGCTGGACGCTGTATCCGCCGCTGTCGCTCAGCACCTATGAACCTGGGATCGGCATGGATTGCACGCTGTTCGGCCTGCATCTCGCCGGGGCCAGTTCGGTCCTGGCATCAATCAATTTCATCACAACGATCTTCAACATGCGCGCGCCGGGCATGACGATGCACAAGCTGCCGCTGTTCGTCTGGTCGCAGCTTGTCACGGCGTTCATGCTGCTGACCACGGTGCCGGTGCTGGCCGGCGCCATCACCATGCTGATCTGCGACCGGCTTTTCGGCACGTCATTCTTTAATCCGGCCGGCGGCGGCGATCCGGTGCTGTTCCAGCACCTGTTCTGGTTCTTCGGCCACCCCGAGGTCTACATCATGATCCTGCCGGGCTTCGGCATCATCAGCCACGTGGTCTCGACGTTCAGCAGGAAGCCGATCTTCGGCTACCTGGGCATGGTGTACGCGATGATCGCCATCGGATTCGTCGGCTCCGTGGTCTGGGCGCACCACATGTTCGTCTCCGGCATTGATGTCGATACGCGCGCCTATTTCATGACCGCGTCGATGGTGATCGCAGTACCCACCGGCATCAAAGTGTTTTCCTGGCTCGCCACGATGTGGGGCGGTTCGATAGAGTTCAAGACGCCCATGCTCTGGGCGATCGGCTTCATCTTCGTCTTCACCATCGGCGGTGTGACAGGTGTCGTGCTCGCCAGCGCCGGCATCGACCAGATCGTCCACAACACCTACTACGTGATCGCGCACTTCCACTACGTGCTATCGCTCGGCTCCGTGTTCGCGATCTTCGCCGGGTTCTATTACTGGATCGGCAAAATGTCCGGGCACCAGTATCCGGAATTCTGGGGCAAGGTGCATTTCTGGGTGACCTTTGTCGGCGTCAACCTGACCTTCTTCCCGATGCACTTCCTCGGTGTCGCCGGCATGCCGCGCCGCTATCCGGACTATCCCGAAGCGTTCGCCGGCTGGAATCTCATTGCCTCACTCGGTTCCTACATTTCCGGGTTGGGCGTGCTGGTTTTCCTCTACGTCGTCTACCGGACTTTTGCTGCAAAGGAACCCGTACCGGCCAACTATTGGGGCGAGGGGGCGACAACGCTCGAATGGACGGTTTCCTCGCCGCCGCCCTTCCACACGTTCGAGAAAATGCCACGGATCCGGTGACCCGCCACGCACGGCAGCACCGCCCGGCTTGAGGAAGGATCACCCGGCTGCGTGACAGGGCCGGGGAGACGGCGTACCGCGCCTCTCCTCGGCCACAGGGAGCGCAAGACGCAGGCGCCCTGCACGCCGGCGCAAAAAGGCCTTATGCCACCTTGTTGTAGTCGTACGTGCCGATCCCTTGCAGCAGCAGATAGCGGCTCTGTCCCTTGCCGGCGTTCTTCACGTGGTGAACCAGCTTCACCGGGACGTTGTGTTTCTCGCCGGGCCGCAAAACAACATCCGACGGCGGATCCCGGGTCTCGACGCCGATCAGGCCTTC
>DATNEJ010000337.1:0-5142 GCA_035606775.1 Acetobacteraceae bacterium | reverse complement strand
CGCAAGCCCGTCGAGGGCGCGCGCCTGGTCGATCAGATAGAGGCGCTGCTGCTGGCGCAGGAGTAGAGCCTAATCGTCGGCGGCGGCATCGCCGGAGACGTGAATCACGCGGTGAGACAAGGAGGTGGAGCCTGGTCGGTGCAACAGGCTCTGACTGCGCCGCTTTCATCATCCCACTGCATCCGTGGGTGTGTGGCGGCGACATGCAAAGACCCTTCCAACCAACAACGAAACTCGGGACAGTTATTGCGAAGCTGGCGGCAGGGCTTCGATGAAAGCCGGCACCCGCGCCAGGGCCGCTGCGCGCGCGTCCGCGTTGCCGCCAACATGGACCGACCCGTCGGCGTTCTGGCTGTAGGCCATGCGGTGCCGCACCCGGACAGGCCGGGTTACGTCGAAATCGTGGTAGGCGCCGGGATAGGTCACCAGGGTCAGCCCCGTGCCCACTTGAGCGGCCAGCGCGCGACACGGCGCGGCGGGGGTCCAGTCGTCGCTCTCGCCGATCAGAATCAAGAGCGGCGCGGCCGGCCGCCAGCCGGGGGTGCGGAGCTCCGACGAACAGCCCGGATAGAAGGCGATCAGCCCGCGAAGCAGGCCCTTCGTCCCGCCTCGTCCCGCCTGCCCGGCCCGCAGCACCGTGCTTGCGCCATTGGACCAACCCATCAGCACCACCCCGCCGGGCGGTGTCCACTCCTGCGCGGCCAGCCATTGCGCAGCGGCGAGCGCATCGTCTCGTCGTTTCCCCGCGGGGCTGGCAACATGGTGCCGAACGCGGCATTGCGATCCCAGCCCGCGCGAGCCGAAACTGTCGGGAAACAGCACGGCGTGCCCCTCCCGGGTCAGCACCTCCGCCCATTGATGGTCGCGCGACGGATAGGGGCCGCCACAGCCATGCAGCGCCACAACCGATGCGCTGGCATGAACGCCCGGCGCGGGCCGAAACAATGCCGCGCGCAACAGGAAACCGTCCGGCTCCTGAATGGTCACCTGCTCCGCTCGCGCGGCGGCGACCGTGACAAGCAAAAGCGCCGGGAGAACCATGATGCGCGGGAGGAAATACGCGAAGCGCATAAAGAGGCTCCGTTACAATCGTTACATATCCGATTTTAGCAGGCTCTTTTGAGACATGCCAGTTCTGCCGCCCACCCCCCGGCGGTCATCCGGGCGTGGCCGACGGCGGCGCCCGACGCTATGCTGGCGGCAGGAGGATCGGGCAAATGGAGATACAATCGCTCGCCTACGTTGGAATCGGCGCGTCAAACCTGTCCGACTGGTCCGATTTCGCCACCAACTGGCTCGGCATGCAGATGGTCGAGCGCGGCAATGCCTGCCGCGCCTTCCGCATGGATGACCGTAAACAGCGCCTGGTGATCGACAGGTCGCTCGCCGAAGGCCAGCGCTATTTTGGCTGGGAGGTCGCCGACGCTGCCGCGTTGCAGGCACTCGCGGCCCGTCTGGAAGCGGCCGGCGTAGCAGTCACGCAGGAGCCGCAATCGCTCGCCGACCAGCGCTTCGTCCGGGAACTCATCAGCTTTGCCGATCCCGCCGGCAACCGCCTGGAGGCGTTTCACGGCGCGGCCGTCGCCGATGAGGCGTTCAAGCCAGGCCGCTCGATCTCCGGCTTTCGCACCGGCCCGCTGGGCATGGGCCATGCGGTGTTCCACGTGAAGAACATCGACGACCTGTTCGGCTTCTATCATGACGTGCTGGGCTTCGGCGTCAGCGACTTCATCACCACGCCGTTCCGCGCATATTTCATGCACGTCAACCCGCGCCATCATTCCGTGGCGCTGATCGAAACCGGCAAGCAGGACCTGCATCACCTGATGGTCGAGCTCTACTCGCTCGACGATGTCGGGCAGGGCTACGACATCGCGCTCGGCCAGCCGGAGCGGATCGCCACGACGCTCGGGCGCCATCCGAACGATGCGGTCACATCCTACTACCTGCGCTCCCCGTCCGGCTTCATGCTGGAATACGGCTGGGGCGGCAAAGTGGTGACGCCGGGCGACTGGACGCCGACTGAGGTGACCGTCGGACCCAGCCTGTGGGGCCACGACCGGGCGTGGCTGCCGGAGGAGCAACGGGAAGCCGCGCGCGCCATGCGGCTGAAAGCGGCCGCCGATGGCAAACGGGAGCCGGTACACGTCATCGCCGGCAATTACGCCCCGATGGAGGGCGTCTGCCCCTGGTGGGACGCCGCTCGTTCGGCCTGACCAGCGTCGCGACTTCGCTGCGCGATCCGTGCGGGGAGAAGACGGTGGAACGTGCCGGGGAGACTTGCCGGCGGGGCTTGGCGGTTCAACGCGGCAGGGTGCTGCTTCCCATCAGGGACTGATCGATCGACCGCGCGCACTGGCGGCCTTCGCGGATCGCCCACACCACCAGGGACTGGCCGCGCCGCATGTCGCCGGCAGCGAACAGCTTCTCCCGCGACGTGCGGTACTCCACCGTGTTCGCCCTGACATTGCCGCGCTGGTCGAGTTCGACATCGGCCTGATCCAGCAGCGCGCGCCGCCAGGGACCAAGGAAGCCCATCGCCAGCAGCACGAGATCCGCTTTCAACCGAAATTCGCTGCCGGCAACTTCATGCATTTGCATGCGGCCATCGGCGGATTTCTGCCAGTCCACCCGCACGCATTCCAGCGCCGTCACTTTGCCGTCGCGTCCCGTCGCCGCCTTCGTCAGCACCGACCAGTCCCGTTCGCAGCCTTCGCCGTGGGCGTGGGAGGAGCGCAGCTTGATCGGCCATTCCGGCCAGACCATCGCCTTGTCCTCGTGCACCGGCGGCTTCGGCATGATCTCGATCTGGGTGATGGACGCCGCACCCTGGCGTGCCGACGTGCCGATGCAGTCCGATCCGGTATCGCCGCCGCCGATGACGACGACATGCTTGCCCTTCGCGCTGATCGTGCCGCCCGGCGCCGCCGACGCTTCACCGTCGCCGGCGCCCCGCCGGTTCTGCTGGGTCAGGAAATCCATCGCGTAATGGATGCCGTCGAGGTCCCTTCCCGGAACGTCCAGGTTGCGCGGCCATTCGGCTCCACCGGTCAGCGCCACCGCGTCATATTCCGCCAGCAGAGCGTCGATGGTGACATCCACGCCGACCTCGGTGCCGGGCTGGAACGTCACGCCCTCCGCCCGCATCTGCTCCATCCGGCGGTCGATCAGGTGCTTTTCCATCTTGAAGTCAGGGATGCCGTAGCGCAGCAGGCCGCCGATGCGGTCTTGCCGCTCGAACAGCGTCACCGCGTGGCCGGCGCGGGCAAGTTGCTGGGCGCAGGCCAGCCCGGCCGGTCCCGACCCGACCACCACCACGCGCTTGCCGGTCTTGCGCGGCGGAACGACGGGAACGATCCAGCCTTCCTGCCAGCCGCGATCGACGATCGCGCACTCGATCGTCTTGATGGTCACCGGGTTGTCGTCGATGTTCAGCGTGCACGCGGCTTCACAGGGGGCCGGGCAGATGCGGCCGGTGAATTCCGGGAAATTGTTGGTGGAGTGCAGCACGGTCAGCGCCTGGCGCCACTGATCCCGGTAGACCAGATTGTTCCAGTCCGGGATCATGTTGTTGACCGGGCAGCCGTTGTGACAGAACGGAATGCCGCAATCCATGCAGCGCGCGGCCTGCCCTTGCAGTTCCGCCTTCGGCAGCGGCTGGACAAATTCCTTGAACGTCTTGAGGCGTGCCTCGACCTTTTCATAAGGCCGGTCGTGACGCTCGATTTCCAGAAATCCGGTCGGCTTGCCCATCGTCGTCTCCGCAGGTCGGCCCGTCTGCACCACGCGGGCACAGGCGGGCGGACGCAATCCAGTCTTGTCAGTCGGCGGCGGCCGTCTTCGCCGCCTGTTCCTCGGCGCGCATCTCCAGCAGGGCGCGCCGATAGTCGCGCGGCATCACCTTGACGAAGCGGGACAGCGCGCTTTCCCAGTCATCCAGCAGGTCGCGCGCGCGCTGGCTGCCGGTGAACAGCAGGTGACGCTCCACCAGGATGCGAAGCCGTTCCGCATCGAATCGCAGCGGATCGCCCATGCCGTTATCCTCGACGCTGAGCGACCGCTGCCGCGGCCGGCCAGGGACATCGGCCAGCCCGATCTCCACGCCGCCGATCGGCTCCAACTCCACGCCCGCGAGGTTGCACAGGCGCTTGAAGCGCGCGTGCTCGTCGTAGACATAGGCAATGCCGCCCGACATGCCGGCGGCGAAGTTGCGGCCCGTCTCGCCCAGCACGGCGACGACACCGCCGGTCATGTATTCGCAGCCGTGATCGCCGCAGCCTTCCACCACGGCGACGGCGCCGGAGTTGCGCACGGCGAAGCGCTCACCGGCGACGCCGTGGAAATACGCCTCACCGGCGATGGCGCCGTACAGCACGGTATTGCCGACGATGATGTTCTCGGTCGGCTCGCGCTTTGCCTGCGGGGGCTGCCGCACGATGACGCGTCCGCCGGACAGCCCCTTGCCGACATAGTCGTTGGCGTCGCCGGTCAGGTTCAGCGAGATGCCGCGCGCGAGGAAGGCGCCGAAGCTGCCGCCCGCCGTACCGGTCAGGCTGATGGCGATGGTATCTTCCGGCAAACCGGTATGGCCGTAGCGGCGTGCCACCTCGCCGGACAGCATGGCACCGACCGTGCGGTTGACGTTGCGGATGCCGTGCTCGATCCGCACCGGCTCTGCCTTTTCCAGCGCCGGCTGTGCCTCGGCGATCAGCAACCGGTCCAGCGCCTTGTCCAGGTGATGGTCCTGCGTTTCGCAGTTGTACACGGCAACGCCGGGCTTCGCTTCCGGCTGATACAAAATACGGCTCAGATCGACGCCGTGCGCCTTCCAGTGCTCGACCGCTCGGCGTGCGTCCAGCCGGCCGACCTGGCCGATCATCTCCTTGAAGGTGCGGAAACCCAGTTGCGCCATCAGCGCACGCACTTCCTCGGCGAGGAAAAAGAAGAAGTTGATGACGTGCTCCGGCGTGCCGGTGAACCGCTTGCGCAGCACCGGGTCCTGCGTGGCGACGCCGACTGGGCAGGTGTTCAGGTGGCACTTGCGCATCATGATGCAGCCGGCGGCGATCAGCGGCGCCGTGGAGAAGCCGAACTCGTCGGCCCCGAGCAGCGCGCCGATCACCACGTCGCGTCCGGTGCGCA
>DATNEJ010000335.1:0-6340 GCA_035606775.1 Acetobacteraceae bacterium | reverse complement strand
AGCCGGCCGAACGGACGCTATCAGCCGACTGTCAGCATGATCTTGCCGATGTGCTGGCTGGATTCCATCAGGCGGTGCGCCTCGGCCGCCTGCGCGAGCGGGAAGGTCGCGTGGATCACCGGCGCGCACCGCCCGGCATCGAGCACCGGCCAGACCTTCGCGCGCAGGTCGGCCGCGATCGACCCCTTCTGCGCGGTGGTGCGGGGCCGCATCGTGGAACCCGTGATGGTCAGGCGCCGGACCATGACCTGCACGAAGTCGAACTCCTGCACCTTCGAGCCTTGCAGGAAGGCGATCAGCACCAGTCGACCGTCCATGCCGAGGCAGCGGATGTCGCGCGCAATGTACGGACCGGCAACCATGTCGAGGATTACGTCGACACCCTTGCCGCCGGTCAGCGTCTTGATTTCGGCGACGAAATCCTGCGTGCGGTAGTTGATGGCGGCATCCGCGCCCAGCTTGCGGCAGGCGGCGCATTTCTCCTCGGAGCCGGCGGTGGCGTAAACCCTGGCGCCGAATTCGTGCGCAAGCTGTATCGCGGTGACGCCGATGCCGCTGGTGCCGCCATGGATCAGGGTGGATTCGCCATTTTTCAGACGGCCGCCCTGAAACAGGTTGGCCCACACGGTGAAGGCGGTCTCCGGCAGAGCGCCGGCCCGCAGCGCGTCATAGCCGGTGGGCCAGGGCAGGCACTGCGCGGCGGGGGCGGTGCAGTATTCGGCGTAGCCGCCGCCGTTGGTCAGGGCGCACACCCGATCACCGTTCTTCCAGTCCGTGACCTCCGTTCCGATGGCGACGACCTCACCCGCGACCTCCAGCCCGATGATCGGGCTGGCGCCGGGCGGCGGCGGATAAGATCCCTGGCGCTGCGCGACATCAGGGCGGTTCACACCAGCCGCATGCACGCGGATCAACACCTCATCGGGCCTCGGCGCAGGCACCGGGCCGGTTGCGGGCTTCAGCACGTCGGGCGCGCCGGCTCCGTCCGCCCGAATATAGGTCATGCTCTGCGCGATCGGCATGCGGCTGTTCCCCGATGAAATGACCCGTCACGGGCAAAGGATTGCGCGAAGCATGGACTGCCGGCGCATGTGCAGCAACACGCCGTTCGGGCGATTCATTGGTGAATTGCACGTAACCCGGCGTGTTGCGTGGCCCAAAACCCCGTGCTAGACGCCACCCGCTCGGCGGCCGGGCCAGCTATGCTGACCAACGGCTCCTTGCGGCTGAACTCTGGAATATGGAATAGCTCGTGGCTTCTGGCGCGACGACACTTGCTTCCAGCGGCGGTCTCGCGGACCGCTACGCGGCTGCGTTGTACTCCTACGCCGACGATCAGGGTGCGCTCAGCACTGTCGTTGACGAGATGGAAGCGCTGGGCCGGCTGATCGATTCAAGCGCGGATCTGCGCGCCCTGCTGGAATCGCCGCTGATCGACGTGAACAGCGCAACCAAGGCCGCGCTGGCCGTTCTGGAACAGCAAGGTTTCGGCAAGATCGTCCGCGATCTGGTGGGCGTGGTGGCCGCCAACCGCCGCCTGAAGGCGCTGCGGGAGATCGTCAGCGCCTTTGCCGCGCTCGTTGCCCTGCGCCGGGGCGTCATCACCGCGCACGTCGCTTCCGCCCATCCGCTGAATGA
Source organism: Acetobacteraceae bacterium (assembly GCA_035606775.1). GTDB lineage: Bacteria > Pseudomonadota > Alphaproteobacteria > Acetobacterales > Acetobacteraceae > Rhodopila. The sequence continues at coordinate 4,702 of DATNEJ010000335.1, read as the reverse complement.
CGTGCAGCGCCAGAGCCTGCGCGCCCGGTTGATCGAGGCCGGGTTCGGCAATGTCGACATTCACGAACGGGTCGAGCCCGACCTTCTGGGCGGGCTGGTCGTCCGTATCGGCGCCCGTCTGTTCGATGCCAGTTTGAAATCCCGGCTGCAGAGACTGCAGTACGCCATGAGGGGAGCCGCCTGATATGGAGATCCGTCCCGCCGAGATCTCGGAGATCCTGAAAAAGCAGATCGCCACGTTCGACACCGACGCCAACGTTGCCGAAACCGGCCAGGTCCTGTCGGTCGGTGACGGCATCGCCCGCGTGTTCGGCCTACAGAACGTCATGGCCGGCGAGATGGTGGAATTTCCAGGCGCCGGCCTGCGCGGCATGGCGCTCAATCTGGAAACCGACAACGTCGGCGTGGTGATTTTCGGCGACGACAGGCAGATCCGTGAAGGCGATACGGTTGCCCGTACCGGTTCGATTGTCGATGTGCCGATCGGCGACGGCCTGTTGGGCCGTGTGGTCGATGGGCTGGGCAATCCGATCGACGGCAAGGGGCCGCTGACCAATGTCTCGCGCAGCCGCGTCGAAGTGAAGGCACCCGGCATCATTCCGCGCAAGTCAGTGCATGAGCCGATGCAGACCGGCCTCAAGGCGATCGACGCGCTGATCCCGATCGGCCGCGGGCAGCGGGAATTGATCATCGGCGACCGCCAGACCGGCAAGACGGCGGTGATCATCGACACAATCATCAACCAGAGGCCGATCAACGCCGGCACCGACGAGAAGCGGAAGCTCTACTGCATCTATGTGGCGATCGGGCAGAAGCGGTCCACCGTGGCGCAGCTTGTCCGCACCCTGGAAGAGCAGGGGGCGATGCAATACTCGATCGTCGTCGCCGCGACCGCGTCCGACCCGGCACCGATGCAGTTCCTTGCGCCGTATACCGGCTGCACGATGGGTGAATTCTTCCGCGACAACGGCCGCCACGCGGTCATCTTCTATGACGACCTGTCGAAACAGGCCGTTTCCTATCGCCAGATGTCGCTGCTGCTGCGCCGTCCGCCGGGACGCGAGGCGTATCCGGGCGACGTGTTCTACCTGCACTCTCGCCTGCTGGAACGGGCGGCGAAGATGAACGACGCGGAGGGTGCCGGAAGCCTGACCGCGCTGCCGGTGATCGAAACGCAAGCCGGCGACGTGTCGGCCTATATCCCGACGAACGTCATTTCCATCACCGACGGTCAGATCTTCCTGGAGACCGAATTGTTCTTCCGCGGCATCCGTCCGGCGGTGAACGTGGGCCTGTCGGTGTCGCGCGTCGGTTCCGCCGCCCAGGTGAAGGCGATGAAGCAGGTCGCCGGCCGCATCAAGCTGGAGCTGGCGCAGTATCGCGAAATGGCGGCGTTCGCGCAGTTCTCCTCGGACCTCGATGCATCGACCCAGCAGTTGCTGGCGCGCGGCTCGCGCCTGACCGAGCTGCTGAAGCAGCCACAATTCAAGCCGCTGCCGGTCGAGGAACAGGTCGTGGCGATTTTCGCCGGCGTGCGCGGCTACCTGGACAAGTTCGAGGTCGGCCGGATCGGTGCGTTCGAAGCGCAACTCGTGACCGACATAAAGGCGCGCGAGCCGGGCATCCTGGAAGCGATCCGGACCGATCTGGAGCTGAAGCCGGAGACCGAAAAGAAGCTCGTCGCGTTCCTGGACGGCTTCTCCAAGTCCTTCGCCTGAGGTCGCGTCATGCCCAGCCTGAAGGCGCTGCGGACACGCATCAACAGCGTGAAGTCCACGCAGAAGATCACCTCGGCCATGAAGATGGTCGCGGCGTCCAAGCTGCGGCGTGCCCAGCAGCAGGCTGAGGCGGCGCGCCCCTATGCGGAACGCATGGAGCGGATGCTGCGGGCGCTGGCAGCCTCGGTTGCCGGTTCGCCCAGCGCGCCGCCGCTGCTGATCGGCACCGGACAGGATCGTGTGCACCTGCTGATTCCGGTCACCGCCGACCGGGGACTGGCCGGTGCGTTCAACACCAATATCGGCCGAGCGACGCGCAATCTGGCTCGCAGGCTGGAAGCCGACGGCAAAACGGTGAAGATCCTGGCGGTCGGCCGCAAGGGCCGTGATTATCTGCGCCGGGAACTGGCGAGCCGGATGGTCGATCCGATCAGCTTCGCCGGGAAGCGCCGCATCGAGTTCAGCGACGCCGAGGATATCGGCAACCGCGTGACGCAAATGCTGGCGGCCGGAGAGATCGACAGCGCGACCCTGATCTACAATCGCTTCAAGTCCGTCATCGCCCAGGAGGTGACGGAGCAGCAGATCATCCCAGCGCCCGCCCCGCCGGAAGGCGAAAGCGCCGATCTTGGCGGCGCCACCTACGAATTCGAGCCGGATGAGGAAACCATCCTTTCGCGCCTTCTGCCGCAGGCCCTGGCGATCCAGGTCTACCGCTCCCTGTTGGAAAGCGCGGCAGGTGAGCACGGCGCGCGCATGACGGCGATGGACAATGCCACGCGCAACGCCGGCGACATGATCAAGCGCCTGACACAGAACTACAACCGGGCGCGCCAGGCGAACATCACCAAGGAACTGATCGAGATCATCTCCGGCGCGGAAGCCGTCTGACCTCGTAACGCGAACAGGGAACCAATCATGGCAAGCAACATCGTCGGACGGGTAACCCAGGTGCTGGGCGCCGTGGTGGACGTGCAATTCGACGGCGAGCTGCCTTTCATCCAGAACGCGCTCCATTCGAAGATCGAGAACCGGGTCCTGACGCTGGAAGTCGCCCAGGAGTTGGGTGAACGGACCGTGCGCTGCATCGCCATGGACAGCACCGACGGCATGGTGCGCGGGCAGGAAGTGGTCGATACCGGCGGGCCGATCACGGTGCCGGTCGGGCCGGAGACGCTGGGCCGCATCCTGAACGTGGTCGGCGATCCGATCGACGAGAAAGGCCCGGTCAACGCGACGAAGCGCTATCCGATCCACCGCGAGGCTCCGACCTTCGAGGAGCAGGCGACGTCGGCCGAGATCCTGGTGACGGGCATCAAGGTCGTGGACCTGCTGGCCCCGTATCTGAAGGGCGGCAAGATCGGCCTGTTCGGCGGTGCCGGCGTGGGCAAGACGGTGCTGATTCAGGAGCTGATCAACAACATCGCCAAGGCGCATGGCGGCGTGTCGGTGTTCGCCGGGGTCGGTGAGCGCACGCGCGAAGGCAACGACCTGTATCACGAGATGATCGACGCCGGCGTCATCAAGACCGATGACCAGGGCAACATCGTCGAGGGGTCCAAGGTGGCACTGATGTACGGCCAGATGAATGAGCCGCCGGGCGCCCGCGCGCGCGTCGGCCTGTCCGGCCTGTCTCTGGCCGAGTATTTCCGCGACGAGGAAGGCCAGGACGTGCTGTTCTTCGTGGACAACATCTTCCGCTTCACCCAGGCCGGCGCCGAAGTGTCCGCGCTGCTGGGCCGTATTCCTTCCGCGGTGGGCTATCAGCCGACGCTTGCCACCGACATGGGTGCGTTGCAGGAGCGGATCACGTCCACCAAGAAGGGCTCGATCACCTCGGTGCAGGCAATCTATGTGCCCGCCGACGACCTGACCGATCCAGCGCCTGCCACGTCCTTCGCGCACCTTGATGCGACGACGGTGCTGTCGCGGCAGATCGCCGAACTGGGCATCTATCCGGCGGTCGACCCGCTGGACTCGACCTCACGCTCCCTGGATCCGCGGATCGTCGGCGACGAACACTACCAGGTTGCGCGCGAGACGCAGCGCATCCTGCAGACCTACAAGTCCTTGCAGGACATCATCGCGATTCTGGGGATGGACGAACTGTCGGAAGAGGACAAGCTGGTGGTGGCGCGGGCGCGGAAGATTCAGCGGTTCCTGTCGCAGCCGTTCCATGTGGCCGAGGTGTTCACCGGCTTCCCCGGCAAGTTCGTGCCGGTTGCCGACACGGTGCGCAGCTTCAAAGCGATCTGCGCCGGTGAGTACGATCACCTTCCTGAGGCAGCCTTCTACATGGTGGGCACCATCGAGGAAGCGGTTGCCAAGGCCGAAACGCTGAAGGCCAACGCCTGATGGCACTTTCGCTGGAGGTCGTCAGCCCGGAAAAGCTCCTGCTCGCCCGCAACGTCGAGATGGTGGTGATTCCGGGTTCCGAAGGCGACATGGGCGTGCTTGAAGGCCATTCGCCGATGATCGTCATGCTGCGGGGCGGCGTGATCGGGCTGTATGAGGGCGACCGGGTGACGGATCAGTTCTTCGTCGCCGGCGGCTTCGCCGAGGTCACGCCGGAGCGGTGCACCGTCCTGGCGAACGAGGCGGTGCCGCTGGCGGAGGTCTCCCGGACCGAGGGCGAGCGGCGGCTGCGGGAGGCGGAAGAAGCGTATCCGGCCGCAGCCGCGGAAGGTACCGACGCGGAGGATGCCGCGCTGGACCGCATCCAGTCGGCCCGGGCAATGGTTGAGGCTGCCGGTACGGCGTGATGCCGGCATAAATTGGCGTCTTGGGGCCTGCCCGGCGGACAAAAACGCTGAGCAGGCCTTTTCTTTTCGTGTTGCCGGGACGAAGTGCGGCCGCGCTCGAACGATCCGGCATATCGTATTGTTGAACAAGGTTCCACCCTATCCCGTCCGGTTCGGCCGCGTTGCAGCGACAGGCGCATGCGAACGCATCAATCATGACGGTGGTCCGACAAAATCAGCAAT
>DATNEJ010000332.1:0-2085 GCA_035606775.1 Acetobacteraceae bacterium | reverse complement strand
CAGCGGCCGTCGCGGCGGCGCGATTCCATCAGCGTCGAGCCGTCGCCGGTGGCGCGCATGAAGTAGACCGTGGCGCCGTCCGGCGCGAACGCGGCCGCGCCATCGTCGGCCCCAGCGGGGATGGTGTCCGGCGCGAAGAGCTCGGGCGCCGTGCTCGCCGACGTCGCCGCATGGGCGGTGGATGCGAGAATGAACAGGGCCGAGAAGACGATGGACAGGCGCATGCTGACGCTCCCTTTGCGTGAGATTCCGCCGTTGCGGCGATCGGTCGAGCATCGATGGGCGGAGCGGGGTGGACCGCCGGCTGGAGGTGCGGCGCACATCACGGAAGGCCGCCGCCGGAGGCGCGATGCGCGTCGAGCCATGGCGCCAGCGACACGCGCCACAGGTGATCGACACCGTGGTCCCACGCCAGCGTGCGCGCGACATCGCGCAGAGCCTGCGCGCGCGTGCGCGGATAACGCACCGGGTCCGCATGCTGGCCGGAAAAATACAGTGTGCGGCCGTCCGGGCCGAGGTGTGCGCTGGACGGCTGGTAGCGGTTCAGGGCGTCGCCCATGTCCACCGGCCGGCTCCAGTGATCGCCTTCGCGGAACGCGATGTGCAACCGGGGGCCGGCGCCGCTGCCGTCGGCGACGTCGTACACGATGAACGACTGGTCGGGCGCGATCGCGGCGTCGTATTCGTGGCTGGTGGCATTACCCAGCGACAGCCGGATCGGCGCGAGGTAGCGGCCGTCACGGCAAGTGGCGCGATACAGGTGCGTCGCGCCGCCGCGGCGTGGATCGGGCGAGTCGAAATACAGCGTGCCGTCGGCGGCGATGCTGGCGCCGTACATTTGCGTGCTGATGTTGACGACGTCCGGCAACGGCGTCGGCGTGCCCCAGCCGTGCGCGTCGCGATCGACGCGCCACAGATGCGCGCCGCCGCCGTGCGCGAGCTTTCCGGTGCGCGACAACGCCGTGGAAGACGGTTTGCCGTCGGTGGTCGCTGGCCGGTTCGAGCTGTAGATCAGGTACGAGCCATCGGGCGCCATCGCCGGATCGTGGTCTTCCCATTGCCCCGAGAACGGCGCGAGGTGCGGCGTGGACCATGCGCCGTTCATCCGCTGCGAGAGCATGATCGCGTGATTGCGGGCGGGCCAGTTGGACAGGTCGAACACCAGCGTGTCGCCATCGGGCGTGAAGGCTGCCGCATCCACGCTGGCCGGTCCGGAGATCACGCCCGGTGCGAGGATTTCGGGCACGGCGCCGGGACGGGTTCGTGCGGCGCCGGGTGTTGCGGCACCTGCGCTCGCACATGCGGCCAGCAGGGTCGCGAACAAAGTCGACGATCGCATGCACGTTGCTCCTCGTCCGCCTGCAGGTGGTGTTCGATCAAGCTAGCGCTGGCGTCGACGTGCGTCGCCCGTCCGGTGGCCGCCGGTTTGATCGCCATGACGAGCGGCGCGCATGCGCGGACAAGCGGCGGAGCGCAGGACACCGCAGAAGAGCCGCTTCGTTGCGGGCACGGTGAAGCCATGGTCGGCGCCGCAGCGTTGCGCGAGCCGTCGGGCACGGCATTCGCGCCGTTGATCACGCCTGCGCGGGTGATCGTCACGAAGCCGCGGTCATTCGCGGCGACGCCGCGCAGGCTGTTCCCGCGGCACTGTTGCCGCATCAACAGGACGACACCATGCCTCGCCGTACTTTCCGCCGTGTTCCTGCACGTCTTGCCTGCATCGGCTTGTGGCTGGGCGCCGCCGCGATCGCTGCGCCAGCCATGGCCGCGCCGCAGGACAGCGCTTCCGCCGCGGACGAAACTGCGCACACCGCTGCCGCCGTGAAGGCGGTGGACCAGCACTGGCTGGAGGCCGAGGAGAGCGGCGATGCCGCCTGGCTGGACAGCATGCTGCTGCCGGACTACCGCTCGGTGGGCGTGGCCGGCACGTTCGCCACGAAGGCCGGCATCGTGGCGCATGCCGCGAAGAACCGCGGCTCGGACAAGATGAAGCAGCAAGTGGCCGCGTGGCAGGCGGCGCATCCGGTGGACCAGCAGGTGACGCTGCAAGGCGACACCGCGATCCTCAGCTTCATCAGCGCCGCG
>DATNEJ010000330.1:0-9748 GCA_035606775.1 Acetobacteraceae bacterium | reverse complement strand
GTCCGTCGGTGCTGCCAATCTCGCGGCCGGCCTGCAGGATGCGTATCTCGGCCGCAGCCCGGTGATCGCCATGACCGGCCGCAAGCAGCCGTCGATGCAGCATCGCAACGCATACCAGGAAATCCCGCACCACCCGCTGTTTGCGCCGGTGACGAAGTTCTCCGCCGAGGTCGATCAGGCCGCCGATCTGCCGCGGCTCATGCGCCAGGCGTGGCGCGCGGCGATGACCGGCACACCGAGGCCGGCGCATCTCGACCTGAACGGTCTGCAGGCCGAGGTGATCGAGACCGGATCGGTGCGGGAAGTCCCGAACGCCGACCCCGCCTTCCAACTGACGATGCCACCGCATCGGCCTGTGCCGGACGATCGTGAGATCGAACGGGCCGCTGCCAGGCTGCGGTCCGCACAGCGCATCGCCATCGTGGCCGGCGCCGGTGCGCTGGCTTCCGGTGCCGGCAAGGAACTGCTTGCGCTTGGGGAGGCACTGGCCGCGCCAATCGCAACCTCCCTGGGCGGCCGGGGACTCATTCCGACCCGTCATCCCCTGTCCGCCGGCTGCGCCGGCAACTACGCCGCGCCGCCGGCCAACCAGATTGTGCACGAAGCGGAGCTTGTGGTGTTCGTCGGCTGCCACACCGGCGACCAGGTCACGCACACATGGCGTATTCCGCCGCTCGATACGCCGTGCATTCAGATCGATATCGATCCGCTGGAACTGGGTCGCTCCTACCCCAACACGCTGGGACTGATGGGTGATCCGAAGATCACTCTGGCGAAGCTGGCCGCGGCACTTGGCAAACAGCCGCGTGACCGTACTTTCGCGGATCGCGCCGCCGGCATCGTTGCCGCCTGGCGGCAGGCACGCGCGCCGGCCCTTGCCAGCAATGCCACGCCGATCTGGCCGGATCGGCTCTGCGACGAAATCACCCGCGCCTTGCCGCCGGACGGAATCCTTGTCGCCGACACGGGCTATTCGGGGATCTGGAGCAGCACACTGATCGAACTGAACGGCGAGGGTCAGACCTATCTGCGTGCCGCCGGTTCGCTAGGCTGGGCCTTCCCGGCTGCCCTTGGTGCCAAGTGTGCCGCGCCCAAGCGCAAGGTGATCTGCTGGTCCGGCGATGGCGCGATCTACTATCATCTGACCGAACTGGAAACAGCACGCCGGCGCGGCATTGCCGTGGTCCTGGTGATCAACAACAACTCGGGTTTCGGCCAGGGATGGCCGAACATCCAGCGCCAGCAGGGCAACAAGCCCGGCGACGTGCGCGACCTCGTGCGCTTCGGTCCCACCAATTTCGCCGATGTGGCCCGCGTGTTCGGGCTGCGCGGCATCCGCGTGGAGGAACCGGGACAGATCGCGCCCGCGCTGCGCGAAGCGCTGGCGTCGGACGAAACGGTGGTAGTCGATGTGGCGACGGATATTGACTGCCGAGCGCCGGAACCGTGGTTACCGGGAGGTGGGGCATGAGCGAGGTCGCGGTTATCGGCGCGGGCACGATGGGCCACGCGTTGGCTTTGGTGTTCGCGCTGGGCGGCCACAATGTACGCCTGACCGACAGCAACGCCGAGACCCTGCGCCGCGCGCCCGCCTTGATGCAGACCGCGGTGGAAACGCTGGCGGAAGCCGGCGAAGTGGATGAGGCGTGGAAGCAGAACGGCATCGGCCAGTTCGTGCGCTGCTGCGCCACGCTGGAGGAGACGGTTGCCGGCGCTTCCATCGTGGTGGAAGCCATCATCGAGCGTGACGATGCGAAGAAGACACTTTACGAGCAGCTCGACAGGCTGATGGGAGACGACGCGATCCTCGCCAGCAACACCAGCAATCTGGATATCTTCCCGCTGGTACCGGCGCGGCGACAGAAGAATGCTGTGGTCGCGCACTGGTACACGCCGCCTTACCTCTGCGACCTGGTGGATATCTGCCCAGGCCCGCAGACCGATCCGGCCGTAGTCACGACGATCCGCGACACGGTCGCCGCCATGGGCAAGGTGCCGGTGGTGTTCAAGCAGATGGTGCAAGGCTACGTCGCCAACCGCATCCAGGCAGCGATCAGCCTGGAGGTGTTCAACATGCTGGACGAAGGCCTGGTCACGCCCAAGGACATCGACGATTCGGTGATCCACGGCCTTGCCCTGCGCATGCCGATCCTGGGTGTCATTGCCAAGGCAGATTTCACCGGCCTTGCGCTGATGCAGCAGGGCATGGCCAACCGCTCCTACACGCCGCCGGAAGTGCGTGGCCGCAGCATTACTCTGGACAAGCTGATGGCCGAGGGGCGCAGCGGCGTTATGGCCGGCAAAGGCTTCTTCGACTGGGGCGAGCGGCCACCGGAAGAGCTGTTCCGTGAGCGTGACCGCAAGCTCCTGAAGCTGAAGCAGGCATTGCGCGCGATTAAACCGATGGAGGGCACATGATCCGCTACGATCTCGCCGGCAAGACGGCCCTGGTAACCGGCGGTGCCTCCGGCATCGGCTTTGCCACCGCGCGCATGCTCACCGGCTTCGGCGCCACGGTCGCTGTCAACTGCCTGCCCGACGACGCACGCGGACCGGAAGCGGTGGACAAGCTGGTGGCGGCAGGCGGCAAGGCAATCCTTGCACCCGGCAACGTCGGCGATGCGGCGCAGGCCGAGGCGATGGTGCTGAATGCCGTCCGCGATCTTGGCCGGCTCGACCTGCTGGTGAACAACGCCGGCACGCCCGGCACGCGGCGGCGCATTGCTCCGCCCGAACTCGACCTGATTACCGAAGACCTCTGGTCGCAACTGGTGGCGGTCAATCTGCTGGGCGTCTTCCGCTGCGCCAAGGTTGCCGCACCGGCGCTGAAAGCGGCGCACGGCGCGGTGGTCAATACCGCTTCCATCGCCGGACTGGGACGCGCGGGAAGCAGCCTGGCGTACAGCGCGACCAAGGCGGGGGTGGTGAGCCTGACGCAGAACCTGGCGCGCGCGCTGGCGCCCGAGGTGCGGGTGAACGCGATTGCCCCCGGCGCGGTGGACAGTTCCTGGATGATCGAATGGACCAACGAGGAACGTCAATTGTCGATCGAGCGCGCCTTGCTTAAGCGCCGCTGCCAGCCCGAGGACCTTGCGGAGGTCATCCTGTTCCTGGGCTTTGGCGCGGCCATGGTGACAGGCCAGACGATTACCGTGGATGGCGGGCTGACCCTGTAATTCAGACGAACGCAGCGAACACCTCCTCGATCGCCTTCATCTGATTGCCCGCGGCTGAGGACGGGACGATCACGAGGTCCCGCACGCCCGCCGCGCGCCATGCCTCCACGCCATCGCGCACCTTGCGTGCGGAACCGAACAGCGTGTTGTCGGCAAGCCATTTGTCGGAAAAGCAGTTCGGCACGTCCTGCGGCCGGTTCTCGGCAATGGCCTTTTCGATCGCCTCCATCTCCTCCACGTACCCGGCCTCTTTCCAGTAGTTCCGGTAGTTCGGCAGGAAGCCGTAATTGGTCAGCGTCCGCCGGTTCACTGCTTTCGCCGCCTCCTTATCGTCACTGATACAGGTTGGGATCATGTTGCCGATGAAGAACGTGGGGTCGTTTCGCTTCTCCGGTGGCAAAGACGCCAACGACACCGTCATGTGAGACAGCGAGGCATTGGCGAAGATCACTCCCTGGGCGATCTCGCCGGCGAGCGCAACCATGCGCTTGCGCAGCGCCGCGATGATGATTGGCGGCAGCGGGCCCAGCCCGTCCTGCGCGCGGAACCGCTCCACGAAGCTGCGGATGTCACCCAGCGGCTTGCCTGGCGTGACGCCCATGCGGATATGCGACGGTTCATGGGCAACGCCGATGCCAAGCCGGAACCGGCCGTTCGAAACCTCATGCATCATTGCCGCGCTCTGCGCGAAGTCCGAGACGGTGCGCTGATAGATCGGCGCGATCGCGGTGCCGAAGGGAATGGTCTCCGTGTGCCAGGCCAGCGCTTCGCACAACGACATGTTCCCGAATGGGCTGGGGGAATAAATTCCGGCAAACCCACGCCGCTCCACTTCCCGGGCAAGCTCGACGGTGCGCCGCCGCCGGCCCGGCACGGCGATCAGGCAAAGGGCGGGTAGGGGCTGCGGCATGGGTCGGCTCCTGAGGGTGTTGGCTTCCGGCTATACCGCGCGATCGCCGCGGGAGGAATCGGCGAAGGCGCAAACCACGCGATCGAACAAGCCGTGACGCCCGATCCATGGCGCGGACAGACGGGCTTTTTCCTGCCGGTACCGACACGAAAGCTAAATCTTTTCTCATGTAACGCTTGCTCGCCGCCGGTGTCTGATGCACGAACCAACAAAGGAAACGTCCATGATCCCTGGGCGCCGCGGCCTGTTGCAGGCCGCTTTGTTTGCAGCCCCTGCCATCGCCGCGCAGTCCCTGGGCCAGCCGCTTATCGCGCCGGCGCACGCCGATACGACCGACCTTGTGCTGTTATGTGACAAGACGCTTGGCCCGGCCTGTGTTCTGGCCGGCGCGGCGTATACCGCCCGGACCGGGGTCCGTATTCGCGTCTTCCCGACCACGCCCAGCCTGCTGCTGCCGCAACTGGCGCGCGACGTGCAGAGCGATATTCTGATGACCCGGGTGACGGCGCTGGACCAGGCCGCGCGCGACGGCCTGCTGCTCGCCTCGGATCGCGCCGGCCCGTGGCGTACCGGCCTGGTGCTCGCCGGCCGCGAGCCGGTTGCTGCGTCCGCCGCGATGGACCGCGTCGCGGTTCCCGACCCGACCTCGGCCTCCGATATCGATGGGCCGACGTTGCTGGATCGACTGGGTCTGCACGCACAATCCGTGCAGGGTGTACTTGATACGGAAAGCGTGACCATCCTGCTGATCTCGGGTGCCGCAACGGCAGGCGTGCTGCACGGCACCGACGTAAAGGCGAATCCGCGTCTCGGCGTCATACGCACGATTCCGGACGCTGTTGCACCGCCATTGGTCTATGCCGCCGCCATCACGCGCGGCACGTCACGGCCGAATCCGCAGCGTTTCCTGAACTTTCTTAAATCCCCCGACGCGACATCCATCCTTGCCGCCGCGGGCCTGGAGTCAGCCACATGAACCACACCTCGGACGGCGAGCAACGGCACCCGATCCCGACGCGCGTCACTCACTGGCTGATGGCGCTGTCGATCCTCATCATGATCGGCAGCGGCTGGCGCATCTACAATGCCAGCCCGCTCTTCGACTTTACCTTCCCCGATCAGCTCACGCTGGGCGGCGATGTCGACGCGGCGCTGGCGCTTCACAACGATCCGGGCGTTGCCAGCGCCATCGCCTGGCACTTCGCGGCGATGTGGATCCTGGTTGCCAGCTATCTCGGCTTCGTCCTGTGGGGCGTGCTGTCCGGGCACTTTCGCCGCGATTTCCTGCCGGTCACCCCGCGCTCCTTCTGGCAGGACTTCACCGCCGCCCTGCGCTTCCGGCTGGAACACCGGCTCGGCCACTACAACGCAGTACAGAAACTGTTCTACTGGGGCGTTTTGCTGGCCGTCGCGCTGATGATTGCCTCGGGCCTGGCGATCTGGAAACCCGTGCAGACCTACCCATTGGAACTTCTGTTCGGCGGCTTCCAGGGCGCGCGGCTGGTGCATTTCCTGGTGATGGCAGGGATCGTCCTGTTCCTGATCGTGCATGTCGCACTCGTCATCCTTGTCCCGAAAACATTCGTCGCGATGGTGCTGGGCCGCGCGTCCGAGAAGTCGGCGCTCGCCGAAAGGAACCTGCCCAAAGGGAACGTGTCATGAACCTGCTCCGCCGGAACCTTCTGCGTAACACCCTGCCGCTTGGCGCGCTGACCTTGCTGACCGGCTGCGACGTCAGCGACAGCGATGCCGTTCAGCGTGTCCTGGCCGGCTTCTCCGCATGGAACGACCGCGTGCAGGCAGCGTTGTTCAGCGGACAGCGGCTTGCCCCGACCTTCCCCGATCACCTGGCTGTGAAGGAGTTCCGTTACAACGCCTGGTACGGCCCCGATAAGGCACCGAATCTCGCGCCCGATCAGTATCGGCTGCAGCTCGCCGGGCGGATCGCCGACAAGCGGCCCTGGACCGTGGATCAACTCCACGCGCTGCCGCAGGTCAGCCAGGTCACGCGGCACGTGTGCGTCGAAGGCTGGAGCATGATCGGGAAATGGACCGGCACGCCGCTGCGCACATTCCTGGAGCGCGTCGGTGCCGATACGACCGCGCGTTATGTCGGCTTCGAATGCGCCGACGGCTATTACGAGGGGATCGATATGCCGACCGCCCTGCACCCGCAGACGATCATGGCCTTCAAACTTTCCGATGAAATCCTGCCGCGCCGCTATGGCTACCCTTTCAAGATCCGGATTCCGACCAAGCTGGGATTTAAGAACCCAAAATTCGTGACGACGCTCTATGTGACGAACCAGCAGCCGCATGGCTTCTGGACCGATCGCGGCTACAACTGGTTCAGCGGAATCTGACATATGACCCTGTCCCGCGACCCCGGGTCGGCATGCGCCATCGGCGTCATGGCGAAGGCCCCGCAGGCAGGGCGGTCCAAGACCCGTCTTTGCCCGCCCTTGCTGCCCGCCCAGGCATCCCGCCTCAGTGCCGCCTTCCTGCGCGACGTGACGGAAAACATCGCCGGCGCGGCGTCGGTCGCGCCGATCATGGGCTATATCGCCTACGCGCCGGAGGGCACCGAATCCCTGTTCGCGGAACACATCGCCGAGGGCACCGGATTGCTCCTCGCGGACGGATCGCCTTTGCTGCCGCCGAACGTGCAAGGGTTCGGGCGCTGCCTGTTGCATGCGATCCTGACGATGCTCGCCCTTGGTCATCCCGCCGCGGTGGTGCTGAACTCCGACAGCCCGACATTGCCGACAGCGATTCTGGCGCGAACCGCGCAGCTTCTGGCGATGCCCGGCGACAGGGTCGTGCTGGGGCCGGCCGAGGACGGCGGTTACTACCTCCTTGGCGTGAAGGCGCCACACGCACACCTGTTCGCGGACATTGCCTGGAGCACCGACACCGTCGCCGCGGCGACGCGTGACCGCGCGGCGGCGCTGGGTCTCGATATCGTCGAATTGCCGGTCTGGTACGATGTTGACGACCATAACTCTCTGCTGCGGCTTGTGCACGAAACGGCATCGCTGAAAGGGGCACGTGGGCCGGCGCCGTTCTATCCGGCATCGGCAACCGCTGCGGTGCTGGCCGATATCGGACTGCACGTCCCAAGCCTGGATCGCGCGGCAGAATGAAGCGGCTGATTGCGCTTGGCGCCGTGTTGCTGGCGCTGACGCTGGCGGCCCTGGCACTGCACGTGCCGGGTGCCGGGACCGTCGGCTCACCGGCACGCAACACGGCTCTTGTGATCCTGCTGCTCATCGGTACGGCGGTGTATTTCGCCACGGTCTGCCTGATCCTGCGCCGTCCCTTGCCGCGGCAATCGATCTGGGTCGTGCTGATCTTTGCCGTCGCCCTGCGCGTGCCGGTGCTGATCGCACCGCCGTTCCTGTCCACCGACGTTCTCCGCTATGTCTGGGATGGGCGCGTGCAGGCCAACGGCATCAATCCCTATCGCTACATCCCGGATGACCCCGCGCTGACGGCCCTGCGCGATGAGGCCGTCTATCCGCACATCAATCGCGCCGATTACGCACCCACCATCTATCCGCCCGCCGCGCAGGCGATCTTCGCGGCGGTGGGCACCGTGTCGTCCACGGTCGGCGCCATGAAGCTGGCGATGGAAGGCTTCGAGGTACTGACGGTCGTTTGCCTGCTGCGCCTGCTGTCGGCCGCCCGCCTGCCCAGCGTGCGGGTGCTGATCTACGCGTGGAACCCGCTTGTCGTCTGGGCATTTGCCGGCAACGGCCACGTCGATGCGGCAGCCACCGGCCTGCTTGCCGCGGCCATGCTGCTCCGGCTCGCAGCGCGCGACACGCTGGCCGGCGTCATTCTGGGCGCCGCGGCCCTTACGAAGTTCCTGCCGGCGATCGTCGCGCCCGCCTTGTGGCGCGCGCGGGCGGGCTGGCGTTTGGCCGTGGCGGCCCTTGTGACGATCCTGCTGCTCTATGCCATCTACATCGGTGTCGGCTGGAAGGTGTTCGGCTTCCTCTCGGGGTATGGGCGTGAGGAAGGTCTGGATTCCGGGACGGGTATCTGGCTGCTCGCCGGCCTCGGCCGGCTGATCCATCTGCCTCCGCACGCGACCGCCATCTATTTCGGGGCCGTGCTTCTGGGCCTTGTCGTGCTCGGTGCCTGGATCGCCTTCCGCCGCCGTCCACCCATCGGCAGCCCGGACGATGCAATCCGGATATGCGGGGACACCGCAACGCTCATGGCCTGCGTCATGGTTGCGATCAGCCCGCATTATCCCTGGTACTTTGCCTGGCTCGCCTTGCCGGCCGTGCTGACCCCGTATCCCGCGGTCGTGTGGCTCTCCGCCACGCCAGTCCTGCTTTATCTCGATACGCATGGCGATCGCTTCGGCTGGCCTTCGATCATCTTCGCGCCGGCCATTCTTCTCGCCCTGTGGCAACTGCGCCGGCCGCGACTCGCCTCCCCCGCCGTGCCGATGGAAGGACATGCCTGATGGCAACAACCACCCTGCGTGACCCGCGCCGGTATTTCGAAACGGTGTCCGCCGAACGATCGGATCGCGCGGAGTCAGAACCGGTGTGCCTCTATCTGGAGGTGACCAACCGCTGCAACCTGCTGTGCGAAACCTGTCCGCGCACCTTCGAGGATCTGGAACCGCCCGCGGACATGAGCTGGGAGCTGTTCACCCGCATCGTCGATCAGGTGCCGAATATCGCGCGGGTCGTCCTGCACGGCGTGGGTGAGCCGATGCTGGTGAAGGCGCTGCCCCGCATGATCCGTTACCTGAAGGACAGGGGCACCTATGTCCTGTTCAATACCAACGGCACGCTGCTTCAGCCCAAACGGTTCCAGGAACTTGTCGATACTGGCCTGGATGAGCTGCGCGTCTCGCTCGATGCGGCCGACCGCAAGACCTATGCGCAGGTTCGCGGCAAGGATTTCTTCACGCGCATCGTGCGCGACGTCGGCAGGTTCACGGCGTTCCAGCAGGAAACCGGCGCGACAACGCCGCGCGTCTCGCTGTGGTTGACCGGGCTCAAGGAGACCGTGGCGCAACTGCCGGACTTCGTGCGGCTTGCCGCTTCCATGGGCGTGCGCGAGGTGCACCTGCAACGCCTGGTGTTCGACAGCGTGGGATACGGCATGGCGCGGGCGCAATCGTCGCTGTTCGAACAGACTCGCGCGGAGGAACAGGCCGCCATCGAGTCGGCGCAAGCGATCGGCGCTACCTTGGGTGTGACGCTCGATGCATCCGGCGCCACCGAACCGGGGCTGAGCCTCAAGCGCTCGACCGAGGACCGGCCGTGGTCCACCTGCCGGCGCCCGTGGTCGCTGATGTATTTCACCGCGCACGGACGCGCCTTGCCGTGCTGCATCGCGCCGTTCTCGGCACGAGGCTATGAGACCTACACGCTGGGCGACGCCACGCAGCAGAGCCTGCGCGAGATCTGGAACAGCCCGGCCTATCGCGGCTTCCGCACATCGCTGCTGTCCGACACGCCGCCGGCACCCTGTCAGAATTGCGGATTGCGATGGAGCCTGTAGCGGTCGTCATTCCCACGTTCAATGAAGCGGCGTGCATTGCCAATGTCGTGCACGAGATCCCGCGCGCGATGGTGCGGGACATAATCGTTGCAGATGGTGGCAGTACCGACGGCACGCAAGAGGCAGCGTTGGC
>DATNEJ010000329.1:0-2190 GCA_035606775.1 Acetobacteraceae bacterium | reverse complement strand
CACCACCCGCCACACCGCCAATCTCGTCGGGCCGGTCGGCGCCATGCTGGCCGATCTGCTGCTGCAGGGATTCGGGATCGCGGCGATCCTGCCCGGCCTGGCACTGCTCGCTTGGGCATGGCGAATCGGCTCGCACCGCGGCTTGGGCAGCGTCGCGGCACGGCTGGCGGCGCTGTGTTCGGCAATGCCGCTGCTTGCCGCGGTATTCGCGTCGCTGCCGGCCGCGGAACGGCTGGCGTGGCCGGTCATTGCCGGCCCCGGCGGCGCAATCGGGCAGTTACTGTCGCGCACCGCCGTCAGCACCGGATACGGCCTTATTGGGCCGGCCGGTGTGGCGCTGGTCTGGCTGGTCGGTACCGCCCTGGCCGTTACGCTGACGGTCCTCGCGCTGGGACTCTCGTCCGGCGAGTGGCACGTTGCCGGACGCGCAGCGGCCAACGCCGCGCGCTATTCGGTATCGGGTGGGAGGGAGGCGGCGGGTGCCCTGGCACGCGGCGCCGGCGGGGTCGGACAGGCATCCGCCTGGGTTGCCTCGCTGGTCAACCGCGGACCCGGCATGGAACCGGAGGATGAGCCGCCCTCCTCCCGCACGCTCATTCGCGCGGAGACCGACCTTCCGGTGGTGCGGGAGACGCCGCCCGCGAACGAGCCGCCGCCTTCGGTGCGCAAGGCCAGACAGACCCTGCCGCCGGCACGCAAGCCCCAGCAGCAGACCCTGCCCTTGCCCGATGCGGGTTGGCAGTTCCCGGCGCTGACCTTACTGAAATCGCCGCCGGCCCGGACCGCCGCGGGGCCGAGCGAAGATGCGCTGCAGGCGAATGCGCGGCTGCTGGAGACGGTGCTGTCGGATTACGGCGTCCAGGGTAGCATTGTGGAAATCCGCCCCGGCCCGGTGGTGACGCTGTACGAGTTCGAACCGGCCCCCGGCATCCGCAGCGCGCGGGTGATCGGGCTGGCGGACGATGTGGCCCGCAGCCTGTCCGTAACCGCGGTCCGCATCGCCACCGTTCCCGGCCGCAACGTGATCGGCATCGAGGTCCCGAACGCCAAACGCGAGACCGTGTTCCTGAGCGAGATTCTGGCGAGCGATGAAGTGCAGAGGCACGCCGGCCGCCTGTCGCTCGCGCTTGGGAAGGACATCGGCGGCACGGCGATTGTCGCGGACCTCGCCCGCATGCCGCACCTGATGATCGCGGGCACCACCGGCTCCGGCAAGTCGGTGGGCGTGAACGCGATGATCCTGTCGTTGCTGTACCGGCTTTCGCCCGATCAGTGCCGGCTGATCCTGATCGATCCGAAGATGCTGGAACTGTCCACGTATGAAGGCATTCCGCATCTGATGGCGCCGGTGGTGACCGAGCCTGCCAAGGCGGTGACCGCGCTGAAATGGACCGTTCGCGAGATGGAGCGGCGCTATCGTGCGATGAGCCAACTCGGCGTTCGCAACGTCGGCGGCTACAACGATCGCGTCGCCGAAGCACGCGCGAAAGGTGAGGTCGTCACCCGCCGCGTGCAGACGGGATTCGATCCCGACACCGGCCGGCCGATCTTCGAGGAACAGCCGCTCGCGCTGGAACCGCTGCCGTTCATCGTGGTGGTCGTGGACGAAATGGCCGACCTGATGATGGTTGCCGGCAAGGAGATCGAGGCCGCAGTGCAGCGGCTGGCGCAGATGGCGCGTGCCGCGGGTATTCACGTGATCATGGCGACTCAGCGGCCGTCGGTGGATGTGATCACCGGCACGATCAAGGCAAATTTCCCGACGCGCATCAGCTTCCAGGTGATCAGCAAGTTCGACAGCCGCACCATTCTGGGTGAGCAGGGTGCCGAACAATTGCTTGGCATGGGCGACATGCTGTTCATGCAGGGTGGCGGACGGATCACCCGCGTACACGGCCCGTTCGTCTCGGATGACGAAGTGGAAAAGGTGGTGTCCTTCCTGCGGGCGCAGGGTGAGCCGGCGTATCTGGAGGAAGTTACCGAACCGGCGGACAATGAAAACGAGCCTCTGCTGTCCGGCATTGCCGGTGCGGGCGAGGGAGAAAAAGGGCTGTTCGATCAGGCGGTGGCGGTGGTCGCACGCGAGGGCAAGGCATCCACATCCTTCATTCAGCGGCATCTCAACATCGGCTACAACCGCGCCGCCAAGCTGATCGAGCAGATGGAAAAAGAAGGCATCGTCGGGCCGGC
>DATNEJ010000328.1:0-3326 GCA_035606775.1 Acetobacteraceae bacterium | reverse complement strand
TCCTCATCTTCCGCACTGATGAGTCCGATCTTCGCCAGCATCGCCGCATGCGCCAGCGACCCCGCGATGTCCTGCCGCCACATCTTGCGATCGAATCCGATGGAGGCATTGATCTCCTGCATGATCGCCGATGGTCCGGCGGAGAATCGGCCACCCCATTGCAGATTGGCAGGCTCGTTCCGGCGATCCGGCGTCTGGTTCACGGGAGAACATCCAGCATGGCGTTGATGACTCGCCGCTCGGCCCTGGCGGCGGGCGGGACCCTAGCGGCGGCGTTCGCCGCGCGCAAACCGCACGCCGCGGAGCCGGCGGACCTGGCGAAAGTGCTGCGCCAGCTGGACCCGCCCGAGACGCTGCCCGACATGGCGTTCTTCGACGCGGAAGGCAATGCGCATCATCTGTCCGACTATCGCGGCCGGGGCGTGGTGGTGAATCTGTGGGCGACGTGGTGTGCGCCCTGCGTGGCTGAAATGCCGTCCCTTGCCGCGCTGGCGGCGGCGGTCGCGCCCGACCACATCGCCGTGCTGCCGCTGTCGTCGGACCGCGGCGGGGCGCCGACCGTCTCCGCCTGGTTCAAGGCGCACGGCGTGACCGGCCTGCCGGTGCTGCTCGACCCCAAGAGCGTCATCGTCTCCGCCTGGAAGGCGCCGGGCCTGCCCACCAGCTTCGTCGTCAACCATCAGGGACAGTGCGTTGCGCGCCTGGAAGGGCCGGCCAACTGGGCGGCCTCGGATGCAGTTGCACTGGTCCGGAAACTGGTGGGCGCCTAAGCCAACCCCCCGTCCGCTTCCACGCCCATCGCCTTCGCGATCACCGCGACGTCCTGCGCGCCGATCGGCACGACGCCGAACCGCAGGCGGTAGCCCCAGTTCGGCACGCCGGCGGTCAGTTCCAGCCGTTCCAGCAGCGGCCGGATCGGCACCTGCCGCGCCTGGTGCCACGCGACGTTGCGCCGGAAGGGCCGGAACCCCTCACCCATGTCCACCTGATACGGCGCACCCTCCTGCACGACGCCGAACGCCGTGAAAGCCTGCAGCCTGTCGCTGTCACCCAAGGTCGTGCTGGGGGAGTAGCAGATCACGGCATCCCCCGCTGCAATCCGCCGCAAGGGCGCCAGCTTGCCGTGTCCCGCCTGCATGAACCCGCCTGCGACGCCTCGTGCCACGTGTTCGGCGGAGGCGACGACGATCCAGCCGCCGGTCATCCCGCGGCTCCCGGGAACCGGCTCATCCGCGGTCGAGCACGCCCAGCACGATGTTCTCGGTCAGGATCTGCGGCAACGTGGTCGGCGGGCCGCCGCCCGGCGGGTAATACAGATAGAGCGGCACACCATCGCGCCCGTGCTCGCGCAGATAGGCGGTGATGGCGCTGTCCTGGCGGGTCCAGTCCCCTTTGAGATAGGCGACGTGCCGCGTCTCGAAGGCGTGCTGCACGGCCGCGGTGCCGATCGCCACCCGCTCATTCACCAAGCACGTTACGCACCAGGCCGCGGTCACGTTCACGAAGACCGGCCTGCCCTCCGCCCGCAGCGCCGCGAGCCGCGCCGGACTGAATGCCTCGGCGCCCGAGGTCGCTTCCGCCGCCGCCTGTGTGCGCGGCACGGTGGCGATCCCGCCCAAGACAGCCAGGGCGGCGAGCAGCGCGGCGGTGGCAACGGATTGCCCCAGCCGGCGGTTGGGGCGGGTTCCCGCCTGGCTGATGCCGACCGCCCAGCCGGCAAAGCCCAGCAGCACGAAGCCGGCCGCGGTGGCCAGGACGCCTCCGGACCCCGCCTCTTGGCTGACGACCCACAGCAGCCAGGCGGCGGCGCCGTACATCGGGAAAGCCAGCCCCTGCTTCAGCACCTTCATCCAGCGTCCCGGCCTTGGTGCCAGGTGCGCAAGGCCGGGAATGCAGGCCAGCACCACGTAGGGTGTCGCGAGTCCGGCCCCCATCAGCAGGAACACCAGTATCGTGACCGCGGGCGGCGCGGCCAGGCCGGCGGCGATCGCCACCCCCATGAACGGCGCGGTGCAAGGCGTCGCGACCAGCACCGCCAGCAGCCCGGTAAAAAAACTCCCCACATGGCCCCGCCGGTCGGCCAGCCGGCTGCCGGCGCCGGTCATGGCGGAGCCGATCTCGAACACGCCCGACAGGTTGAGGCCGACCCCGAACAGCAGCCACGCCATCGCCGCCACGAACACCGGAGAGCTGAACTGGAAACCCCATCCGGCCGCGGCACCCGCCGCACGCGCCGCCAGCAAACCGGCGGCCAGTGCGGCGAAGGTAACCAGCACGCCGGTGGTGTAGGAAACCGCATGGGCGCGCGCCTGGCCGCGTGCGGCGCTATTGGCCAGCCCCACCGCCTTCATCGCCAGCACCGGGAACACGCACGGCATCAGGTTTAAGATCAGTCCGCCCAGGAACGCGAAGCCCAGCACCCGCGCCAGAGGTGGCATCAGCGGTGCCAGCGGGGGGCCGCGGACGGCGTCGATGGTGACGTTGGTCTGTTCGCCGGTGCGATCCCGCACCGAGAGCACCCCGCTCAGCCGATCCGCCTTGGTGAAGTCTGCGGCCGGCTTCAGCGACAGATTGAACCCGTTTGGACCGACCGACAGCGGCTGGGCGGCATCGTCCTTGATGCGCCCCGGCGTGTTCGGGATGAACCAGGCGTCGGCCACGGTATTGGTGTTCAGCTCCGGCCCGCGCACTGACAGCGTGCCGTCGGGCGCCACCGATGCCTGCCAGGGTGACGCGCGCGGCACCGCGCGGTCGTGCGCCGCGAACAGTGTCGCCTGCGGCGACGGGGCGGGCGTTCCGGCCGCCAGGTCGAGCCGGAAGCTGCCTTCCTCCGGCACGCAGATATCCTTGCAGACCAGCCAACTCGCGTGCGCGCGGATCGTCACGGGGCCGGCCTGCCCGGCCGCCGGCGTCACCGTGACGGGCAGCAGCACCTGGTTCGTGTAGGCGTAGGTCATCACCGGCCCCTCGGCGATCCGCTGCGGGGTCGGCCAGTCGATCGGCCCGGCCTTGGCGCCGTCGGGCAGGGTCAGGGAGAGCTGCGGCGGGGCGCCGGCATCGCCCGGGTTCTTCCAGTAGGTGTGCCAACCCGGCGCAAGCTGCAGCCGCAGCCCGACGCGGAACGTATGGCCGGGCGCCACCGCATCCGTGTCCGAGACCAGGGTGGCCGTGGCACGCTTGCTGCTGACCGGCGCACTTTCCCCGGCCTTTGCGCCGCCGGCCAGCAGCGCGGCCAGAAACAGGGCCAGCAAAAGGACCGGGAACGGAAGCCGGATCATGCCTGCTCCAGGTTGTCGCATCAGCGCAGGCCATATGGGCCATCGGGC
>DATNEJ010000288.1:0-6039 GCA_035606775.1 Acetobacteraceae bacterium | reverse complement strand
CACCACGACATTCGCGCCGTTCCCCGTGCATCCGATGGCGCCGCTGGAGCTGGACCGGCAGATCCCGAAGCGCGGCGACCAGCGCCAGATGGAGGCATGGCAGCGCATCGGCACCTACGCCGCGGGCCAGGCGCTCGACGCCGCCGGCATAAAGGGCGACGCCGCGCTTCTGGGCCGGATGGACATGATCGTCGCGGCAGGTGGCGGGGAACGCGATTACACCGTCGATGAGGCGCTGCTGTCCGGCCTGCCGAAAGCCGCCGATCCCGGCGCCTATCTGAATGAGCATCTGCAGGGCGATTTGCGGCCCACCTTGTTCCTGGCGCAGCTTTCCAACCTGTTGGCAGGCAACATCTCGATCGTGCACGGCGTGACCGGATCCTCCCGGACCCTGATGGGGGAGGAAGCGTCGGGCGCGGATGGCCTGCGCATTGCCTGCGCGCGGATCGCCGCCAGCCAGGGCGATCTGTTCCTGGTGGGCGGTTCCTACAATGCGCAGCGCCCCGACATCCTGGTGCATTACGAGATGGGCGGCACCTTGTGGAAGCGGCCCTTTGCCGGCGTGTGGGAACGTCAGGCGCATGGCGGCGGCATGGTGCTGGGATCGGTCGGCTGCTTCCTGGTGATCGAGAGCCGGTCCCACGCCGCTGCGCGCGGCGTGCAGCCGGTGGCGCATATCGCGGCGATCAAGACGGACCGGTGCGCACGGGCACCCGGCGAAGCCACGGCAAACGCCACAAGGCAGCTTGCCGCCGCGTCGGCCAGGCTTGATCCGGCGACGACGGCCGTCATCTCCGGCGCTTCCGGCGTGGCCGCCGCCACCAGGGAGGAACAGGCGTTCATTGCCGGCCTCGGCCTGCCTGCTCGCGCCGCCGCGACCGCGCTTGGCCAGAGCATGGAGCCATCCTTTCCCGCGAGCGTGGCGCTGGCAGCCCTGGCGGTCCGGCACGGCCGTTTGTTCGGGCCGCTGGAGGCAGCGGAGGCGCCGATGGCGACCGGGCTGCGCCAGGCCATGGTCACCTCCTGGGGGCACTGGCGCGGCGAAGCGCTTGCGTTGATCGAACCGGCATAGGAGGCAGCGATGGCGCGGCATCACGACCATCTCGGACGGCCGATTGTCGTCGTGACTGGCGTGGGCGTCCTGACATCCCTTGGGCAAGGCAAGGCCGAGAACTGGCGCGCGCTGACCGGAGGCCAGTCCGGCATACGGCGGATCAGTCGGTTCCCCGCCGAAGGGTTGCGCACGTCCATCGCCGGCACAGTGGATTTCGTCGCCGTGCCCGAGCCATCGGCACCCGCGCTGTCGCAGCGCCTGGCGGAGCTGGTGATCGAGGAGGCGGTGGAGGAAGCCGGCATCGGCCGGCCGGGCGATTTTCCCGGTCCGCTGTTCCTCGCCCTGCCCCCGGTGGAGCTGGAATGGCCGCAGCGCCTGGCACTGGCGACCGCGTCCGGCGCCAACGAGACCGTCGGTTATGGCGATCTTCTCCGCGCCGCCGGAAGCGGGGCTTTCGCGCCGGTCTACAAGCGGTTCCTGTTCGGCTCGGTCGGTGAGGCGCTGGCGGTGCGCTTCGGCACCAAGGGATCGCCCATCGCCACATCCACCGCCTGCGCCTCGGGCGGCACCGCGATCCAGCTTGGGGCGGAGGCGATCCGGCGCGGCGAGGCGGAAGCGTCTCTGGTCGTCGGCACGGATGCCTCGGTCAATCCCGAAAGCCTGATCCGATTTTCCCTGTTGTCGGCGCTATCGACCCGCAACGATCCGCCGTCCGGCGCGTCCCGCCCGTTCAGCAAGGACCGGGAAGGATTCGTGATGGCGGAAGGCGCCGGCGCGCTGGTGCTGGAAAGCCTGGCCCACGCGGAGGCGCGCGGTGCGACGGTGCTGGGCGTGGTGGAAGGCTGCGGGGAGGCCGCGGACGGCTTCCATCGCACAAGGTCCTCGCCTGACGGCAAGCCGATCATCGCCTGCATGCGCAACGCGCTGGACGATGCGGGCCTGGCGCCGGAGGCGATTGGCTATATCAACGCGCACGGCACCGGCACGCCCGAGAACGACAAGATGGAATGGATCGGCGTTTCAGCGGTGTTCGGCGAGCGCGCGGGAGCGCTGCCGATCTCCTCGAACAAGTCGATGATCGGCCACACGTTGACCGCTGCCGGTGCGGTGGAGGCGATCTTCACCTTGCTGTCGATGCGCCACGGCGTGCTGCCGCCGACGATCAATTACGACACGCCGGACCCGGCGCTGCCGGTGGATTGCGTGCCCAATGTCGCCCGCACGGCGAGGGTGAGTCACGCCATCTCCAACTCCTTCGGCTTCGGCGGGCAGAATGTCAGCCTCGTGCTTGGGCTGGAGCCAGGGTGACGGGTCTTTGTCCGGGGAACGCGGAATGAGCGGCCGCGTCCTGGTCATCGGCGGGCGGCGGGGCATCGGCGCGGCGGTGACCGCGGTGCTGGCCGAGCGCGGCTATGCGGTGACGTATACCTACCGGACGGGGCCGGGCGAATTCGCGCACGGGGCGGAGGCGCTGCCCCTGGATCTGGCGGACAAGGGCGCTGTCGAGGCGTTTGCGGCCGGACAGGAGCGCGCGCCGGCGTGGGATGCGCTGGTGCATGTCGGCGGCACCACCTATGACACGCTGGCGGCGATGATGGACCAGGATGCGGCGGAGCGCGCGATGCAGGTGAACTTCTTCGCCTTCGCGCGGATCGCCCGGGCCGTGGTGCGGCCGATGATACGGGCACGGAATGGGCGGATTGTGGCGATCGGCTCGGTGATCGGCCAGTTCGCCAGCCAGGGCAACGCCGCGTACGGAGCGACGAAAGCCGCGCTGCTGGCTTACGTCCGCAGCCTCGCGATCGAGAGCGCGCGCCGTGGCGTGACCGTCAACTATGTGGCGCCCGGCTTTATCGATACGGAGATGATGGCGCCGTTTGCGGCGTACCGCCGCCCGACGGAGGGGCGCATTCCTGCAGGCCGCTATGGCACGCCGCAGGAGGTGGCGGCGCTGGTCGCGTTCCTGGTGTCCCCGGGAGCCAGCTACGTGAACGGGGCCTATATTCCGGTCGATGGCGGCCTGACCGCTTCGGCCGGAGTGCCACGGTCATAACGCAATTATTTGCGGGCGCGATTCGCGCTTTCCGGCCTGCGGCTTAAAGCGATCGCGCCATGCGGCTTGTCGGAGCGCGATTCACGCTTTCCAGCCTGCGGCTTCAAGCGATCGCGCTCCGGCGCCTCACTCCTGCATGTAGCGATTGAAGTCCGGGGTTGGGATCGTCGTGTCCAGGTAGCCGAAGGTGCCGCGTTCGCGCACTTCCCGGGCGGCGTCGATCGCGGCGGTCATCGCGGCCTTGTAGAGCGACGTCGCCAGGCTGATCCGCTTGACGCCGGCCGCGGCAAGTTCCGCAACGGTGAAGGATTTGCCCTTGATTCCGGCCATGAAGTTGAACGGGCGGGACAGCGCCGAACACACGGCGCGCACCGATGCGAGGTCCGGCAGGCCGGGCGCCATCAGCACGTCGGCACCGGCCGCCTCGAACGATTTCAGACGGCGGATCGTGTCGTCCAGGTCGGGATTGCCGCGCAGGAAATTCTCGCTGCGCGCGGTCAGCACGAAGGGGAACCCGGCGGAGCGGGCCGCCGCGACCGCGGCCGCGACCCGTTCGGTGGCGAGGTTGGCATCGAACAGCGGCTTGGCCGGATCGCCGGACGCATCCTCGATCGAGCCGCCGACCAGTCCGATCCGCGCGGCCTGCGCGATGGTCTCAGCGGCCGCTTGCGGGGTATCGCCGAAGCCCTTTTCCAGGTCGGCCGAGACCGGCAGATCCGTCGCCTCGACGATCGCCTGGCAATGCTGCATCGCCTCTTCTCGGCTGACCCGGCCGTCACGCCGGCCCAGCACGCCGGCCTGGGCGCCGGAGGAGGTGGCGATGGCGGCAAAGCCAAGCGCCGTGAGGATGCGGGCGGATCCGGCGTCCCAGGCGTTGGCGATGACGAAGGCGTCGGGCGCGCCGTGCAGGGCGCGAAACCGAACTGCCTTGTCGTTTTGGCTGCTGGCCATGGAGTGGCTCCTTCGCTGAGGTGATCCGGGCTCGGGCGGCGCCGGAAACAGAATGGCGTGCGGCGGCCCCTTTGCTAGCGTCGCATCCGGTCGCGGACGAGGTCCAATTCACCGTCGGTCGAGGATACCGCGGCAGAGCGAGTGCCTTGCCATGTGGTCTGGTCGCATGAGTCACGTCTCCGGCGAGTCCGCCTGCGACGATCACGCTCAGGCCCGGTATGGAACGCATCAACGTCACGGGGACACCGCACCATGGGCACACGCTACAACGCGATCGCCGGGACCAGCGCGGAGCGGCTGGCGGCACTCAGCGACGGCCTGTTCGCCGTTGCCATGACTTTGCTCGTTCTCGACCTGCGCATACCGGCCCTGGAAGCAATTCACGGCGAGGCCGATCTGCGACAGGCACTGATCGGTTTGGCGCCACGCGTGCTGATCTACCTGATGAGCTTTCTGACACTGGGCATATTCTGGGTCGGGCAGCAGACGCAGCTCAATTTCGTGGCGCGCTCGGATCGCACGCTGTCCTGGCTGCATCTGGCGTTCCTGTTCTCGGTGTCGCTGATGCCGTTCTCGACATCGCTGATGGCGGAGTACATCGCCTACTGCACCGCGCTGCTGGTCTACTGGTTCAACATCCTCCTGCTGGGCATCGTGCTCTACCTGACATGGCGCTACGCGGTCCGCGCCGGGCTGACGAGTGCCGAGGTCACGCCAATGGTCAGGCGTTCGATGGAACGACGCATCCTCATCGCGCAGGGGCTTTATGGGTTTGGCGCGCTCCTGTGCCTGCACAGCACGCATTGGAGCATCGGTTTCATTTTCGTGGTGCAGGCGATCTATGCGATTGGGCCGCGAACCGGGCCGTTGTCGCGGATCTGATAATGAGACGACGGCGGCCGCCAGCTTGACGGCGCAAGGCGGAGTCCCTATCCGGCACCGCCTTGTTGCCGCCTTCCGGCGCTGAATGCGTTATCCTGCCGGCCTATCGATCCGGGCAGGCGCACGGGGCCGGACATCATTGCCGACCCGCATGTGCATTGCGGATTAGAGCTTGTTCGGTGCAGATAGACGCACCGAACAAGCTCTAACTTTTTGTCTAATCGCGTGATTCACGTCTCCGGCGATGCCGCCTCCGACGATCACGCTCTAATCAAAGGACCGCGGGACCCTCACCCATGCCGACGATTCGTGCGCTGCAGTTGCTGGCCGACCGGGAAGCCGCGCTGGTGGAGCGCGAGGCCCCTGCCCCGCCCGGACCGGACGAAGTGCAACTGCGCGTTCGCGCGGTCGGGCTGAACCATATCGATGTCTGGGGCTTCCGCGGCATGGCCTTTGCCAAACGGCAATACCCGCTGACCGTCGGGGCGGAAGCCGCCGCCGAGGTGATCGCCGTCGGCTCCGGCGTCACCGGCCTGGCCTTGGGCGATCGCGTCGTGCCGTTCTCCGCCCTGACCTGTGGTGTCTGCAAAGCTTGCGCGCAGGGCCGTGACAATCTTTGCGAAAACGTTGCCGGTGTTCGCGGATTCCATGTCGACGGTTTCGCCCAGGACATCACCAACCACCCCGCCCGCCTGGCTGTGAAAGTGCCCGATGGCGTCGATCTGCGCGATGCCGTCTGCGTGCCGGTCGCCTATGCCACCGTGGAGCACATGCTGTTCGACAACGCGCGCCTGGAGCCGGGCGAATGGGTGCTGGTGCATGCCGGCGGTTCCGGCATCGGCAGCATCGCCATCCGCATCGCCAAGTCGATCGGCTGCACGGTCATCACCACCGTCGGCAGCGCCGACAAGGCAGCCAAAGCATCGGCACTCGGCGCCGATCACGTCATCAACTACCGGGAAGACCGTTTCGAGGGCGTGGTGCGCAAACTGACGGGCAAGAAGGGCGTCGATGTCGTGTTCGAGCATACCGGCGCCGATACGTGGAACGGGTCGCTCCTGTCGATGAAGCGCGGCGGACGGCTGGTGACCTGCGGCGC
>DATNEJ010000286.1:0-5917 GCA_035606775.1 Acetobacteraceae bacterium | reverse complement strand
GGATTCCTGACATGACTACTGTAGTCATAATAGGGATTCGACCGGTACGATCAAGCCCTAGAATAGGCGTGCCCCGAATTTTCACCCCAAGGCGGCAAATGGCCGGATCGGCGGATCTGCGCCGTATCACCGGAACGTTCGTCGCATCAGGGCAGTGGCGATCGCGCTGATGATGCAGGCCAGCAGCATGTACGTGGCGAGATACCATGGCTGATTGTCGTTCCACTTGACCAGCAGCGTGGCAAGAATCGGCACCGGCGCCAGGAAGATGATCGATCCGAACTGGTAGACGATCGAAACGCCAGTATACCGCACGGGCGTATCGAACAGCTCACAGAACAGTGCCGCTTCCGGCCCGTAGACCGGCGCCCACAACACACCGATCGCGATGATGATCGCCGCGGCCGCCAACGCGGGACTGCCCGACTGCAACATCCATAGCAGGGGAAAGCTCGCAATCCCGTTCACCAGCGTGGCCACGCCGAACACCATGCGGCGGCCGGCGCGGTCGGACCAGGCCGAGGCCAGCGGCACGGTAAAGATCAGCACCAGCGCGGACGCGGTGACCGAACTCAGCACCAAGGTGCGGGGCAGATGCACGATGGCGGTGAGATACGCCAGCATATACAGCGCGTACACGGTGAACACGCCGCCTTCGCCCATGCGCGCGAACCATCCCAGCACGACGTTCCACCAGTATTTCCGAGTCAGCTCGCCGATCGGCAGTTTGGCGACGTGGTAGCTGTCCTTGATTCGGGTGAACTCGGGCGTCTCGAACAGCTTCAGCCGCACGAACAGGCCGACGGCCATCAGCAGAAGGCTGACATAGAACGCACAGCGCCAGCCCCAGGCGAGGAACGCTTGCTCGGACAGCACGGACGATAGCAGGGTGATCGCACCGGTGCTGAGGCAGAGGCCGATCGCGAAGCCGATCTGCGGGAAGCTGGCATAGAGGCCGCGGCGTCCCGGCGGGGCGTATTCGAACGCCATGAGCACCGCGCCGCCCCATTCGCCGCCCATGGCGAATCCCTGCGTGACGCGCAGTACGGTGATGATGATCGGCGCTGCTATGCCGATGGCGGCATAGGTCGGGACCAGGCCGATCAGGAAGGTCGCCGCGCCCATGATCGTCAGGGTCAGCACCAGCAGCGGCTTGCGGCCGATCCGGTCGCCGAAATGGCCGAAGAATGCGCCGCCGATCGGGCGCGTCAGGAAGCCGACTGCGAATGTCGCGTAGGCGAGCAGCAGCGACACCACGGGATCTTCCGCCGGGAAATACAGCTTGTTGAAGATGAGGCCGGCGAGCGAGGTGTAGAGGATGAAGTCGTACCACTCGATCGTGGTGCCGATCAGGCTGGCGATCGCGGTGAGCCGGATGGCGCGCAGGCGTTGGGGTTCTTCGGGCAGTGTCGCGCCGATGGCGGCTGAGGCTTCGCTGGCCATGTTGTTTCCCCCCGGTCCTATAGCGACATTTGTAGCTACATCGTCGTATTCACCAGTGCCGTGCCGGCGGCCAGCGCGCGCAATTTGCCTTCCGCGGCCCTGCGTGACAGCGGCAGCATGCCGCAATCGGTGCAGGCGTATAGGTGTCCCGGATCCGTGTACCGCAAGGCCGCGTGCAGGCGCTGCGCAACAATCTCCGGCGTTTCGATCGCTTCGCTGCCGACATCGACAACGCCGAGCAGGACATCCTTGCCGCGGAGGGCGTCGATGACGGCGACGTCGACGCCGCTGGCCGCGGTTTCCACGGAGACCTGATCGATCGGCGATTTTGCCAGCAGCGGCAACGTGGTCTCGTAATGGCTCCAGTCGCGGTTGGCGGTCTTCCAGCGTTTGACGTCTTCGGTGCCGTAGCCGTAGCAGATGTGCACCGCCTTGGTGGCGGACACGCCGGCAGCGGCACGTTCCAGCGTGGCGATTCCCCAGTCCTTCACCTTGTCCACGTAGACATTGAAGCAAGGCTCGTCGAACTGGATCACCGAGGCGCCGGCGGTAGCGAGCGCACGCGCCTCCAGGTTCAGGAGTTCGGCAAAGCGCATCGCGAGATCGGCTTCCGTTCGTCCGCCGACGGTATCGACAATGCTGTCCACGATTGTCATCGGGCCGGGCAGCGTCACCTTGATCGGCCGATTGGTCATGGCCTGTGTCGCGCGCAGCGCGTCCACGAAGATTGGGCCGCGCCAGGCCGGCTCACCGATCAGGCGAGCAGCGGCGATTTCCTTGTGATACCGCTGGGCGCGTTGGGCGCGCATGCCGAGCGTGACGGTGTCGATGCCGTCCAGGCCCTGGAAAAAGCCCCAGATGTAGTGGCGGCGGCGCTGTTCCCCGTCGGTGACGACGTCCAGCCCGGCCTGTTCCTGCGCCGCGATCCAGACGCGCACTGCGTCTTCCTTGCCCTCCGCCAGAAAAGGGTCTTCCAGGCGCCAGGGCGGGAACAATTCGCCGGGCTTGGCCAGCCAGCCGGGTTTCGGCAGACTGCCGACGATCGTCGCCCTGACTCGCTGCCGGGTTGGTTGGTCCATCCGGTCCCTCCCGTGTGCGGAAGGGGCAGCATAGAGGCGGGCCGGTCATTGGACCAGTTGGCGGGGGTGCGAGCCGCCCTTGCGACCGTCCCGCCTCCTCCCTAGGCTTGTAGCAAGTCTCTCCAACAGGAGCGTCCAACATGCCGCAATCGCAGGGAACCAGTTTTACCGCCGCACCGCTGACCTTCGTCGTCCGGCATCAACTGTGGGATGCCAATGTCGAGGATCATACGGACCAGGGTGTCTCCATCGACGTGGCCGCCGATGTCGGCGGCAAGCAGACCGTGCTGCTGCGCTTCAACTGCTTCGACCTTGAGAGAAGCTACGTCTACGGTCCGGAGAATCCGGAACTGTCGACTCCTGGCCGTGTCGGCGGCGGCCTGGGCGTGCACTGCCGGATGGACCCGATCATCGACGGCAATCCGATCGGCTGGACCATCCGGACGCTCGACCGGAAACTCCCGCAGATGCTGGACCGGGCCGGATACAAGGAAATCGCCGAGGCGGCCAATCTTGCCGCGGTGCGGCGCGTTCTGCCCGATGTGGAGGCCTGCGCCAGAGAAACTTTCATCAGCAAGCGGAACACGGTCAAGCACAACCGTGGCACGGACATGTTCGAAGCGGGCAACATCCGCTTCGGCCTGGAGATGCGGCGGCAGCGGAACGGTGATGGCGGCCTCGCGGTTCACGTCCTTGGCGATGTCGGCGGGTCGAAAGGCAAGTCCTACGTCGAGGAGACCGAACTGCTTGCGTTCGATTGTTTCTGGCAGGGCGCGCATTACCACTATGGCCCGCGCAACAAGAATCATCGGATCAACTGGGACCTGACTGTGATTGACGATCCTCTCGAATGGACCTTCGAGCAGATCGAAAACAGAAAGCTCGGCCCCATGATCGAGCGTGCCGGCTACCCGGGGATCGCGGCCGACCTGGATCTGGACAAGATCGCTGCGATCCTGCCGGCACTGAAGAAACGGGCCTTCGAGATGTACGAGGAAGGCGAGAGGCTGACCGGCCACAAGGGACTGCCGCTGGAGTTCACGCCGAACCTGGCTGCTGAATAGGTGGCGCGAGAATTGTGGAGGGTCGGAAGACCCTCCACCGTCTGACACCGCGATACGCCGCGGCGCGGACCCGATATCGGAGAGTGGCGGTGAGTGAGGGCGCCAAACGCTACAGCGGCGGGTGCCTTTGTGGCGCATTGCGCTATGAGGCGGTGGGTGAGCCGGTCTACGCCGGTTTCTGCTTCTGCACCGACTGCCAGAAGGCGTCCGGCTCGGGCTTCATTCCATTCATGGGATTTGATGCCGGCGCCGTACGGTTCAGCGGCGCCAGCCGGACGTTCATATCCAAGGCTGCGAACGGCGGGGATGCGGTGCGTAATTCCTGTCCGGTCTGCGCCAGCCTGGTGTTCGGCGGCGTGGTGGGGGAAAGCGACTCATTCACGGTCTACGCCGGAACCTTGGACGATCCGTCGCTGTTCCATCCGACAGTGGCGATCTTCGCGCGCAGCCGTCCGGCGTGGGTGGTCATTCCGCCGGGGATTGCGGTGTTCGAGGCGATGCCGCCCGGAGCATGATCGTCCGCGACTTGAAGCATGCGATCAAGCAAGGAGCCAGTTGGCCTGACGCTTGATATCTTCTTCTGACGACCTCGCCAGCTCAGATCAGTCGGTCAGCTACGCGATGCCGCAACCTAAGCCTGTTAGGCAATGTTAACGTGGCGGGTGATCTGCCCGTTACTCTCCCAATAGGTCTTCTTGTTCGCAATGATCGGATCGTCCATTGCCGGCTGAATTTTGCCGGCCGTGTCGATCGCGCGCGATGTCACAGCGTGCTCGCCAGGCGTGAGGGACGTATCGAGATGCCAGAACCTCCACGTGTATTCGGATTTGCTGGCGTCCAGCGTCGCCTTTGTCCATGGTCCATTGTCGATCTTCACTTCGACCGCTGCTACAGCCGGTCCCCAGGCCATCCCGTCAATCTGATAACGACCGGCACGCTGCACTATCTTGGCCGGCGCCGACTTCAGCAGCATGTGGCCTACAGTGGTTTCCGCCATGATGGTCTGCCCGTCGTGCTGTTCCTCGCGGATCGTCACGTAATCGCGACCCATAAACCGTCCCAGATAGCGCTTGTTGAGCACCTCGATACGCGTGAGCCATTTGACATTGGCGACACCGTACCAGCCGGGCACGATAAGACGAACCGGGAAGCCATTGGCCGCGGGCAACGGCGACCCGTTCATCTCGTAGCAGAGAAGATTCGCCGGGTTCATGGCCTCCGCGATCGGCATACTGCGAGCAAAGTTGGCGGTGTATTTATATTCGAGCGGTGTCCCTGGTCGCACCGTCTCGCCGCCCTTGTCGATGCCATAGAACACGACTTCGATGCCATCATCCTCAACCCCTGCCGCTCGCAGCGTCTCGGCCAGGGATACGCCAGTCCATGTGGCGTTACCGATCATGCTCTGTGCGAATGGCAACCCATTGCTTCCTGAGCATTCGATCGTACTGATGATCTCCTTTCGTGGGAGTGCCCTTAACTGATCGAGCGTCAGGGTTGTTGGCCTGGCGACCAACCCGGAGATCGCGAGCCGCCAGGTCTTTGGGTCGATCTGCGGCCGCTCGTAATGGGCGATTGAGAACCACTTGTCATTCGGAGTGATCCAGGAGCCTAAATCTTCCCAGCGCGTGATCCCTCTGACAACATTCTGCAACGGTTCCGGTACTGGTGGCGGTATGTCGATCCACGCAATCAGCTTGTCACCGGGCGTGGCGCTTTGAGCAAACGCACGACCTGAAGCCATGGCGATGCCGGCAGTGGCACCACTCAGCAGAAGCTCTCGACGTTGCATGGATTCCTCCCATACCTAACGAGGCGTTTTATTATTCTCGTTAACGGCCCGAGCCATTGCCGGCCGTGAAGTCGCGGTCGTCCCTGCAAAATCACTTTTAGCGGCGTTCGGCCGCATACCGCATGGTGATGGACGATGGCGCGAGTAAGTTGCTCAGCCACTTGGCTGTGCGTGCCGTTCTCCCGAAGCGTGCGACGCTCGTGGAGGAGACTGGTTTGCCAGACCAGCACGCGCCTTAACGGCTGGCGACGGGCCGTAAAACGACAACACTAGCTGTCTACCCCCGTGTCTGCAAGCACGGAATCCAACGTTCGGGCCGCTGGTATCTCATTGATTTTGCGCGCAGCCGCCACACCAACCCTGCGCGCATACCAGTCAGCCCTACGGGCTGCTGGTATGACTTCATCATGCAGGACGAGAAGGGCGCACGAAGCGCTGCAGCTTATGCCGTCGGCTTGCCGGCGTGCGCCCGCTCGATCGTGGCTATGTCGATCCGCTTCATGCCCATCATTGCATCCATTGCGCGCTTCGCCGCCGCC
>DATNEJ010000273.1:0-7499 GCA_035606775.1 Acetobacteraceae bacterium | reverse complement strand
CTGCCCGCCAACGCCGTGGGGCGGCGCAATGTCAGCGTCCCGGGCAATCTGGTGAACAGTCCGGGCCGCGCGAACGCACAGGGCCTCAACGCGGCCAATCGGCCGAATTTGAACCCGGGCAGCCGGCCTAACGCGCCCGCTGCCCGGCAGCAGGCGGGCCAGGGGCAGCGGCCGAATGTCCAGCGCCCGCAAGCCGGTGCCGCCCGTGCGGAACGGCCGGCCGGACAGAATTTCCAGCCGCAGCGCCAGGCTCAGCGGCCTTCCTCCGGCGCGTTCGGCGGCACGGGAGAAGGCAACCGCGCCCAGGCTTTTGGCGACCGTGGCGCGCAAAGCCGCTCCTTCAGCCGACCACCGCCATCCGGTGGCGGCGGAATGCGTGGCGGTGGTGGAGGCGGTCGTGGTGGTGGAGGTGGCCGTGGGCGGCGATAGGATGCGCGGATTGGGACGGCTGTTCGCCGTCGTGCTGGTGGTCGCCGGCTTGCTCGTCCGGCCTGTGCAGGCGGCCACACCCCAATCGACCTACGCGACGCCGGATGCCGCGGTGACCGCGCTTGTGGCTGCGCTCAAGACGCATAATCCCACCGCGATCGGCGCGGTGCTGGGCCCTGGCAGCGAGGCGCTCGTCAGTTCGGGTGATCGGGTCAAGGACCGCCAGGAGAATCAGCGCTTCCTGGATGCGTACGCCGAACATCACGCGCTGGTCGCCGACGGCACCGACCAGATGGTGCTGCATGTCGGCCAGAATGACTGGCCGATGCCGATCCCGCTGGTGCAGCACAACGGGCGTTGGCACTTCGACTCCCACGAAGGCGCGCAGCAGATCGTCGATCGCCGGATCGGCCGGAATGAGATTGCCGCCATCCGTGTCTGCCTTGCTTATGTCGATGCGCAGAAAGCGTATTTCGATCTCTTCAAGCAGGCTACCGGCGCCGGCGCCTATGCACAGCGCCTGGTCAGCACGCCGGGAAATTATGATGGTCTGTACTGGCCATCGGTGACTGGGATTCCGGAAAGCCCGCTGACGCCGCTGCTGGAAAGTGCTGTCGACGAAGGCTACCCCGGGGAAGTCGCGGCCGGTAAATCGGTCCCGTATCAGGGCTATTTCTACCGCGTCCTGACACGGCAGGGCACGTCCGCACCCGGCGGCGCGCGGTCCTACATCCAGAACGGAAAGATGGTCGGCGGGTTTGCGCTGCTTGCCTGGCCTGCAATCTATGGCGCATCGGGCGTCATGACCTTCATCGTCAATCAGGACGGCGTGGTGTTTCAAGACGACCTTGGGCGGGATACCGCGGCGCGAGCGGCGAGAATCACCGCCTTCGATCCCGGACTTGATTGGACCCGCATCGACGTTTCGCGGCAATGATCCCGGTGTTACTTCCGCCACCGGAGGCCGCGCCGCGATGATCGATCTTTTCAGGGGCCTGCTGAGGGCGGTCCTGCCCTGGACGCTTTTCGCTTTGGCCGCGTGTCAGTCGGTCTTCACCGATAGCAACAAGCCCCTTCAGAAAGCGAGTGACGGCGAGGCAGTCTACTTCCACGGATACGCGTTGCGGGACATGGTCATGGACCCCAAGGGCCAGATCCTGCTCGCCGTTTCATTTTCCGGCGGCGGCAAGCGGTCCGCGGCGTTCGGCCACGGCGCGCTTCGTGGGCTGCGCGACATCACCGTCACCGAGGATGGCCAGAAGCGGCGGCTGCTGGATGAGGTCGATTATATATCGGCAGTCTCCGGCGGAAGTTTCCCGGCAATGCACTACGGCCTGTATCGCGACAAAAGTTTCGAGACATTTCCTAACGATTTCCTCTATCAGGACATCAACGCCTACATCTACGGCACGTATCTTCTACCCTGGAACTGGGAGTGGCTGTTCAACCCCTATTATGGCACGAATGACCGGATGGCCGGGGTCTACGATCGCCTGATGTTCCATGGCGCCACGTACAACGACTTGATTGCCGAGGGGCTGCCGCTGATCTCCATCAACGCAACCGACATCGCCAATGGCCTGTCGTTCGCCTTCACACAGCCCTACTTCGACCTGCTCTGCTCGAACCTGGGGCCATTCCCGGTGGCGCGCGCGGTGGCAGCCAGCAACGGATTTCCTGTCCTGTTCTCGCCGATCACCCTGACCAGCTATCGGAGCAAATGCGGCACCGGGAGTCCGCCGCATCTCACAGAGCCCGTCGGCGCCATGTCAAATGACCAGGAAGCAGCGCGCCGGAATGCCTTGGCCCGCAGCGATGCCCGCTACATCGACCCGCACCGGACCGAATATGTGCATCTGATGGATGGCGGTATCGCCGACAACCTGGCCTTGCGGTCCATGCTGAACGGCGTCCTCACGATCGACGCCAGCGACGCCGCGCTTGCTCACATCGCCCGTGTGACCCGGCGGGTCATCGTGCTCAGCATCGACGGGCAGTCAGCCACCGATCCGAAGCTGTTGCATGAACGGGTTGTCACCGGGCTCGGACAGATTTTCTCCGCGGTATCGGGAACGCAGATCGACTCCTACAATTTCGAAACCATGCTGCTGGCCGATCAGCAGGCCAGGCGTCTTACGGATCTGATCAAGGAGTCTCGCTGCAAACAGGCGCGGGAACTCGCGGGGCATCGATGCGATGACGTGAAGGGTGCGTTCATCCACATATCGTTGGCCGACGTGAAGGACAGCGTGGAAAGAGCGCGCCTGCAGGCGATTCCCACCGGCCTGACGATCCCCAAGGAGGATGCCGACAGCCTGGTGACGTACGGTGAGGCCCTGGTGCGCGACAACGCCAAGCTGCACGAGACGCTGGACGAGATGAACCCGACGGTTACCAACGGCAACGTGGTTGCGTTGGTCCACTGACGGATCCACCCGTCATCGGACGTTGCGTGGACGACGCGCTGCCTCGCATGGCCGGCAGCATGCTGCTATAGTCCGCGGCCTGTCTTCTGGTCGGCGAGCCATCGCGATGATGCAAGGGCTGATCCGCATTGTTCTATTGATGACGCTGTGCGGCCTGTTCAGCACCGTGACCGCTCGCGCGGATAGTGAGAATGACTATCCGACGGCAACCCGCGCCGAGTACGTCTTCGCCTGCATGGCCAGCAACGGCGAAACCCCTGAAGCCCTGCGGCAATGTTCCTGCGCGATCGACGTCATTGCCACGATCCTGCCCTATAACAGGTATGAGGAGGCAGAGACCGTTCTGCGCATGCGCCGTTCCGTCGGTGGGCACCTGGGCGAGATGTTTCGCTCACGCCCCTCCAACAACATGGTGCGCGACCTGGAGGAGGCGCAGGCCGAGGCGGAAGTGCGGTGTTTTTAGCTGGTGATCATGCAGCTTACGCCTTCATGCCCGCGTCGCCGGCCATGCCTTCTTGAACACCTTGCCTTCGCTGTCGTGGACCTCAGCCCGGAACTCCGCCGCACCATTCGGCAGATAGCCGAAGCGGAATGCCGGGTTCTCCGAGATCGAAATCCCGCTTTCTATGCCCAGCAGCAGTTGATCGCCCTGCCAAATATGCACCGAGGAGACGAAGTGGGCGGGTACATAAAGCCGCGTCAACTGGTCCATCTGCATCCCCGAGTAGTTGGGATGGCGAATCATCAACTCTGCCTCGGGCAATGTCGATCCGGCGGGCGGCGGAAACTGCCGGAACCGCATCGTGCCCAGCGGGATCGAATCGGCCTCCTGCTTCGCGGCGGGCGCGGAGCATCCACCCGCGGCCTTCACGAACCGCTCCGCGGCGTACAGGCCGCCATCGGCCAAGGCTGCAACCGCGTGGATGTTGGTATAGGAATCGACCCGAACGCGCGTGGACAAGGATCGAATGCCGCTTCGTTTCCCGATGGAGAACGTCGCCGCAAGCGGCGACGGATTCTGGTCGATGACCAGGGTGATGGTCTTCAGCTTGCGCGCATCGTTCATGGGCAGAAGGCTGCGGATTCCGATGGGAACCACCGCCGCATCCTCGGCGCGGTAGGGCGCGTCGATCGCCAGCACCGCCTTCCCGTCCGCCACTTTCCGTCCATCGAAAATCTGATCGGCCAGTGATGGCCACGGATCTTCGGCGGCCGGGGCCTGTGCCAACGCGCGCCTCGCGAATCCGGCCAGTGCGACCGCCGCCAAGACTGTCCGACGGTGCGGTAACTTGTGAGCCGGTCGCATGATTGTGATGACCTCCCCGCTGTGAGGCGCCGATTTGCGTCGGTCAGGCCGCTTTCGCCCCTGGGCAATTCTTATATAGTCAGCGCGGTGGCCTGTGCCGCAAGAGGCGTGGCAGATCCGGTGTTCCCCCGATCCTTAGATCAGGACAGCAAAGAAACACCCATCGCCGAACGGTCTTCGTGCAAGCCACTGTCCATCGAACGACCAAGGAGGCAAGCCAATGGCCTGGACACGCCCGAAACTCCGCGAAATCTGCGTTGGCATGGAAATCAACGGATATTTCGCCGCGCAAATGTAGCGCCCAGGGGCCGCCCGATCACGCATGATTGACCATCAGGCACAGCCGATGGCCGTTGTGCTTGGTTCGGCGGCCGGCGGTGGTTTTCCTCAGTGGAATTGCGGTTGCCGGCTGTGCCAGTTAGCACGGGCGGGCGATAGGCGCGTACGGCCCGCGACACAGGCCAGCGTGGCGGTAACGGGCGATGGCCAGGAATGGACGATCATCGGCGCCTCCCCCGATCTGCGCCAGCAGATCGCCCAGACGCCATGCTTGTGGCCGCGCGGCGAGAAACGCGATTCGCCGATCCGCCGCGTCGTGCTGACCGGCAGTGACATCGACGCCATCGCCGGCCTTCTGGTTTTGCGGGAGCAGCACCCCTTCGTTCTTTATGCGCCACGTCCGGTCATGACTGTGCTTGACGCCAACGGGGTATTCGACGTGCTTGACCCGACGCTGGTGACACGGGTCGAAATCACACCCGGACAGAAGGTGACCTGCAGTGGGGGCCTGACTGTCACCTTGCTGCCGATGCCCGGAAAGATTCCGCTTTACCTGGAAGATCGGGACGCCACGCAGCCCGAGGCTGGACCGGCCTACGCGGCCATGCTGCAGGCGAACGGTCGCACACTCATCGTCGCGGCCGCCTGCGCGGACATCACCGATGCGGTGCTTGACCGGCTTCGCGAAGCGGATGTCCTCTTCTTTGATGGAACCTTGTTTACCGAAGACGAAATGATCGCCGCTGGCCTCGGAAAGAAGACCAGCCGGCGGATGGGACATGTTCCACTCAGTGGACCGGACGGGACGCTCGCCCGCCTGCGCGGACTGCCCTCCCGCCGGATTCTGCTACATATCAACAACACCAATCCGATCCTGCTGCGCGATTCGCCGGAGCGGCGCGAGGTTGAGGACGCCGGCTTCGAAGTGTCCTACGACGGAATGGAGGTTCGGCTGTGAGCGATGTGCTGACCGAAGCGGGCCTGGAGGAAAAACTGCGCAAGGTCGGCGCGCAGCGGTATCACATCCACCATCCGTTCCATCGGATGCTTCACACCGGCAAATGCACCAAGGGCCAGGTCCAGGCATGGGCGCTCAATCGCTATTACTACCAGGCGATGATCCCACTGAAGGACGCTTCGCTGATCGGACGATGCGAGGATCAGGCCTTGCGCCGGGAATGGCGCAAGCGCCTCGATGACCATGACGGCGATGAGCAGCGCCCCGGCGGCATCGAGCGGTGGCTGAAACTGACGGACGGCCTGGGCCTCGATCGGGCGGACGTCACCTCGACGCGCCTGCTGCTGCCGGCGACCCGCTTCGCGGTGGAGGCGTACGTGCACTACGTGCGGGATCGAAGCCTTCTGGAAGCCGTGGCGTCCTGTCTGACTGAGCTGTTCTCCCCGCAGATCATCACCGAGCGCATGAGCGGGATGCTCGCCAACTACAATTATGTTACGCTGGAGACGCTTTCGTATTTCGACAAGCGGCCGCCGCAGGCCGAACGGGACGCCAGCTTCGCACTGGAGTGGGTGAAGCGCCACGCACGGGCCGCTGAACAGCAGCAGGCTGTCATCGACACACTGATTTTCAAGTGTGACGTGCTGTGGAGCATGATGGACGCGCTGCATTATTCCTACGTCACGCCTGGGCTGATACCGCCCGGTGCGTTCGTTCCGCGGCCTGACGATGGTTGACGGCGCGACACCGGCGATTCCCGAACGACCCCGGCTGGCGCCCGGGGTGCGGCTGCATTTCGACAAGACCCGCGATGCGTGGGTGCTACTGTGCCCCGAACGGGTCATCGAGGCAGAGGGACCGGCGCACGAAATCCTGAAGCGCTGCGACGGCGCGCGCACCGTCGGAGCGATCATAGATGAGCTGGCCACAGTCTATGCGGCGGATCGCGCGGTGATCGCGCAGGACGTGACCGACATGCTGGCGGAACTCGCGGCAAAGCGGCTGCTGGTGTGATGGATACGCAGGCCAGGATCCCCGCGCCGCTTGGCCTTCTGGCGGAACTGACGCATCGCTGTCCCCTCGCCTGCCCATATTGCTCGAACCCGCTGGAACTGGAAGACCGGCGCGACGAGCTGGATATCGCTGCCTGGGGCCGGGTATTTCGCGAGGCGGCGGAACTCGGCGTATTGCAAGTGCATCTGTCCGGCGGCGAGCCCGCATCGCGGCGCGACCTTGTGGCGATCACCGCCACAGCCAGTCAGGCTGGGCTCTACACCAACCTGATCACGTCCGCGATCGGCCTCGATGCGGACCGGCTGCGGGCGCTCAAGGATGCCGGGCTGGATCATGTTCAGCTCTCGATCCAGGACACGGAAGCCGAATCCTCGGACATGATCGCCGGCTATACCGGCGCCTATGCGCGCAAGCGCGCATTCGCCAGGTCGGTCGTCTCGCTTGGTCTGCCGTTGACGGTGAACGCCGTCGTCCATCGCGCCAATATCGCGGGCCTGGCCGATATGGTGCGGATGGCGGATGACATGGGGGCGGGGCGGGTCGAGATTGCGCACGTCCAGTACTACGGATGGGCACTGCGCAACCGCGATGCACTGATGCCGACCCGGACGCAGGTGGAACAGGCGACGCGGGAGATGGAGACCCTCCAGCAACGTCACGCCGGCGGGCTGGCCATCGACTTCGTCGTTCCCGACTACTACGCGCGGCGGCCGAAAGCGTGTGTGGGTGGCTGGGGAAGGCGGTCGCTGAACGTGACGCCATCTGGCACGGTCCTTCCTTGCCACGCGGCACAGACTATTCCCGGGCTGGAATTCTGGTCCGTGCGAGATCACCCGCTGGCGGACATCTGGACACTCAGCCCGGCCTTCACCGCCTTCCGCGGAACCGGGTGGATGCAGGAACCTTGCCGCTCCTGCGCGTTCCGGGAGGTCGATTTCGGCGGCTGCCGCTGTCAGGCGCTGGCCATCGTCGGCGACGCGGCAGCGACCGATCCGAGCTGCGAGCTTTCTCCGCACCATGCACGTATGGCCGCGCTTGCCGAGGAGTCGGCGGCACGGACGGATGCGCGGTATGCCTATCGCGGCCG
>DATNEJ010000266.1:0-16499 GCA_035606775.1 Acetobacteraceae bacterium | reverse complement strand
TGGATATGGTTCCGCTCCCCGCCCTTCCACGGACAGCGGGGATCGAAGGCGTGGCGGGACAGTGTCAGCACCCGCCAGCCGCAATCGCTGAACTTCTTCACGGTCGCATGGCCGATGCCGCGGCTTGCGCCCGTCAGCAGCAGGACCGGTGTGCCGTCCGGCATGTCATTATACCTTTGCTTAGAGTCTGTTCGGTGCAGATAGAAGCACCAAACAGGCTCTACGTGTTTGTTTGATCGCGTGATTCACGGCTTCGGCGATTCCGCCTGCGCCGATCACGCTTCATGACCGGCGCCCGCTGCCCCGGCCCGTCAGGCCGGCACGAACAGCCGATCCGGCTTCGCCCCGTCCTCGACGGCAAGCGGATCGACGATACCCTGGAACGCGGCATCCCGCTGCAGCACCGGCAGCACCTGTTCAGCGAACAG
This sequence comes from Acetobacteraceae bacterium, assembly GCA_035606775.1. Lineage (GTDB taxonomy): Bacteria > Pseudomonadota > Alphaproteobacteria > Acetobacterales > Acetobacteraceae > Rhodopila. The sequence goes on along the minus strand of DATNEJ010000266.1, from coordinate 16,071 downwards.
CCGCATGTTCAGCTCCGACAGGTGGTGCGGCATGCTGCCGAAGGAGAACTCCGTGACCAGATGATCCATCCCTGTCAGCCGCCGCAGCTCCGCGATCTGGCCGATGCAGTCGTCCGGCGTGCCGACCACCTGGATGCTGACATAGAAGTCTGTTGCCTTCGAACGGAACGACTCATCCTTCATCTTGGTATAGGTCTTGGCCAGCTTGCCGTACGACTCATAGCCTTTCACGCCGCCGAGGTGGCCGTCGGCGAAGTGGTAGTGGTTCTCGATGGAATCCCATTTCTCACCGAGGTACCGCGTGGCGATGTCGCGCGCCTCCTCCCGCGTCGGCGCGCAGGACACGTTGGTCAGGATGATCGGCGGGCGTGGCGTGTGGCCGACGCTTTGCGTGATCGCACGATAGCGGTGCACGTCCTCAGCCGCCTTCGGCCATTCGTTCTGCATGACGATCAGCAGGCCGAAGCCAAGCTTCGCCATGACCTCAGCGGATTCGGGACTGACGGAGGAGGCGTAGAATCGCCGCTCGGGGTGGGAGATCGGTCGCGGGCGGATCGACGTGGGCGGGATGTTGAAGAACTCCCCTTTCCACTCGAACACGTCGTTGGTCAGCGCCTTGATGATCAGTTGCGCGGCTTCGACGAAGCGCGGGCGCGCTTCCTCCATCGGGATGCGGAAGCCGGCGTACTCGGTGCTGGCGGCGCCGCGTCCGAACCCCATCAGCGTGCGGCCGCCGCTCATGACGTCCAGCAGCGCGATCTGTTCGGCGACGCGGATCGGGTCGTGCCAGGGCAGCACGATGACGCAGGTGCCCAGGGTGATGCGGCTGGTGCGGCCGGCGTAGTAGCTGAGCGTCTGCAACGGCGCCGGCGACATCGAATAGCCGGTGAAGTGGTGTTCCAGGGCAAATAGCGAATCAAAGCCGAGCGGTTCGGCGAGGTCACCGAGGGCCATGTGCTCGTGATAGAGCGCGGCGTCCGGCCGGCCAGGCTGAGCGAGAATGCTGAGCGCGGTGCCTACTTTCATGGGTGCGCGTCCTTCATCGAAAAGCGGCGAAGCAAAGCCCGGTGCCGGTCAGCGCCGGCGTGCGATAGCCGGGAATATAGGCCGCCCAGGCCAGATCCAGCGGGGCGGCGGCGCCCGCCAGGCAGATCCAGTTGCGGATCTCGGAGCTGCCGGATTGCAGCTTGGCAAGCGACAGGGCGCGGAAGAAGGCGGCGTCCCTGTCCCGCATCGCTGCGATCAGAGACCGGTCGAAGGCTTCATCTACGACGAAATGGCTCAGGCCGCCCGACGCCATGATGCCCAGGCGTGCCGGCTGTGGATAACGGGCGATGGCTCGGGCGAGCGCCTCACCCAGGGCATGGCAGCGGGCGGGGGAGGGCTGGTTGGGCGGGTAATAGGCGTTCAGGAACAGCGGCACGATGGGGATCGGCGCGCCGTCCATACAGAAGCGGTGCACGTAGGAGAAGGCGTGGCCCTCATGGCGGCCGTCGGCGAGGCGGTCCATGACAGAGAGGTCGACGCCGTCCTCCTGCAACGCGGCGATCAGGTGATGGGCGAGTGCCTGGTCGCACGGGTATTCGACCGGGCGGCCGGCTTCCAGGAAGCGGGCGCGTGCGTATGCCAGCGGGTCAGGCGATGTGCCGGCGGGTTCGGCCGGGGCGTTGCGGATGGATTTGCCGTGGAAGATGCCGATGGCGGGCATGTTGGTGGAGTCGAACAGCTCCTGCTGGTCGTCGCCGACGACGATCAGCGCGTCGAGCCGCGCGGATGCGACATCATCCCGTAGGCGGGCGATCGCCGCCTCGGTTTCGGCGTGGCGTCGCGTGAGAAGGGAGGGCGCGATGCGTTCCAGGGCGTCCGCGGGCGCCTTGGCCAGGAGATCGTTGTAGCGGCACGGGTTGCCGTCGAGGTCCACGAAGGCGCGGGCCTTGTCGCGGCCGGTGAAGGCGCCCTCCACCCAGTCCTGCACGCGGGCCGCCAGCATGGGGCTGTGCGAGGTGCCGAAGGCGGCGACAAGGTCGGCCATGATTTACCTCCACTGAGCGCGATCGCCAGAAAGCGTGAATCGCGCTCACAAACCAACTCTAGCGCGATCGCTTGAGACGGGATCGCCGGAAAGCATAAGTCGCGCTCACAAACCAACGTCGAAGTGTGGCTGCTCGAGGCGGAAACTCCGGAGAGCGCGAACCACGCTCGTAAACCAGGACGTAAAACCTGATCGCTCCGCGTGACGGACTTGATCAGGCTCCGATGTGCCGCACCGGCAGCGCGGCGTGAAGCCGGAGGACGCAGCCGGGTCCGCCGCTTTCACGGCGAACCCGGGGCACTATGGTCAGGCGCACCGGCGGCGCGGCATCACCGGATCGGCGAGAACGCGGCCGGCATCACCAGCATGTTCTCCTGCTTCACGGTTGTGCCCGGCGCCGCGCCGCCCGGCGGCCAGATGCCGCGGGCGACGGCGTCGGCCCGCACGCGCTGGCGTTCGGCGGCGTCCTTGTAGGCCCAGATATGCACCCATTTGTTGAGCGCGCCGAACTCCGAGTACCAGGCGCCAACGAAGGTCGAGAGCTGGGCACGCGCCTCGATCTTCGGCGCCCAGCGCTCGATCATGCCGGGAATGGCGCCTGCAGCCAGGGTGTACTGGCGGATCTCGAAGACCGGCCCGACGCTGCGGGGCTCGAGCTTCGGGGAGAACGGTGCCGGGTTGAACACCTCGCTCTGCTGGGCGACGACAAATTCGCGGATCGGCGGCGGCCACCCTTCCTCCTTCTGGGCGGCGGCGCGGATCTGGCTTCTCTGCTCGAAACTGTCATAGGTCCAGACATGGATGATCTGGTTCAGGGGACCGATCTCGGTGTGCCAGAAGGCTGCCAGTTTCGAGTGCTTCTCGCGGACCGGCAACGCGGCGCCGAAGCGCTTTTCGACTTCGGCGAGGGAGCCGGGCTTGAGCTGATAGGTACGCATTTCGATGATCATGGGTTCCTCCCGTTGGCTTTGGCGGAAGGTTAGGACGGGGCGTGCGGGCTGTCACCCGAGCGCCGGGCCGGTATGACGGGCGGGAGGCGGGATGGTGTTTGCCGCGCGCGGCGTATCCGGTCGTTGGGTGCTCCGCGAAGGTGTCGATGGAGCGGACATGTATTTACGACAGTGTGGCTGGCTCTTGAGCTGTCCGGTGCTTGCAACTCATGAAATCCCCTGTCGAGCGGGCCCCCGAGAGGGCGAGGTCGGCGGACCACGTGCGCGTTCGCCGAGGGGCGTCGGATGCATTTTGAGGGTGCTCCAGGCCGGTCGGGTCTCGGTTGCCCGGGGCGCTTCGGTGGCGCGGGCCTGCTTATGCGGCCTGCCGCGGTCGCTTGGAAACGTCCCGGCAGGGCGGAAAAGCGGATACGGCGTCGTTGTTTGAAAGATTCAACCAGCGCCAGATCGAGAACAGTCGTAGCTCGACTCGTGGTGGGTCGAGTCGCAGCGAAAACAGGACTCGCCGCGACTCGCGGGCCATGAGTCGAATCGTGCTTGCTTGATCGGTTTCAAACACGTTATCTTCGTTACTGCTTGCAATGAATTGCTTCGATACAGGTGTTGGGGCGGATTGTTTCTTTCAATGCGCGTGTATCCTGGTCGATCAATACAACCGCAAGGATATGATCCAGGGGATGCCGAACCGGATGCTTGCCTATCCGGCGGGGCAATGGGGACATCATGGTGGAACGCGATCGATGGGTCGATCGTGCCGTCTGGCGCCAGCTTGACCTGTCAAACCTGACAGCGGAGCGGGAGCGGCATTTGCTGCGCGTGATCCGGGGAGATGGGACCCCGGAGGCGCAACAGGCGGCGCAGACCGAACTGTGGGAAAGCCACAGCAAACTGGTGGTCGCCATCGCCAGCCGCTACCGGCGCTTCAATTTCGATCTGATGGACCTGGTCGGTGCCGGCCATCTGGGGCTGCATGCCGCCATCGCGAAATTCGAGCCGGATCGGTTCGAGTCGCGACTTTCCACCTACGCGGCCGGGTGGATACGTTGGTATATCCAGAATTATATACGGCGGAATGCCGGCCCGGTCAGGCTGCCGGAATCCAACGCCCACCGCCAGCTTTCACACATGAGCGGGAAGCTGCTCGCCGACGCGCGCCGGAGCTGCGAGCGGGAGTGCGTGGAGCCGACGGAAAGCGAACTCTGCGAGCGGATCAGCCGGCGCATCGGCATGCCGGCCGTGGAGGTCGGGCGCAGCCTCAAGATGCTGCAAGGCGCCACGGTGAGCCTGGACCATCGCGCCGGCGATACGGGATCGGATACGGCCTGGGCCGAGACGCTGACCGACGTGACGGCCGACCCCGAGGACGAGGTCATTCTGCGGCTGGACCAGGCCAAGGCACGCAAGCGGATCCTGGCGTTGGCGGCCGATATCCTGGGCGAGCGGGAGCGGATCGTCTTCTTCGCCCGCTGCATGACGGACCGGGAGAAGGTGCCGCAGCTCGAAACCCTCGCGGCGCGGTTCGGCGTGTCCAGGGAGCGGATCCATCAGTTGGAAAACAGCGCCAGGCGGAAGATCGCCACGGCCCTGTCGAACGAGGGATTCTCGGGGTTCGCCGGTCAGGGCCAGGTGTTGCCGCCGCCGCCCAGGCGCGGTCGCCCGCACCGGGTATCTCCCGTCATACGCCATGCCGAGCCGGTCGCCCTGCGTTCGGCGGCGGGCTGAACGGGGCAGCAGGCGAGCCGAAGGAAAAGCAGCCTCTGTTACCGACGGTCACGAAGCATGACCCCGGCACCGTCTGTGTTTGGCGCCGCCGCCGGCCAAGCTGGCACGAGGTACGCGCCGGCTGCTGGCTTCGTCCCGACTGAATGTGCGGCTGAGGGGTAGGCGCCCCGGCCCGGGTGCACGAAACAGGCTTTCGTTCAGTCTGATGTTATATTCGGCATTCTCAGGATTTCGGGTATACGGCGCGCGAGACCGGCATGGCAGCCACCCGCCGAAAGAAGGTTCGCCCACCGTCAACGGAATCCGGGTCTATCAGGACCCAGCCACGATACAGGCGGTGCCGTTCGCTTGCAGTTGCCCGCAGAACGCGTGCGCCTCGGCAGCGCTGGCGAAGCCCGCGGTGCGGAGCCGCCAGAAGGTCTGTCCATTATGATCGACCCGGATCACCAGGGGCGTGTGCGCGCCCATAATCCCCGGATAACGCTCGGCCAGCCTGTCCCATAGCGCCCGCGCTGCAGCCTCGCTGGGGGAGGCCACGAGCTGAACCTGCGCTCCGGCGGGCACGGTCTGGGCGGATGCGTCCGCCGATGCCTCCGTTGCCGGTGTCGGCGCCAGGTGTCCGGCAGCCGGGACGGGCTGTGCGGAGGAGGCGATCTGCACCGGCCGGCTGGCGGGCTGCTTTGGCTGCACTGAGGCGTCAGCTTGTGCGGGCTTCGCTGCCTGTCGCGGCGGAGCTGGCTGCGACGGTGCTGTAATCGGCGCTGGCGCACCGGCCGGGCTTGCCTGGACAGATGCGTCGGCCTGCATGGGCGGTGCCGCCGGTTGGAGCGAGGCTGGCTGCGCCGGCGATGCAATCTGCACCGGCCGGCTGGCCGGCTTCGGCTGGGAAGATGCGTCAGCCTGCGCGAACTTTGCATGCGGCTGGGGCGAGGCCGGCTGCGACGATGCGGCCACGGGCGCTGGGCTGCTGGCCGGCCCCGACTGGGTGGATGCGTCAGTCCGCCCCGGCATTGCTGACGGTTGGGAGGAAGCTAGCTGCGCCGGGTTGCTGACGGGCTTTGGCTCAAGCGCCGCCTTGATCTGCCCCGACTTTGCCTCCGGCGGAAGCGCGACCTGCTGTGAGGTGGCGACAGTCTGCACCGGTGCCGCTGCCGGTACGGCGCGCGCGGATGTGCCGGCGGATGCCGGCAATACGGCCGGGGCCTGCACGCCCGCGTTGTCTCGCGATGCAGGGTTCTGCGGGGCCGGAGCGACGGCGCGCGCCGCGGCAGTTCCGGCATCGGCATGGGATTGCGTGTCGGGCGGCGCCGGTGTCACCACGGTGGGCACGGAGACGGACCGGGCCACGATCGCCGGCGATGCAGCGCGAACGGCAGTTGCCGCCGGCTCGAACCGAACCGGTTCGGTCGCAGTGGACGATCCGGTGATCGGCGCCGCCGCGCGGGCCGCGCCCGATGCTGTCGCACTGGCGGCGGTCCTATCCGGAATGGCTTGCGTCACCACCGACGGAGCCGAGGCATGGTTCGCTGGCGGCGCCGCAGCGGCACCCTGCGCCACCGAAATTGGACCGGCAGCAGTGGAGATGGCAGGCGGGGCATTTTGCGCGGAACCACCCGTCACAGCCTGGCCCGTCGCTTCGGGGCGATATGCCTCAGCCGATGCTCCTCCCGCCGCTTCCTGATGGGAGACCGGTCCGGATGCCGCGGACGGGACGGGCCGGATGCCGGCCTCGCCCGCCGGTGCCAGCGCGACGGGCTTCATGGCCGATCCATCGTCCATGGCGGGGTGCGCGTCCGCCCTGGCGTACGCGTCGAGCGCCTGCTTCACCTCCGACGGCGGCAAATCCTGCGACAGTACCCGTTCGGCCTCCGGACGATCGCCGGCCATCGTGAGCACCGCGGCATAATCGTGCCGGAGCTTGCGCGTCGCCCCCGGATTGATCGCCAGGGGCTTGATCAGCTTGATCGCATCGCTGCCGTGCCCGGTCATTGCCATCGAAAGCGCCAGGTTCACCTGGGCCGAGTGCAGGTCGGGATTGATGCCCAGCGCCTGGCGATAGGCAGCCTGCGCACCCTCATGCTGACCTTCGAGGTCGCGCGCGACGCCCAGGTCGTTCAGCGCCGTGACGTTGCGCGGATCGACCTGCAACACCTCGAGAAACAGCTTCTCCGCCGCTTGCGGGTTCGATGCGAGCTGGAGCCGGCCAAGGCCGATCTTGGCGCGGGTCGAACCTCGATCGATCTGCAACGCCTGGCTGTAGGCGGCGCCCGCTTCCTCCATCCGGCCGAGTGTGGTCAGGGCGTCACCCTTGATGGCGAGCGCCTTGGCGTCGCGGGGGTTCCGGGACAGCACATTGTCCGCGACTTGGAGCGCAATCTGCGGGGTATTGCCTTGCAGCGCCGCTTCCGCGACCTCCAGCCCCGGCTGGCCGTTGCCCAGCATCGGCATGGAGTGGGTCGAGCAGCCGGCGACAAGGAGCATCGCCAGGAAGGCCGCCGAGCGGACAGGCGAATGGGTCATGCGGGCGAGGTCTACCCCAGGGCGTTGGCGGGACGAATCGTGCGGCTAGCCGATTGAGCCGCCACCATAAGGAAGTCGGATCACTTAGAAAAGACTTTCATTATCTGAATGATGGCTGGCCCACCTGCGATCATGAAAACGCAGGGCAGAATGAAAATGATCATGGGCAATGTCAGGATCACCGGCAATCGGGCGGCGGTCTCCTCGAACTTGACCAGCATTTCCTGGCGCAGCTCGGCGGACAGGGCGCGCAACGCCTCGGACAACGGCGTGCCGTATTGGATCGCCTGGCTGAGCGTAATTGCCAGCCGCTTGAAGCTTTCCAACCCGGTGCGATCCCCGAGATTGCCGAGGGCGATCCGACTATCGCTCATGATCTGCAGTTCGGTTGCCGTTGTGGCGAACTCCATCGCCAGTTCCGTGTAGGAGGCCTGCAATTCCGTGGCGACACGCACGATGGTCGCCCCCAGTCCCAGCCCCGCCTGGGAGCAGATGACCATCATGTCCAGGGCATCGGGCAGCCCTGCTTCCAGCCGCGCCTGATGCCGTTTCCGCATCTGGCCGATCAGCCAGTCCGGCACGACCAGGCCGATCACACCCGCGGCCGGCGGCAGCAGCATGTGCACCATCGAGGACAGGCCAAGATTCCGCGTCGCCAGCCACGCCAGCAGCGGCAGCAGGATCAGCGACAGGATCTTGCAGCCGATGAAGACGCCGACCCCGTTCTGGGCGCGCAAACCCGAACTCACCAGCGTCGCTTCGAGGTCGGCCCGCGTGCGCGCGGGAATGATGCCGCTGCGCAGCAGCATCTGCCCGAAGGTCGCGATCGTCCGGATCAACGCTGCGCGCAGCGCGGCTGACTCGTCCGACGGGCGGACAGGCCGGTGGCCATGAATGATACGAACGCGTTCGGCGAACCGTTCATTGCGTCGGTGACCACGCAGGACCAGCACCCCGCCCGAGCACATCAGCGTCAAGAAAAATGTGCTGAAGAAAAGCAGCGATCCTGTCGTCAGCATGGACAGCGCCCCCCGCACAGCCGGCCGACATACCTGAGTGTTCGGCGGCACGGCATCATGGCAGGCAGCGCCGGATGATGGCCCGGATCGTCAGCATTCCCACGATCAGAAACACGATCGCGGTTGCGAACATCGTATGTCCGGTCGGTGTCGTGAACAGCAGCATGATGTATTTGGGATTCAGCACAAACAGCATGACTCCGGTCACGAACGGCAGCGCGGCCAGGATCATCGAACTGGTCCTGGCCTCGGCGGTCATCGCGTGACCGCGCGCCTTCAGCGCGGCGCGCTTGCGTATCACGTCGGCAAGGTTCTCCAGGGTCTCGCTCAGCGTTCCGCCGGTCTGCGTCTGCAAGGCAACGGCGGTCGCAAAGAAGCGATACTCGGCGAGGTCGCTTCGCCTGGCCATTTCAATGATGGCATCCTCGAGCGTCCCGCCGATTGCGACCCGATCGACCAGGCGGCCAAATTCATCCCCTGTCGGATTGGGGATTTCCCGCGATACCGCTCGGATCGCTTCCATCACCGGGATGCCGACCCGGATCGAGCGCACGATCATCTGCAGTGCATCGGGAAACTGCGTGAGCAGCTTCGACTTTCGTCGATTTTCTACCCACTTGAAGAAGCTGCGGCTCAACATCACCCAGGCAACGGGCCAGGTCGCAAGGGAGAGAGCGCCCATGAACTGGCTGCTTGCAGTTTCCAGCCCCCAGGCCAGCAGGAACGTTGCGACCAGCACGACCCACCACCGGGTCGGATACAGGGCTGCATGATCGGGATTGAAGCCGAACAGCGAAAGAGCAATTCCCAGAACAGACTGATTGCGGTTCCGCGTCGGCGACGCGAATGCCGCCAACTCAATCCGCGCGACACGAAGGTGTGGCGCCACGATTGATGCCAGCCGCAATGCGCGCCGCTCACGTTGCGTCTGCGCACGCGACACCAGCACGCCGCTTAAGCCGAGGCCCATCAGCGACATGCAGGCCCCGGCGGCCAGGACGTATTGCAGGGCTCCGTCGGTCACGGTTCCTCCGCTTCCTCCAGGGCGGCGTTCCACGCACGGTCGAGGCCAAAATAAGCGAGACGGCGCATGAAGCTGGGTGGCACCCGGGTAACCTTGTAATGGCCGAACAGCTTGCCGTCAGGACCTTCGCCAGCCACCTCGAACTGGAAGATGTCATTCAAGGTGATGACTTCGCCTTCCATACCGCAGACCTCAGTCACCTGCGTGACCCTACGGCTGCCGTCGCGCTGGCGTTCCACCTGCACGATCAGGTCGATGGCGCCGATGATCTGGGTGCGGATGGCGCGGGAGGGCAATCCCATATTGCCCATCTGCACCATGTTCTCGATACGGATCAGGGCGTCGCGCGTGGTGTTGGCATGAATGGTGGACATGCTGCCGTCATGGCCGGTGTTCATTGCCTGCAGCATGTCGAACGCCTCACCGCCGCGTACCTCGCCGATGATAATGCGGTCGGGACGCATGCGCAGTGCGTTGCGGACCAGATCGCGCTGCGTGACCTCGCCGCGCCCTTCCAGGCTGGACGGACGCGTCTCCAGACGAACGACATGCGGCTGCTGGAATTGCAGCTCCGCCGCATCCTCCACGGTCACCACCCGCTCACCATGATCGATCAGCCGCGACATGGCGTTCATCATCGTGGTCTTGCCGGAGCCGGTGCCGCCAGAAATGACCACGTTCAGGCGCGCTTGGGAGGCGATCTCCAGAACGCGGGCCACCGGCAGCGTCAGTGCCTTCCACTCGATCAGCTTCGCAAAGTCGACCACGCGGCGGCCAAATTTTCGTATCGAGACGTACGGGCCATCGAGCGCCAACGGTGGAAAGACGATATTGACCCGCGAACCGTCCTTGAGCCGCGCGTCCACCATGGGGCTCGATTCGTCGATGCGCCGGCCGACCGCGGCGGCGATGCGCTGGCAGATGTTCGCCAGATGCGCGGTGTCGCGGAACTTGATGCCGGCCAGCACGACCTTGCCGTTCCGCTCGATAAAGGTGCGATCCGGGCCGTTGACCATGATGTCGGCGATGGAATCGTCCTCCAGCAGCAGTTCCAGAGGGCCAAGGCCAAGGATGTCGTGCACCAGCTCGGCCGCCAGTGCCCGCTGTTCGCGTGCATTGAGCTGCACACGCCGCTCGGTGGCCATTTCAGAGATCAGGCGCTCGACCTCGGTGGTGAGCCGTTCCGGCGCCATGGTGGCGACTACGTTCGGATCGAGCCGCGCCAGACAGGCAGAGCGAAGATCCACGATGGTGGCGTCGTTGGGTGGTGGGACGGCGGGCGTGGATTCGACCAGCATGGGACCGAGCGGACGGACCGACTCGGGTCTTGATGGCTGAACTTGTGTCCGGCGGCCGAAGGCGGGCGCGGCGGCGGTCATGCGGAACGCCTGAACAGATGCCAGGGCCGGCGTTTGCGGCCGGCCTTGCCGAGTGCTGCGTCGGGCAGCGAGTCGAGCATGCGGACGAAGGCCACCTGGCGCGCCAGATCGACGATGCGGGAGCGGAAGGCGTTGCTGCTGGTCATCGCCGGCTCACCCATCGTGGCGGCATTACCAAGCTGCCTCGGCAGATCCGGGATTACGAGATCGACCTTCATCTTCAGCGAGTCTTCGACCTGCCGGCGGGTCAGGCCGCCGGGAATGCCGAGGCGGTTCAGCACGACCACCGCGCGCTGCTGCTGCGGGGAGCCTTTGGGGAGGGCCAGCAGGCGCACCGTGTCGCGAACCGCCGCGAGTGTCGGCTCCATGACCAGGACCCGCTGATCGACGAGGTCGAGCAGCTCACGGTACAGCGGCACGGGGGCAAACGGCACGTCGGCGATGATGAAATTGTAGCGGCGGCGCAGCGCCGACAGCAGGTTTGCCGCGGCGCCAGGCGCGTGATTCGCCTGGATGGCCAGTTTTTCCTCACCCGCCAGCACGTGCAGCCGATCGGCGGCCGGTTGCGCGGCTCGTTCTGCGAGCAAGGCGTCGATGCGGTCGGGCGCCTCAAGCGCCATGCGCAGCCCAGGGCCGGGCTGGATGTTGAGCAGGAACGCCGCGGCGCCCAGATGGATGTCCGGATCGAGCAAGACGGTATGGCGGCGCATCCACACGCCAAAATTCCATCCGAGATTGACCGCAAGCGTGGTCGCCCCAACACCGCCACGTACGCCGGTGACCGCGATCGCCCGCCCCCCTTGCACCGAATCGGCGGTCAGGGTCTGGCCGCGCAGGAAGGCGCCGAAATGGCGCGCGACCTTGTCGCGGTTCAGCGGCTTGGCCAGATATTCGGCGACGCCAAGCCCGCGCGTGACTTCGCGGTAGAAATCGACATGCTCGATCTCTCCGATCACCAGCACGCAGACGTCCGGCTCCACGACATTCGACAGATCGCCAAGGGCGCTCAACGGGTGCGCTTCGCCACTGACATCCACCACCAGGATCATCGGGGTGGCCTGCTTCTGCATCGCCGCGATGGCTGTCTTCACGCCGCCACGGCGAATGTCGATATGGCCGCTGATCGCATCGGCGAGGCCGTCATGCACCGCCTCCTCGGATTTCGGATCCGAGATGAAGGCAATGAAGCCGGGCCGGTCGTGCCGGGTTGCCGAGGAAGTGAGCGACGATTCGGCCTCGCCGCTCGGCAACTGGAGGGCGCCATCGTCAGGCATGCCGGTTCAGCCCCCTATGCCAGGCAATGTCGGGAAACCGCCGGCGGCCGGCGCCGCGCCGCCACCACCGCCGCTATCGCCGCCCCCGCCGCTATCGCCGCCACCCCCGCCACCTGCGCCGCCACCTGCTGAGGCGCCGCCCCCGCCGCCGGAGCCGCCGCCAGACGATCCCGCCGCGCCGCCCGCCGTAAGCGGGCGCGGGTGGTCGGTCCAGATGCGGTTGATCGCGATCGTCGGCTCCTTACTGTCCGTGCTGGACGCGCCGCGGCCACTGATCAGGTCATTCGGATTGGCAACCATGGCGGCGAGGTTCGCCGCGTTGGCACCGGTCGGGCGCCAGACATCGGTGCGTTTGTATGGATCCCTGTCCATGCAGCCGGCGAGCATCACGACACAGCCGAGGAGAAGGGAGGATCGCACGGCCAGGCGGGCCGAAGCGGCGGCGTTGATCATGGTCATTGCACCACAAACCCTGCATCGCCCGGAATGCGCACGGGCACCTTTGCCTTGTTATCCGCCACCTGGCGCATCAGCAGCAGACGCTCGATATCCGGCGGCGGCACGTAGCCGTCGGTCGGCAGGTGCAGGGAAGCGACGTTCTTCACCGGCCGCACGACATAGGGGGTCACGACGATCACCAGCTCGGTCTCGCCGCGGGAGAACTGGCTGTCGCGGAACAGCGCACCAATCACCGGCGTATCGCCGACCCCTGGAATGCCGGACCCGTTATCCGTGGTACTTTGCTGCAGCAGGCCGGCAATGGCGAAGCTTTCGCCGCTGCCCAGCTCCACCGTCGTCTCGGCCCTGCGGACCGTGAGCGAGGGGACGACCAGCGTGGAATTGCCGCTGACGAGCTGCACGCTGTTCTGGTTGCTGAGCTCGCTCACCTCGGGCTTCACGTGCAGGTTGATCCGCCCGTCGTTGAACACGGTCGGGACGAAGCTCAGCAGGACGCCGAAATTCTTATAGGCAACCGTGACCGAGTTGTTCTGCTGGCTGACCGGTATCGGAAACTCGCCGCCGACCTGGAAGCTCGCTGACTGCCCGCTCATGACTGTCAGGTTCGGCTCGGCCAGGATATGCGCGAGATTGTCCTTCGCCAGGGCATCGATCACGCCGTTGAAGTTGGCACCAGGGCAAACGCCGGTCGCTCCGCCGCTTCCCAATCCACAGCTCAGCGTATTGTTATTGACATTCAGGGTGACAGCGGGAATGTGCGCGATTGAGCCGATGGTCGCCAGCGCCTGCCAGTTCACACCAAGATTCCGTACTACATTGCGCGACATCTCGGCAATGCGCACATGCAGGGTGACCTGGACCGGGGACTCGATGTTCAGTTCGTTGTCGATGCCGGCTGCTTCCGGGGCGAAGCCCTTGGCGATCGCCAGCGCCTGTGCCGCGTCCGCAGCACTACCGACACTGCCCGTCAGTAACAGGCCGCGCGCCTGCGCGGTGACCTTGACACGGCTCCCGGTGACAAGACGGTTTATCGCGTTCTGCGCTTCCTTCGCATTGAAGGCCGAGGGCTGCACCGTCACGTCGTATTGCGCCAGCACGCGCCCCGTCGTGTCCATCGCCGCGACGGTCGTATGACCCGCGGCGACACCGAATACGAACAGGTTCGTCGCGCTCGCCGGCCTGACCTCGGCGACCTTCGGATCCGCCACAAAGACATTGGCGGCCGGGCCGGGAAGCTGCATCACCCGGCCCGTGCCGGCTTCCACCGTGATCCCGGACCGGTCGGCCGAGACCGGCCGGACGGCCGGAGCAGGCCCGTTATCGGTCGGTAGTGGCGCGACTGCATTCGACTGCGCCCATCCCGGTTGCACCGGCGCCACGCCGATCATCGCGGCGAGACAGAGAACACCGGCCTGTCGGATAGAAGGTCGCATCAGAACTTGAACTCCCTCACAGCACCGGCGCCCTGATAGACGCGGATCTTGTTGTCTGTCGGCTGATTGGCCTCGGTCAGCAGGGAAGGCAGGACATCGCGTGCCCAGGTCGGCCCGTGCGGCGCGCCATTCTGGTTTGCCTGTAGCGATGTGTTCGACGAACGGACGGAGAGCGATAGATGGCCAAGGCGCGTCGCCACGCTGACCCGCTGCGCCTGATCCTGGTCGACTTCCAGGGTGACGGTGCGGACCTGGTTGTCGGGCGTTCCCGGCGCCGCACCCTGCATGAGCTGATGGTCGATTGCGATGACGCGAACATCGGACAGCACCGTCTCGGCACCCACCCGGTGTCCGGCGGACAAAGTGGGATCCGTGGTTGCCTGTGTCAGAATGAGATCGACATGATCGCCGGGCCAGATCAGGCCGGCGACACCGCTGGCCGCATCAACGGGGATGGTGACGGCCCGCTTGCCGGGTGCCAGGACGGCGGAAAGAAAGCCGTGATCGCCAGGCCGCATGACGTCGTCGCTGGTGATCGGCTCACCGGCGCCGAGGGGGCGACGGATCATCGCGCCGGCAATCTGGCGCCTCGCGTCGGGGGAATCGACCGTGCTGCCGGCGATCGCGGCGGCGTTCGCGAGCTCCTTGCCCGTCATGTCCTCCGGCTTGAGGAGACTCCCCACGGACAGCGGATGCGCCGCCACCAGGACCATCGTCTTGGGTGCAACTTTCGGCTGTGGCGCTGCTGACGCGACCGTCTGCGGACGCGCGGTGATCCAGGCGACCGTGCCGAAGCCCACAAGTCCGAGGGCCATCAGAACGAAGAAGGCGAGGCGCAGGAACATGGGTCTCTCGGGTCAGAAGAGGACAAACAGGAAGCCCGCGCCAATGGCGCAGGCGTAGGGCAATGGGCAGCCGCGATGCACGCGCCAGCACTCGGCGCGCACCACGCGGGCAAGCAGGTTGCGCGACGCGATGTAGCGAGGCTGCGGCAGGAGGCGTTGCGCCGCCAGATAGATCAGCGCCAGCACACCACCGGCGAGCGACATTGCGACGATGAACGGGATGGTCAGGTGCGGCGGCACGACGAGGGAAGCGGCCGAAAGCAGCTTCGCGTCACCGCCGCCCATCCATCCGCGGCGCCAGCAGAAGGCGGCCGCCACGAACACAGCGATACCAACAAGCATGCCGCTGATGAAATGACCGTCCAGCGTGCGCGCGCAAAGCCCGATCGCGGCAAGTGTCAATGCCATCCAGTTCGGGACCGTGCGGGTAGCGAAGTCGTGCGAGGCCGCGGCGAGCATGACCGCCGCGCCCGCGATCAGCAGGGCTGAAAGAATATCCGATGACCAGGTTTGCAGCATGGCAGACCCCGCATCGCAAGGAATGGCTCTGATTCAGAAAGTAGCGAACGCGGCGGCCTGTCCGGCCGCCGCGTTCCGCCGGTCCGTCTCGTCAGGCGAAGTCGGTTGTAGTCGGCTTCGCGGATTAACCGCCGTTCGTTATGCTGGTGCCGATGTCGCTGAACTTGTTCGACAGGTCGCTGGCGAGCGTGCCGAAGCCGATCGCAATGGTTCCGACGATCACGGCGGCGATCAGGCCATACTCCAGGGCGGTGACGGCGCGCTGGTCGGTTTTCAGCGCCAGCCAGGTCTTGAGGTACTCGATCATAAAAGTCTCCCACAGGTCTACATGACAGCATTTGCCACGTTCCAGCCGCGTCTGGCCGAGCGCGTGCATTTCGACGTAACCACGGGAGGAGTTAAGGCATGGTTTCAACGGCTTCTGTCTTACGGCCTATTTCATGACGAAACATGGCACCTGAAACAGAACCGGTTGCACGCCGTGCGGAGGCCCGATCGTGAAGCGGCGATGCAACCCGGCTGACTTCACTCTGGCGCATCCTTCCTGCACCAGAGCGGTCATGCTGCGCCACACTCTCGATCACATCCGTCACGAACGCTGGCTCAGCCGGGATGGTATTGTGGCCGGGTCGTTCGTGCTTCTGGCTTTCGAGTTGGCCATGCTTGCCTTTTATATTGCCGGCACGCACGGGCTGATCGTGCCGCTGCACCGCCCCACCAGCACGGACTTCGTCAGCTTCTACGCTGCCGGATCGTTGGCCGACGCGGGAACGCCGTGGCTCGCCTATAATCAGGCGGCGCATCACCTGGCGGAGCAGCAGGCAACCCAACCCGGCATTGCGTACAACTATTTCTTCTACCCTCCGGTGTACCTGCTTCTGTGTGCCCTGCTTGC
>DATNEJ010000249.1:0-9323 GCA_035606775.1 Acetobacteraceae bacterium | reverse complement strand
CGGGCACACCTTGGGATCCTGCGCAGGCTCGCCGGCGGCGATCCCTCCTTGCACGCCCAAGTACTTGGCCTCAAGGCCGAGTTGCACATCGCCAAGGGCGAGGCGCGGAAGGCGGACCGGCTGATCCGTAAAGCCTTGAATTTGGCACCCGACTGGCCGGAGCTTCGCGCCCGCCACGGCATGAACCTCCTGCGGCTCGGCGATTTTGCGGCCGGCTGGCCGGCGTATGAGGCGCGCGACCAGGTCTCTTTCTTCCGATCAGCGGGACCGGCGATGGTCTCAGGCCAGCTCTGGTCTGGCGAGGACCTTCATGGTCGAACCATCCTGATACAGGACGAGCAGGGGAACGGTGACGCAATACAGTTCTTCCGCTACCTCCCGCTTCTGCACCGGGCTCGGCCCGCCCGGATCATCCACAGCACGTTCTCCTCGCTCACTAGGCTGTTCGCGGCTGCCGCGCCCTTCGCGGAGGTCGTCACGACGCTGCCGGCGGGGCTTTCTCCGGACTTCCACTGTCATTCTTCCCGGCTGCCCCAGGTCTTTGACACGCGGCTGGACACGATACCGAACACGGTCCCGTATCTTTCTGCGCCGACTGGTCGGCTGAAGGCTCATCTTCGCCTGCCGCGGCGCAGTGGTCTCCGCGTGGGGCTGGTGTGGTCGGGTGATCCCCGCTTGCTGCGCGATCATCGCCGGTCGATTCCGGCGGCTCAGTTTCTCAAGCTGGTGGATGTCCCGAGCATCGATTTTCAGAGCTTGCAAAAGGTGGTCCGGCCCCAGGACCTGCCGGCCCTGGAAGCGCGTCCTCAGATCGGCCGGATCGTTGAGCTGTGCGCCGATTTTGCCGATACGGCTGCGGTCATTCAGCAACTTGACTTGGTGATCGCGGTCGATACCGCTGTGGCGCATCTGGCCGGGGCGATGGGCAAGCCGGTGTGGATTCTGCTGGGCCGGGCGTCGGATTGGCGGTGGATGACGGACCGTGACGACAGCCCATGGTACCCGACGGCCCGGCTGTTCCGCTCACGGGGCAATGACTGGAACCCGATGCTGCAAGCCGTGAAGCGTGTGCTGAGCGTCGCAGCCCGGGCGCCCGACACCCGGGAAATGACGCATGTGGCGCTTGCACACCGAGCCAGCCGGACGGATACAATCGGCGCATGAATGAGACCAGTTCCAGGGCTGCGGTTGACGCACCGCGCTACGATTTCCAGACAGCCGAACCGCGGTGGCAGCGGGCATGGGCTGAGCGGAAGTGCTTCCGGGTGGAGGACGTGCCGACTGACGGTCGGCCCAAATACTATGTGCTGGAGATGTTTCCGTATCCCAGCGGCAAGATTCACATGGGGCACGTCCGAAACTACACGCTGGGTGACGTGGTCGCGCGTTACAAACGCGCCCGCGGCCATTCCGTGCTGCATCCGATGGGCTGGGACGCGTTCGGTCTGCCGGCTGAAAATGCCGCGCGCGAGCGCGGTATTCACCCCGCCAAGTGGACCTATGAGAACATCGCCAACATGCGCGCCGAGTTGCAGCGCATGGGGCTGTCGCTGGACTGGGCGCGGGAATTCGCGACCTGCCAGCCGGAATACTACCGACACCAGCAGAAGCTGTTCCTCGATTTCCTGCGCGTCGGCCTGGTGGAGCGCAAGGAAAGTTGGGTGAACTGGGATCCCGTGGATGGCACGGTCCTGGCGAATGAGCAGGTGATCGATGGGAAGGGCTGGCGCTCAGGCGCGCCTGTCGAAAAGAAGCAGCTCAGCCAGTGGTTCTTGGGGATCACGCAGTACGCGCCGGAACTATTGAGTGCGCTTGAGACGATGGATCGGTGGCCCGAGCGGGTGCGCCTGATGCAGGCCAACTGGATCGGCCGCAGCGAAGGTGCGCGCCTGTACTTCGATCTGGTCGAATCGGTCGGCGGCATCGCCCGAGGTGAAGTCTACACCACCCGGCCTGACACGCTCTTCGGCATGTCTTTCCTGGCGGTCGCGCCGGAGCATGAACTGGCGGCGGCCGTCGCCGCGCGCGATCCGAAGGCAGCTTCGTTCATCGCCGAATGCCGCAGCCGCGGCACCAGCGAAGCCGTCATCGAAACCGCCGAAAAACTCGGCTACGACACCGGTCTGCGAGTCAGGCACCCGTTCATCGAAGGCGCCACCTATCCGGTGTGGATCGCGAATTTCGTGCTGATGGAATACGGCACCGGCGCCATCTTCGGCTGCCCAGGGCACGACCAACGGGACCTCGACTTCGCGCGGAAATACGGTCTGTCCGTCGTCCCGGTGGTGCTGCCGCCGGATGCCGATCCGGCGTCGTTCACGATCGGCCGGGAAGCTTATGTGGGACCGGGAACGGCGTTCAATTCGGACTTCCTGAATGGGCTGGATGTGGATGCCGCCAAGCGAGCCGCCATCGAGGCGTTGGAGCAGCGGGGCATCGGCCAGGGCGTCACCAACTGGCGCCTGCGGGACTGGGGCGTGTCGCGCCAGCGCTATTGGGGCTGCCCGATCCCCGTCATCCATTGCGATGCCTGCGGCGTCGTGCCGGTGCCGGACGATCAGTTGCCGGTGACCTTGCCCGAGAACGTGAGCTTTGACCGGCCTGGCAATCCTCTGGACCATCACCCGACGTGGAAACACGTGGCCTGCCCCCGCTGCCAGGCACCGGCGCGGCGGGAGACCGACACATTCGACACGTTCGTGGACAGTTCCTGGTATTTCGCCCGCTATTGCAGTCCGACAGCGGACGTGCCGTTGGTCCGGGCCGCGGTAGATCACTGGATGCCCGTCGATCAGTATATCGGCGGCATCGAGCATGCGATTCTGCATCTGCTGTATTCACGATTCTTTACGCGCGCGATGCAGCGAACCGGCCATATCGATGTGCAGGAGCCGTTCGCCGGCCTGTTCACGCAGGGCATGGTGAACCACGAGTCCTATCGTGCCCAGGACGGCAGTTGGCTCTATCCGGAAGAGGTCGAGAAACACGCCGATGGTACTGCGGTGCGTCGGAATACCGGAGAGCCCGTGACAGTCGGCCGCGTTGAGGCGATGAGCAAGTCACGCCGCAACACGATCGATCCGGGAGCGATCATCGCTCGCTATGGAGCAGATACAGCGCGCTGGTTCATCCTGTCCGATAACCCGCCCGAGCGCGACATGGAATGGACCGAAGCGGGCGTTGCCGGCGCGTTTCGCTTTACGCAGCGTGTCTTTCGCGCAGCAGAGGCGTTGGACGGAATCCAGTCTGGTTCGCGTCCTGAGACTTTCGATCGATCCGGCCTGGCGTTGCGGCGCGCGACACACCGCTGCATTGCCGCGGTGACGGAGGCGTTGGAGGGGTTTGCCTTCAACGTCGCGGTGGCGCGCATCTACGAGCTCGCCAATGCGATCACGGATGCGGAACGCGCCGCGCCGGGCGAAGGGCTGGATTGGGCGAGGCGTGAGGCGGTGGAGATGCTGGCACGCCTGTCCAGCCCGATGATGCCGCATCTGGCGGAAGAGGTGTTTGCGCGTCTTCATCCAGGCAACCCTGACCTGGTCGCAGAGATGGCATGGCCCGAGCCGGACCCTGCGCTGCTGCAGGCGGAAACCATCACGATCGCGGTGCAGGTCATGGGCAAGTTGCGGGGAACGGTGGAGATGCCGCCTGACTCGAGCGCCGAATCGACGATAGAAGCTGCCCAGACAGAACCCAATGTCGCCAAGGCGCTTGAGGGGAAGCGGATCGTCAAGCGCATTCACGTACCGAATCGAATCGTCAACTTCGTGATCGCTGCATGAGCGCCGCTTTGCCTCGGCGGGGCTTGCTGATGCTCGGCTGCGGGCTCGGGCTGATGGGTTGCGGTTTTCAGCCCGTATACGCGCCGGCATCGTCCGCTGCGGCAGGCCCCCCCAGCAAGGAACTCGCGGCAATCAATGTCGGGGTGATCCCCGACCGGCCGGGTCAGTTGCTGCGCCAGGCTTTGCAGGAGCGGCTCGCCAATGACAGCGGCACGCCCCATCGCTACGACCTGCGGCTGCAGTTTGCTGTTACCGGCGAAGGCATTGCCATTCTGCAAAGCAACTTTGCCACGCGCATCCGGCTGATCGGCACCGCAAACTGGACGCTGGTTGCCGACGATCCCGCGCGAACCCGTCTTACTTCGGGCAGCGCTCGCGTCTTGGATGGGCTCAACCTTTTCGATCAGCAATATTTCGCATCGGACCTGGAGAACGAAGCCGTGCAGAAGCGGATTGCGGAGCACCTGGCCGATCAGATCGCGATGCAACTCGCGCTCTATTTTCGTAAGCATCCGTCGGCCGGCTGATCGCGTGTGAAACTGGCACCCGCCCGAGTCGCCGCCTTCCTGCGTGACCCGGGCACCTGTCGTGTTGTGCTGCTGCATGGCGAAGACGCGGGCATGATCCGTGATCGCGCGGAAGCACTGGTGCTGGCCGTCGCAGGCTCACTGGATGACCCCTTCCGCGTGAGTGAGCTTGGGCGTGACGCGATGCACACACTTCCCGACGAGGCTGCGTCGCTGGTCTTGACCGGTGGGCGACGAGTGGTGCGGGTCAGGGACGCCGCCGAATCGATGAAGCCGATGGTCCAGGCGATCCTCAACGGGGCAGCCCCCGCACTGGTCGTCCTGGAAGCTGCGGGCATGCCAACCCGGTCCGGATTGCGCACCTTGGTGGAAAGCGCCCCGGATGGCGTGGCAATCGGCTGCTATCCGGAAGAAGGAAAAGCCCTGCAGGACACGATCCGCGGTACGCTGCAATCGGCCGGTGTCAGTATAGACCCCGACGCACTGGCTTGGCTGGGCCAGCAGCTTGGCGCCGATCGGGCGTCCACAAAAGGGGAACTTGAGAAGCTCGCCCTCTATGTCGGTGAGGCTGGCCGGGTGGACCTGGATTCAGCCATGGCGTGTGTCGGTGACCTTGCGGGGCTATCGCTGGATGACGCGTTGTTCGCAGCTACTATCGGTGACGTGGTGACGGCAGACCGGGCGCTTGAACTTGCGATGACCGAAGGCGCTGCGCCGGTGCAGGTGTTGCGTGCGGCACTCGCCCATTTGCAACGCCTGCACCGCGCGCGACTGGCGATGGACCAGGAGGGGTTAAGCCCCGGTGAGGCCGTAAAATTGGTTCGGCCCCCGGTTTTTTTCAGGAAAGTCGGGGCCTTTACGCGCGCTCTGGGACTGTGGCCGTCCTCCGCGCTGGCCGGGGCCATCGCGGGAATGTCAGAGGCGGAGCGCGGCTGCAAGCGTACCGGTTGGCCGGATCGGTCACTATGTCGCAATGCGATCCTTGCTATTGCTCGTCGGGCGGCAGGCGGGACGCGAGGAAACAAGCAATCGTGACGGTATTTGATACGATATGCGATTTTTTGCACTTTGCATACGTCTAGTTTTGTGCGACAAACGCTCATTCGAGAGCGACCGCAGAGCGTGGGCAACGGTCGTCAAGGAGGGGCAGATGTCAGTCAGACACATCGCGCGCAAAGCAGAATCATCCTTCGCCGATCTTCCGGAAGGGCGGCCGCTGTGCATCGGCGATGTGGCGATGATGGCGGCGGCGATTGCTGACGTCGCGCCGGACTGGTCCGTCGAATTGCAGGGTATTTGTGCGGACGAGGCCAGCCTGATCATGCTGCCGGAAACGGCTGATGACGCGATCGGTCCCAGCTTCGTGGTGCAGAAGGCAGCATGCGGCTTCCGTCTCGATCAGTTCCACTGGGATGCCTACAGTGAGATCGGTGCTTTTTCCACCATGGACGAAGTGGTGCACGCGGTTCGTGCCAAGCTGGAGTTGATTGCGGCGACCCGACCGATCTCCTTGCTCCGGCACTGACTGTGACGATCGCCGGCGCGATCGTCGGAAACTTTCAACCACTGTCTGATGCGACAGATTGTGATCTTCTCCGACAGACTATCCGGAGACGTGAATCACGACCTCGGTCGCTGACTTGCTAGACCTCGATGGCGCCCGGTTCAGGCGTCGTGCCGGATCCATCGGTGCTGGCCTTCAATGATCGCAAACGGGACGTGCGCGCCCGCGAGGGACTCTGTCATGAAGCTTAGTTCGCTCCTCCAGCACCTCTATCTCCCTCTGGCAGCGGCGTTCGCATTTGGCGGGTTCCTGGCGCTTGGACATGCGACGCCATCGCGGACCGTGGCAGAGCAGGCCTTCGAAAATCACGGCATCGTTTGGGTGTACTACACCTCGGTTTGCGCCAAGCCGGGCGACTCAAGTCATTGCCGGCAGACATCAACGTCTTTCCGCCCGTCCTTCCCCAGCCTTCAGGCCTGCTCCGCCTTTCGGGATGCGGATCTGTCGCAGCATGGCAATCCACGCCTTTTGGGCAGCTGCCTGAGACAGCGGGAAGCCTGAACATCGCCCGCTGAACCGGTAGGTTCGTCGCCAGCAACGCCGCCCCCGAGCCGCCGTCTCGCTCGCCCGGAAGTCGCCGAGTCGCTATCCGACGGCTTCTGGCCGGGTGTGCTGACCCATCGAGCTTTCGGTCTCGCGCCCGGCGATGGTCCGCTATCGAATCCTCGGAACCCGATGGACATATCCGCTGACGGATCCGCCCGCTGACGGGTGATCACGCGCTGACCTGTGCCAACACAGAGTCCGAGACCGTCACTTGAATACCCGGGGCAGGCGCAGACCGCCCATGCTTTCCCCCATGTTGCGATGCACACATCCACAGCCGACAGTGGAAGCGGAATTCGGGGTATTTGATGCAGTTACTGACCAAGCCGCTGCTGGGCCGGCATGCGCAGGCGCCATTTCTGTTGCTGGTCGCCATGACCGCATGTGGCACGCTGGGGATGCACATCATTATCCCCGCATTGCCTGACACAGCGCGCGCGCTGAACATTTCGATCAGCACGGTACAGTTGACGATCACGCTCTACCTGATCGGCTTGGCGATCGGGCAATTGGTCTATGGTCCGGTATCCGACCGGCTCGGGCGCCGTCCGGTTCTGCTCGCCGGCCTCTCGCTTTTCACCGCTGCCAGCGTCGCGACTGCGGTGGCCCCCAACGCCACGGTGCTGATCGGCGCCCGGGTTCTCCAGTCCCTCGGCGGATGCGCTGGACTGGTACTGGGCAGGGCGGCAGTGCGCGACGGTGCTACGGCAGAAACCGCAGCCGGCAGGCTCGCCCTTCTGACGCTGGTCATGTCGATGGTGCCGGCCGTTGCTCCCGCCATCGGTGGCTATGTCACCGCGTATGTCGGCTGGCGTGCGAGCTACGTGCTGCTTGCAGCGATCGGCGGTGCAGTCCTGGCAGCGGCATTGCTGATCCTGCCGGAAACCCATCGGCCGCAAGGCGGTTCAGCCCGACGGATGCTGGCGGGATATGGAAGACTGTTACGATCGCGCGCCTTCTGCGGCTATGCGATTGGCGGCGCATGTTCCACGACGGCCTTTTATGGGTTCATGTCCGCCTCGCCTTTTATCTTCGAAAACTACCTTCACCAGTCGACGCAGCGGGTCGGGCTCTATTATCTCGTGCTGATGCTTGGGGTCGCCGGAGGCAGTCTGGGAGCGAACCGTCTGGCCGGAAGACTGCCGGTCAAAACAGCGCTGCGTATTGCCAACGTGACGGCGATCGTTGGCGCGGCACTTTTCGCCATCGCCGACATCACAGACAGGCTGACGGTGTTAACCGTAGTGGGACCGGTCACGCTGTTCATGTTCGGCGCCGGCATGGCCAGTCCGTTCGCGCTGGTCGGATCGGTCAGCGTCAATCCGCAGGCGATCGGCGCAGCGTCGGGCATGTACGGATTCGTGCAGATGGCCTACGGAATGCTCTGCACGATCGTGGTGGAAACCTGGCGCCCGGGCGCGGTCTACCCTGTGGCGGTGGTGCTGCTGGGCTCGGCGCTGATGGGTCAGGCCGCAGTTTCCCTGGCCGTTCGTCCCGCAGGAAGATAGCGCCGATCCAGCGATCTTGCAGGGAACGCCTGCTTCAAGATTTCCAATCTTGCCTGCGACGATCAGACCCTTGCACCTGCTCGGTGCAGACAGAAGCACCGACCAAGCCCTACCCGCTTGGTTTGATCGCGTGATTCACGTCTCCGGCGAGCCCGCCTGCGACGATCACGCTCTATCCGGCACCGACCTCCAGCCATGTGCTTTGATAGGTGGCACCTGCGCCCATATCGGTGAAGCTGTCCCGGCAGAGCATGTTGACGGTGCCAGCCCCTGCTTCCGCGTCCGGCCGCTGACCAGGCACCAGCACGACGCCGGGCGAGATCTCATCGCGCACCTGGAGAACCAGGCCGATCTCAGCCTGGTCATTAAAAAGCCGGACCATCTGGCCATGAGTGAGGCCACGCGCTTTCGCATCGTCCGGGTGCAGCACCGCGAATGGAGCGCCTTCCCTCCGGCGGAGGAAGGCGACGCCGGAAAACGCGGTATGGCTTTGAAAGTAACCCGGTGCGGTCAAGAGCCGAAGGGGGTAGCGCGCTGTCTGATTTGCCTCATCGGGATCGGGGTGCCAGTCCGGCATTGGGGCCAGTCCCTGCCTAGCGAGCGACTCGGAGTAGAATTCGAGCTTGCCCGATGGAGTGCGGAATTGCTGGCCGGTTCGGCCCGCGATGCTGACGGGGCCTCCTTCGATGAGCGCGTCCGGGTCAAAGGCCGCGGCTCCGCCTTGCGCGCCGCGAAACAACTCCCGCAGGATCTCCGGTTGGCTCATGCGGAATATGGGGTCGGTCAACCCCAGGCGGGCCGCCAGCGTTTGCGCAAGGCGAAAGTTCGACCATGCCTGCCCCTGCGGCGCAACCGCGCGGGCGCCGTACTGCATGTAGTACGTGCCATATGACCGATAGAAATCCTCGGTTTCGAGGTACGTTGCTGCGGGCAGGACAATATCGGCATAGCGTGCGGTGAGGGAAAGGAATGGGTCGTGGACGACGGTGAACAGGTCCTCTCGCGCCAGGCCGGCCCGGGTCTTTGCACTATTGGGATTGGTGATGGCAGGGTTGTTCGCTGCAATGAACAGGGCGCGAATTGGCGGATCCTTCATTTCCAGCAGCGCTTCGCCGAGTTTCAGGTGGTTGATCGTGCGCGCCGCGAGGGGACCGGAAGGTTTCCGAACCGCGTTGTAGTTCAGGTCGAACGAAGCCGCCGTTGCGAGCAGAGCACCGCCCCCATAGCGTCCGTATGCACCCGTGACGCCAGGAAGCAGCGCGACTGTGCGCAAATTCTGCCCGCCGTTGGAACAGCGGCTCATGCCGTAGCCAATCCGGATGAAGGGCGCCTTTGCGTTGCCGTAAAGCGCCGCAAGACGCTCGATATCGGATTCCGCGATACCGGTGGCCGAGGC